>NZ_JBSIBX010000009.1:0-199188 GCF_058245105.1 Chryseobacterium sp. UF-81 | reverse complement strand
TCACAATTGTCCATTCATCATTTACCCTAATTTTAATGTGAATCGTCAATTTTGCTTCGCAAGTGAAATGTCAATTGCTTGCACATATAAAATTCACTATTGACCATTCACCATTCACACTAATTTAATGTGAATCGTCAATTTGCTTCGCAAGTGAAATGTCAATTGTTTACATCTATAAAATTCACAATTGACCATTCGCCATTCACCTTAATTTAATGTGAATCGTCAATTTTGCTTCGCAAGTGAAATGTCAATTGTTAACACCTATAAAATTCACTATTGACCATTCGCCATTCACACTAATTTAATGTGAATCGTCAATTTTGCTTCGCAAGTGAAATGTCAATTGTTTACACCTATAAAATTCACAATTGACCTTTCGCCATTCACCTTAATTACTCTACTATTAAGTTAAGGATTTATTTTTATCAATGCATTAATCCTGTTTTATGAATGTTTTATTTTAACATTTATTAACGAATGACTTTTATTTCTTATTTTTGAAGGATTCAATTTTATACAATGAAATTACATAGATTTTCTTTATTGATGTTGGTTTTGGGGAGTTCTGCAATCGCACAGACCCAAAAATTTACAATGGCGGAGGCAGTAAATGGACTGAGAACAAATCTTGCCGTGAAAAATATATCCCAGTTCTCATGGTCCGCAGATGGTAAATCATATATTCAGGCTGTAAAAGGCGGTTATCTGATTACTGATATGAAGACCAATAAGCAGGATACTTTAGTGTCTCTGACCCAACTGAACAGATCATTTTCAGATGCTAAGCTAAAGGCAGTCCCTCAAATCAAATTTATCGGCGGTTCAAGTGGTTATTTCAACGCGAACGATAAAATGTTCTGGATCGAAAAATCAGGAAACGACTGGAAGGTAAAGACAGCGGCTGCAGTTGATGCAAATGCTTCCAATATGAAAATGTTCGGAGATAACCAGACCTTTGCCTTTACCGTAAAGAATAATTTATATGTAAATAAAAACGGTAAAACAATAGCGGTAACCAATGATTCTGATGACAATATCATCAACGGAGGTGCAGCGGTTCACAGAAATGAGTTCGGAATTGATACAGGAATTTTTCCGGCTCCTAATTCTGATGCTGTGGCATTTTACAGAATGGATCAGACAATGGTGGCAGATTATCCTGTTATTGACTGGTCGGTAACGCCTGCCGTAAATCACAATATCAAGTATCCCATGGCAGGGCAGAAATCCCATGAAGTCACTTTGGGGATTTATAATATCAAAAATCAGTCAACCACTTTTCTGAAAATTGAAGGTGAAAAAGATCAGTACTTAACAGCTGTTACGTGGAGTCCGGATTCCAAATATGTTTTTGTAGGCGTTCTGAATCGCGGGCAGAATCATTTAAAGATGAACCAGTACGATGCTGCTACAGGAAATCTGGTAAAAACCTTATTTGAAGAAACCAGTGATAAATATGTGGAGCCTCAGCATCCGCTTACTTTTTTCCCGAACTCCAATACAGATTTCATCTGGCAAAGCCAGAGAACAGGCTATAATCACCTGTTTCACTACAGTCTTGAAAAAGGACTTGTTGCCCAAATCACTAAAGGAGACTGGCTGGTAACGGACATTCTGGGTTTTAATGAAAAGAAAAAAGAGATTTACTTCACGTCTACGAAAGAAACACCGCTTGAAAAGCATTTATATAAGATCAACTGGACGAACTTTAAAATGCAGCGAATGGATGATGCGCCCGGTGTACATACAGGAATCCTGAGCAGCGACGGGAATTATCTTTATGATACCTACAGCAATGCAGGTACACCAAGATCGGTGAATATTATCAATACCAACATGGCGAAATCTACGAATATCCTGACAGCAGAAAATACACTGAAAAATTATCAGAGGCCTGAAATTAAAAATGTGGAATTAAAAGCAGATGACGGAACACCGCTTTACGGGAAAATCATTCTCCCGACAGATTTTGACGCCAGTAAAAAATATCCGGTTATCGTTTACCTGTACAACGGGCCACACCTTCAGTTGGTAACCAATACGTTCCCGGCATCAGGAAACCTTTGGTACGAGTATATGGCCCAAAACGGTTACATTATTTTCACAATGGACGGAAGAGGTTCCGCCAACCGTGGAATGAAATTCGAGCAGGCTGTTTTCAGAAACCTTGGAACAACGGAAATGAACGACCAGATGAAAGGAGTGAATTATTTAAAATCTCTTCCTTATGTGGATGCCCAGAGAATGGGGATCCACGGATGGAGCTTTGGCGGATTTATGACGACAAGCTTCATGCTTCGTCAGCCTGATGTTTTCAAAGTGGGAGTTGCCGGGGGTCCGGTGATCGACTGGAAAATGTATGAGATCATGTATGGTGAAAGATATATGGATACACCTCAGGAAAATCCACAGGGGTATGCCACGGCTAACCTATTGGATAAAGTTCAGAATTTAAAAGGAAAATTACTGATGATCCATGGTGCCCAGGACGATGTGGTGGTATGGCAGCATTCCATTAAATTTATAAAGTCCGCAGTAGATAATGGAGTTCAGCTGGATTACTTTGTTTATCCGGGACATCCGCATAATGTGATTGGGAAAGACAGGGTTCACCTGATGCAGAAAGTGACGGATTATTTTGATCAGTATCTTAAAAAATAATAGTAAAATCCAGCCTTAGGCTGGATTTTTTATTGATAACAGTATTCTTGAATAGCAATCCGTTCTTAACAAACATCAATGTTTTTGAGCTTTTTCATTCGTAATTTTGTCTATCTAAAATCTAAAAATATGGAATTAGGAATAGGAATGTTTGGTGATCTGGCCTTTGACCAGGTAACCGGAAAATATAGAGACGCAGGAATAAAGATTCGTGAAATACTGGATCAGGTAAAATTGATGGATGAGGTGGGAATAGATGTTTTTGCGATGGGAGAGCACCACCGCCCGGACTATGCAGTTTCGTCACCGGAGATGGTTTTGGCTGCTGCAGCAAGCATCACCAAAAATATAAAGCTGGCAAGTGGAGTTACGGTTTTGAGCTCTTCAGAACCAGTAAAAGTATATGAAGATTTTTCAACCCTGGACCTGATTTCAGACGGACGAGCTGAAATATTTGTCGGAAGAGGAAGCTTTATCGAGTCATTTCCGCTTTATGGTTATTCATTAAATGACTATGAAGAGCTTTTTGATGAAAAACTGGAATTGCTGTTAAAGATCAACTCAGAGGAAAATGTAACCTGGTCAGGAAAACTCCGCGCACCGATGCAGAACCAGACTGTTTATCCACGAGCAAAAAACGACGGAAAATTATCGATCTGGCGAGCAGTAGGTGGAACTCCGCAATCTGTTTTAAGTGCGGCAAAATTAGGAATGCCTTTGGTGGTAGCCATCATCGGAGGAATGCCGGTACAGTTTAAAAATCTGGTAGAATTTTACAAGCAGGAATATCAGAAAGCAGGACATGACGCATCCAAAATGCAGATCGCGATTCATTCGCACACATTTGTCAGTAATGATCAGGCTGTAGTGGACGGATATTTCAATAACTATAAATCTCAGATGGACAGAATAGGGGCAACCAGAGGCTGGGCACCTTACACGAAAATGCAGTATGACGGCGGAAGGGGAAGAGATGGTGCTTTATTTATCGGAAGTCCTGCAGAAGTTGCTGATAAAATTGCTTACATGAAGGAAATTTTTGGAATCACAAGATTTATTGGACATATGGATATTGGTGATCCTGCTCACGATATTATGATGAAGTCGATTGAACTGTTCGGGGGCGAAGTGAAACCGGCTATTCAGGATCTATAAGCTATAAAAAACTCTCCGCTAATTGTTTAGCGGAGTTTTTATTGACAACTGGCAATTCATTGAAAGGTATTACCTGTTTTTCTGTTATTCAAGTCAGGGAAAAGAAAAATAATTTCAATTAAATTCACAGTTTCTGGTGTGGGATATACAGGCGGAAATTTCCATATCAACTTATATTATTCTACTTTTACAAAAAAAATAACAATGCAGGAACCGTCAAAAGACCCGCTACACGGAAAAAGGCTTGATACCATTCTTGAGGAACTGGTAGAATATTACGGAGGTTTCGAGAAGCTTGGCGAGCAGATCAATATAAAATGCTTTACAGACAATCCAAGTATTAATTCTTCTTTGAAGTTTCTGAGAAAAACAGACTGGGCCAGAGCCAAGGTGGAAAGCCTTTACCTCTATGTATTGAGGCAGAAAAAACGGGATGAAACAAAGAACGGAAAATGAAAGGGTGCTGTTTTGAGATTTTTGTTCTAGTATTTTCCCAAAGCCAATCATTTCAAAAATAGTATATTTGTGACGTTAATCGTGAAAAACATCACGAAAAAAAGATAAAATATGACAATTGAAAACAACCATGTTGTAGCAGTAAGCTACATACTTCACACGATCGAAGAAGATGGAAGTAAAATTCTTGTAGAAGAAACAACAGCAGAAAATCCACTTACATTTTTATATGGTGTAGGAATGATGATTCCAAAATTTGAGCAAAATATTCTGGGCTTGAAAGCCGGTGATAAAGCTTCTTTTATCATTCAGGCAGAAGAAGCTTACGGAGAAAAAGACCCAAATTCAATCGTGCAGCTTCCTATTGATATGTTCCAGGAATCGGGAACTCCACCTTTGGGCGCTATTTTGCCTTTATCAGATGGACAGGGAAATAATTTCCAGGCATTTGTATTAGAGGTAACCCCTGAAGCAGTAGTGGCAGACCTTAACCATCCAATGGCTGGGAAAGTTTTAGATTTCCAGGTAGAAATTGTAAATACACGTCCTGCGACAGAAGAAGAACTGGCACATGGTCACGCTCATGGAGCTGACGGAACAGAGGCCCACTAAATTATAATCAATGTCCGGATATTTTCCGGACATTTTTCTTTATTCTAAAAATTCTCCACTTACATAAAACCAACGGTTTTGAATCATTTTGAATGTTGATAGTTCATGATGGATTTGCTCATGTTCTTCTTCATCAGTATAAAAGGCCTTAAACTCAACTTTGCTGACGGAAGGTTTATCTATAATTTCCAGTTTTGTCCATTCGTTAATTTCTCCCCATTCCTGCAGATCTTCTATGTTGTGCAATTTTCTTTTTGCCGGAGATGTAGTTTTCATTAAATATTCTCCGTTCGGAATAGCAAATGCGGAAAATCTGGAACGCATCAGAGCTTCCGCAGTAGGAGCGTTTTTTTCTCCGGTGTGGTAAGGCTTACAGCATTCTTCATAAGATTTTCCTGAACAGCAGGGACAGTTCATATATTAATTTTTGAACCACAAAAATAGAGATTTTAAGAATAGAAACGTGTTTTAGTCCGTGATAGAATGGACGTGTTAAAAACCATATGTTTTTTTATTCAATAGAAATGGGCTTCAGCCCATTTAACCAAATATAAAATCCCATTCATCGGCTTTAGCCAAAACCTATAAAAAAAAGAAGCACCCAATCGGATGCTTCTCTATACAATTTATTTTATAAAACCTCTGTTTCTCAATAAAGGTTTGATATCCGGGTCATGTCCGGTGAAATCTCTGAATGCCTGATTAAGATCTACGGAATTTCCTACAGAAAGAATATATTTTCTAAAACGGTCACCATTTTCTCTTGTCAGGCCTCCATTGTTTTTAATCCATTCCCATGCATCATTATCAAGGGTTTCAGACCATAAGTAAGCATAATATCCAGCGGAATATCCTCCACCCCAGATATGGGCAAAATAAGGAGTATGATATCTTGGTGGTACTGTAGATAAAGTAAACCCATGACTGGCTAATGATTGTTTTTCAAAATCAAGAACAGGAATTAGCTGACTTTCATTCGTCACTGTATGCCAGTCCATATCCAGCGCTGCTGCAGAAACAAGTTCTGTCGTCATATATCCCTGGTTGAATGTAGCTGCCTTTTTAATTTTTTCAACTAAGGCCTGAGGAATCGGCTGTTTTGTTTCGTAGTGAAGGGCATAATTCTTAAGAACAACAGGATCTAAAGCCCAGTGCTCATTGATCTGTGACGGGAATTCCACGAAATCTCTGGGAACACTTGTTCCTGAAAGTGACGGGTATTTCTGACTTGCAAACATACCGTGTATTGAATGACCAAACTCATGAAACATTGTGGAAACATCATCATAGCTAATTAGTGATGGTTTTCCTGGAGCAGGTTTCTGATAATTATAGCAGTTTACGATGACAGGTTTTGTTCCTAAGAGATAAGACTGCTCAACGAAATTACTCATCCATGCACCCCCGTTTTTAGAATCTCTGGTGTAGAAATCGAGATAATAGATTGCGATAGATTTTCCATCGTGGTCAAAAACCTCATACGTTACTACATCCGGATGATAAACCGGAAGGTCAGTTCTTTTTTTGAAAGTAAGTCCGTAGAATTTTTCAGCGGCATAGAAAACCCCTTTTTCCAGAACAGTAGTTACTTCAAAATAAGGCTTGATCTGGTTTTCATCCAGGTCGTATTTTGCTTTTCTTACCTGTTCAGCATAGAAATTCCAGTCCCATGGCTCCACTTTGAAACCGCCTTTCTGCTGATCGATCAGGTCCTGAATATCTTTTGCTTCACGTTTTGCCGTTTCTACTGCAGGAGTGGCAATCTGGTTCATTAATTTGGTAGCTGCCTCAGGTGTTTTAGCCATCTGGTCCTGAAGTTTCCATTCAGCGAAGCTTGCTTTGCCTAAGGTCTGGGCTTTTTTAAGTCTCAGTTTAGCTAATTTTTCAATTGTTTCACGGGTATCGTTTCCGTCACCTTTTTCAGCCCTCAGCCAGGATGCTTTGAACAGTTTTTCTCTGGTTGCTCTGTTTTTCAAATTCTGAAGAAGCGGCTGTTGTGTGGTATTCTGAAGGGCAAGAAGATATTTTCCCGGTTGTCCTGCAGTTTTAGCATCAGTCGCTGCAGCTTCAATCTCGTCGTCGGAAAGTCCGTCAAGTTCTTTAGCATCAGAGAAAAATACACCGCCCTGTTTTCTTGCTTCCAATAGTTTATTGGCATATTGAGTGGAAAGTGAAGCGAGTTCCTGATTGATCTGCTTTAGTTTTTCTTTATCAGCAGAAGAAAGATTCGCTCCTGCAATTTCAAAATTCTGTTTGTAAAACTGGACAAGTTTTTTACTTTCAGCATCAAGACCGTCTTCTTTGATCGATTTGATTCTTTTATATAAATTTTCATTCAGGTACATTTTATCAGAATGCGCTGCAAAAATAGGAGCATATTCTTCATCCAAAGCCTGAAGGGTAGGATTTGTGTTAGCACTGGTAAGGTTAGAAAATACGATAGTGGCTCTTTTTAAAACTTCACCGCTTTTTTCAAGGGCTACAATAGTGTTCTCAAAAGTAGGAGCCTCCGGATTATTCGCGATTTTCAGGATCTCAGCATCGTGCTGTTTTAGTCCAAAATCAAAAGCAGGTTTGAAATGTTCATTTTTAATTTTATTGAATTCCGGAGCTTCATACTGAAGCTTGCTTTTCTTCATAAAAGGGTTTGAAGACAGAGCTGGATCAGTAACAGGAATCTCCTGTTGAGTATCGGTTTTCTTCATTGTAGTACAAGATTGGTTAAGTGCCAGAGCAGAAATTAACAATACCGATGAAATATTTTTCATAAATTAGTTGTTATTAAAGTATAAAGATATTAAAAACTTAATTTATAAAAGCAGTAAACATGAAATCGACAACTCTTTTTATACTTTCAGCCTTCGCGCTGATAACCTCATGCAATGAAAAACATGATAGAAGAAACTATGAAAATAATGACCGTAATGATGATAACGGCTGGGTAGATAAAGTAATAGACAAAGACAGTGGTCCGGTGAAGGAAAAGGTATTTAACGGAGATTTTGACGAAATAGAAGTTTCCCAGGCTATTGATGCTCAGATAATCAAATCCGAAACTGAAAAAGTGGTCATTTCTGCGCCTGAAAATATCCTGAATGAGATTCTTGTGGACAATAGTGGCGGAAAGCTTCATATCCATTATAAACATGGGATCAGGGTTATGAACAGCCATAATGTAAAGGCTAAGATTTATACCAAAGATTTTTCTAAGCTCGTTGCCAATTCTGCAGCAAGTGTTACCATAAAAGATAAATTCACCCAGGAAAAAATGGATGTCGAAATATCCAGTGCAGCAAGCGTTTCCGGAGATCTGGAGGCCAATGATTTTGATCTTTCGGCAGATAGCAGCAGCAGTTTCAACGGAAAAGTATGGGCGGTGGACCTTGATGTTGATGCTTCATCAGCTGCAAGCATCGATATTTCAGGAAAAGCTAAAAATGCAGAGATCAGCTCTTCATCAGGCAGTAGTGTTTCAGCAGAGGGAGTTGTCGCAGAGAATGTAAAAGCTGATGCCTCCAGTGGTGCAAACATTCATATCAGTGCTGTTTCTTCAGTCAATGCCGAAGCTTCTTCAGGAGGAAGTGTAGATGTTTCTAAAAAAGGCGAGCTTAAAAATGTAACTAAGCAGGAGAGCAGTGGCGGAAGCGTCAGTATCCAATAAATCAATTTGGGGTTTCCTCGTCATTGTCGTCATCTACTGACGAGGATCCTTCCCAATTTTTATTGTCAAAATTAAGATTGTCATAAGCCAATAATTCCTCCTCACGCTGGAGGATTTCTTTTGTAGTGAAGGATAGGATTTCATCATCTTCCCTTGCTTTGGACAGCCGTCTGATCGAAGCTTTATCTATCGCCATAAATCTTTGTCCAAGACGTCTGGCAGCATATTTTCTCATGCCGGTTTCATGAAGAACGTCTACCGCCATATCCACGGCGGTTCCCAATGTTTCCCGGTATATGTTTTCAATGCCGTTGTTAAGATAATCATACGCATCGATCCTGTTTTTGGCTCTCACAAAAATTTTAACCTCCGGATAATGTTCGCGCACAAGATCTGCAATGAATTTATTATCCTCCCGGTCATCAAGGCATAAAACCAAAATTTCAGCATCTTCAATTCCTGCAGCCCTCAAAGTGGGAATTCTTGTAGCGTCTCCATAATAAACCTTAAAACCATAGCTTCTTAACAGCTTCACACGGTCTGAGTCCCTGTCCAGAACCGTCGCCGAAATTTTATTGGCCTTTAAAAGGCGGCCCACCGTACTTCCGAAATGTCCGAAGCCGACAATGATGATCTTCTTCTGGGTTACATTGTTATCCAGAATGTTAAAATCATTCTTTTCATCAGGAACTTCTGTAATGAATTTAGACGTAATGAACCGGTCGTTGATGATCAGGAGGATAGGAGTGATGCACATCGTGATCGCAGTAACAGCCATCATTTGTGCATTGAGTTCCGGACTTAACAGATAGAGATCCGAAGCATAATTAATCAGGACAAAAGCAAATTCTCCTACCTGAGAAAGAGCAAATGCATAAAATAAACTCTGGGGAGTATCAATCTTAAAAAACTTTCCGATGGCATAGAGAACTACAAATTTTACAGCCAATACGGCAAAAACAGTAGAGAAAATAAATATAGGATCCTGCTGAATGATGTTAAAATTGATCGTAGAACCTACGCTTACAAAAAACACGGCCAAAAGCAGTCCTTTAAACGGATTGATCTGTGCTTCCAGCTCATGCCGGAATTCACTGTTGGCAAGCATTACCCCGGCAAGGAAAGCTCCCAGCGCCGGCGAAAGTCCTATTGCCACCATGAGTTCTGAAACTCCGATCACAAGGAATAATGACGAAGCAGTAAGCAGTTCCGTCATTCCGGATTTTGAAACATATCGTAAGAAAGGGACAAATACATATCTTCCTAAAAGAATCAGTAGGGCAACCCCTAAAATGACCGTTCCGGCCTGCAGCCATTCCGGGAGTTTCTGGATCAGAATCTGTATGTCATTATCCTCGTGGCTGGCTTTATAGTTGGCGATGATCGGGAGAATAGCCAAAATAGGGATGACGGCAATATCCTGAAACAGAAGGGTAGAGAAAGAAGCTTCCCCGGCCATCGTTTTCAGATTATTTTTTTCCTGCAGGGTCTGCAGTACAATGGCTGTAGAAGAAAGAGCAAAACACATCGCAATGGCAATGGCCTTATCTATCCTCCATCCGGCACTGATGAAAACCAGGAAAAGTAAAGAGATGGAAAGAAGCATCTGCGTGAGGCCGAGTCCCATAATCTTCTTCCGCATTTCCCAGAATTTCCGGGGTTCCAGTTCCAGTCCCACCAAGAAAAGAAGCATGATTACTCCAAACTCACTGGCATGCATGATGTCGTTAACATCTTTTCCGGTAAGCCTTAAAACATATGGACCAATGATGATCCCTCCTAAAATATAACCGATCACAGAGCTCAGTCCGAATTTCCTGGCCAGCGGAACCATAATAATGGCTACACCCAAGAAAATTAATGTATTCATTGCTAAGCTGGACTCCATATATTACTGATTGAGTAGTTCTGCAAATTCTTTTTTATGTAAAATAATGTCTTTTTTGCTCAGTTTATTGGCTTCATAAACAATCTTGATATGTTTGATGTCGGCCTTGAAAACCTTTAAGGAAACGATCAGCCCGCTGACGAGTTCTTCTACGGTATACTGATACGTCCCGTTTTTAGTGAATGATCTTTCCTTACCTCCGGTCGTGATCAGGATATAAATCTCTTTGCCTTCCAATGGATTGGTTTCTCCTTCCTTGAGCCAGTCCCTGTCAAAAACTTCATCGATCCATAATCTGAGTAAAGGAGGCATTCCGAACCAGATCAGCGGAAACTGGAAAATAAAACGGTCATAGCTTTTTAGTCTTTTTCTTTCTCTGAATGCGGCAATGTGAAAATCCGGGTATTCTTCATAAAGATCTCTAAGGGTAAAGTGCTGGTGGCGGACATAGAAATTGATGAGCTCCACATTGGAATTGGAGTGCTCTAAATAGGGATGTGCAAAAACTACCAGCGTCTTTTTCATAAACCTGTTTTCAGTAAATATAATGAAAAAAAAATGATTAAAAAACGGGTTTTGCGTGGTTTTGTTAATTTTCTAATATGAAAATTTGAATTTAATGTTAAGATAAAACAAAGAAATGACTGTATTTTAGCATTTTAAATAAAAAATCGGGCACTAAGCCCGATTATATTGAATTTTGTTATCTTTTAAAATTACCATCCGCCTGAAGCGCCACCTCCTCCGAAGCTTCCTCCACCACCAAAACCGCCGAATCCACCGCCGCCTCCGGAGCTTCCACCTCCAAAACCGCCTCCTCCGAAGCTGCCAGGGAATGGGAAGAATCCGCCAGGATAATTTCTGCGTCCTCTTCTGGTGATGATCACATCGTCGTCATCATTATTGCCACCTCCGCCGCCTCTGCCTCCAAAGATAAAGGCCAGAATGATAAAGATGACAAATGCGATAATAAGGATCTTAAAAGCACTTCCGTTACCCGAAGGTGCTGAGGTTTCCATAGGTTTGAATTTTCCCTGAACAGCCTCCATGATTGCTGAAGTACCACGGTTAATACCATCATACCATTGCCCCTGCCTGAAATTAGGAGTGACAATATAATCAAGGATCTGTCCTGCAACAGAGGCTGTAAGATACTGTTCTACAGCTCTTCCCTGTTGGATAGACATGGTTCTGTCTTCCGTAGCGATCAGGAAAACAACACCGTTATCCACGCCTT
The DNA here is from genome assembly GCF_058245105.1 of Chryseobacterium sp. UF-81. Lineage (NCBI taxonomy): Bacteria > Pseudomonadati > Bacteroidota > Flavobacteriia > Flavobacteriales > Weeksellaceae > Chryseobacterium > Chryseobacterium sp. UF-81. Next base: position 187,512 of record NZ_JBSIBX010000009.1, on the reverse strand, counting down.
TTTTTCCGATTCCCCATTTCTCTCCGAACATAGTTGCCAGAAAGTTAACATCTTCTCCTTTGGTAGAAGGGATAATAACCACTTCAATTTCCGTAGAAGTAGAATCTGCAAATTTGATCAGTTTGTTGTTCAGCTCGTCTTTTTGCTGCTGCGTGAGCAGGCCTGCCTCATCAAACACGGGATACAGAACCGCCGGTTTTGGCGGAATCGTGTATTGTGCTGATACAAACGTGTAAAAGCAGAAGAGTATGAATGAAAATACCAGTTTAAGAGAACGTAATTTCATTAGACAGCTGATTGGGATTTTTTCCTTCTACAGGAAAATGTTTTTTTAATTCAAGACCGGTTTCCAGGATGCCGCTTTTTAAAGCTTTATAATAATTTCCTTTGGCAAATTCAGCAGTGATATAGTCGTGCAGATGATCCCAGTACGACTGGTGTACTTTATCATGGATTCCGATGTCACCAATGATGGTCAGGTATTTCTGTTCGAAATTGACATGAAAAAGCACAGCATTTCTGTCGGCAGTTTTATTCATACAGAGTTCTTTGAAAACCTCAAATGCGGTCTGTGCATTTTCAGTTTCCGTGTTCGAGTCAATGTGTACCCTGATCTCGCCTGTAGAATGTTCTTCTGCCGACTGTATGGCTTCCACAAGGGAAGTGATCTGCTGATTTGTCAGAAAACGGCTCATTATTTAAATACTTCTGGTGCTTTTTCTGCACCGGCTTCAGCCTTGAAGAAAGGTTTTTCTTTAAAGTTTGTAAAATTCGCCAGAATATTATTCGGGAATGTTTTGATTGTTGTGTTGTAATCTTTAGCCGCATCATTATAATAAACCGTTTCAGTTCTGATGCTGTTTTCTATCGCCGTAAATTCCCTCTGGAAATTAATGTACTGCTGGTCAGCTTTTAAATTGGGATAAGACTCCACTACAGCCATTAATCTGCTTAATGCTCCGGATAATTCTCCCTGCGCTGCCTGGAATTTTGCCATATCAGCTTCTGTCATATTCGTAGGATCGATGTTGATAGAAGTTGCTTTGGAACGTGCCTCAACGACTTTAGTCAAAGTTTCCTGCTCAAATTTCGAATACGATTTAACGGTTCTTTCCAGATTCGGAATAAGATTGGCCCTTTTCTGATATACAGTTTCTATATTAGACCATTTGGAGTTTACGTTCTGTTCTTTCGAAACAAAATTATTATACCCGTTTTTCCCCCAGAAGAATATTACTCCTACAATAATAAGCAGTGCAATACCGATAGTTCCTGCGCTAAGGCAGCCTTTATTTTTCATAGTTTATTTTTTTAAATTTTTTGTGCTGATCAAATATACAAATTATGTGCTAATTTTGTAAAAAATTATTAGAATGACAACAATAGTGGTGGCCATGGGAGAGAAGAACGAGATCGGTTTTGAAAATAAACTGCTGTGGCATCTTCCTAAAGACCTGAAACACTTTAAAGATATGACTTCCGGACATCCTGTTATTATGGGAAGAAAAACCTATGAAAGTATAGGAAAACCGCTGCCTAACCGTACCAATATTGTAATTTCCAGAAAGAAAAACTGGTTTGAAGAAGGAATCCTGATCGTAGGGAGTATTAAAGAGGCGGTGAAATTCGCCAAAAAGATTGATGAAGAGATATTCATTATAGGAGGTGGAAATATCTATGAGCAGACTATGGAAATTGTTGATAAACTTGAAGTTACATTAGTTAAGGCGGATCTTGATGCTGATACATTCTTTCCAAAGATCAATCCGAAAGTCTGGAAAAAAACTGAAGAGACCTGTCATGAAAAAGATGAAAAGAATCAATATGATTTTTGCTTTCAGACATATGAACGGATCAAGAGCGAATAGTTATGAAAATTCTAACTTCTTACCTCTAGCTTCTAACCTGTAAATTTTCTATCTTTGCACTTCTAAAACTGAACAATGAATAAGTACATAAAAATTGTAATTGCAGCAGTTCTTATCCTTTTAGGACTTTATATGATGATTTTCACAAGAAGTCTGGGCTGGGGGATCGTAGTATTCCTTCTTGCAGCGCTGCCTATTATACTTTTCATCAAGAATGAATATATTCTCCTTGCCTTCTGGCAATTGAGAAAGCAGAATATGGAAAAAGCCGCACAGTGGTTAAACGGAATTACGAATTATCAGGCGCAGCTTCATAAATCCCAATATGGATATTTTCACTATTTGCAAGGGCTGACCCAGGCTCAGGAGCATCCTGCGAAAGTGGAACCGCTTATGAAAAAAGCTTTGGAATATGGTCTGAATATGAAGCACGACAGAGCAATGGCAACATTGAATCTTGCCGCCGCCGCCATTTCTAAAGGAAGAAAACAGGAAGGGCAGAGGCTTCTGGATGAAGCTAAAAGACTGGACTCGGCAGGAATGATGACAGATCAGATCAAAATGATGAAAGATCAGCTGAAAATGCCTTCTATGCAGAAACATATGCACAACCCGAATATGAGACAGAGAGGAAAATTCTTCTAAGAACAATATACAAAACTGAAAAAGCACCTGATCCAGGTGCTTTTTTTATGTTATGTGAATACATGACCGCTACATCTCAGAATTCTGATCATAGCCATAAAACTTAGGCATCTGCCATTGGTATTTTACGGCGAGAGTTCTGATCGTGACAATGAGAATAATAGTAAATATCTGTATAAACGTATAGGAAAGCGGAATAAACTTTGTCATCAGAAGAAAAGCAGATCCTCCGACGATACAAGCTGTAGCATAGATTTCTTTCCTGAAGATCAGTGGAATCCTGTTGAGGAGAATATCCCGTATGATCCCTCCGAAACAGCCGGTTATAGTTCCCAATGCAATACATATAAATGGATGGATATCAGCATTGAGGCCTTTCTGAACCCCGATAATGGTGAATAATCCGAGTCCAAAGCTGTCAAAAATAAACAAAGTCACTTTGAAATTTTTTTCAATAGATTTGAAGATCATAGCAAAAATGCTTGTTCCCAAAATCAGTGCACACGTTAAAAAATCATGCATCCAGAAAACAGGAATATCCAGCAGGAGATCCCTTACAGTTCCTCCACCTACAGAAGTGACGAATGCAATAATCAGTACCCCGAACGGATCAAGTCGTTTCTGCATCGCTGCAAAACTCCCCGACATCGCAAAGGAAATGGTTCCGAGCACCTCTATGGCAAAATTGAACTGTTCGTGCATAATTTATGAGTAATAGGTAATGGGCAATGGGTAATAAAAATTATGCCATTTAAAGCTGGGATAATCTAAATTTGTACTTAGTCATAACCTTTACAAGTTCTTCACATTCTGATTTTAAATGAATCATTTTTTCAGGACTTAGATATTCCAATTCTTCAATGATCTCAAGCCAAAGTTGAGTCTCATCAATTTCTTCTACAACAATGCAGAGCTTGGCAAACTTTTCCTTTTCAGATCTTGCTCTTGAAACAGCTCTGTAATTTGCTGCCACTGAAGTAGAAGATCTTATAATTTGCTTTCTTATGACCGAAACATCATCTGAATAAGGTAATAATGAAAGAGATTTGATCACAAGAATAGAAAAATTTTTAGTTCTTTCCCGAAAAACTTGATTGTAATCCATATTTCCCAATTAATTATTACCTATTACCCATTACTTATCGTTGTACCCTAACGGCTTCCGGGACCAGCAATTCATATTCTCCGTTGTGGTTGATGATTTCCCTTACGATGCTGCTGCTGATGAAAGATTTTCCGGATGAGGTTAATAAGAATACGGTTTCCAGCTTTTTATGGGCCAAAGTTCTGTTGGTGTGGGCTATTGCTTTTTCAAATTCAAAATCAGCGGGATTCCTTAAACCTCTCAGGATGTACTGCGCGTCCTTTTCAAAACAGTAGTCCACTGTTAATCCTTCAAAAAAGTCCACTTCTACATTGGGGAATTCAGCGACGGAATTTTGAATAAATTCCATTCTTTTCTCCAGGGGAAACATATATTTTTTTTGGGAATTCTGTCCGATCGCAATAATCAGTTTGTCAAAAAGCGGAGCCGCTCTTTCAATAATATCATAATGTCCCAGAGTAATAGGATCAAAGGATCCTGGGAAAACAGCAATTTTCATGTTTTACGTGTTATGATGAGTTACGTGTTGCGAGTTACTGGTGAGGCTGTGAGTTTAGGAATAGTAATTTTCAGGTTCTTAGTGAATTGTTACCTATATTTCCTGTCAAACTTCCATTTACTAATATCTAACCTCTAATTTCTAACTTCTATTATTATTTATTCAGTGCTTTTTCTACTTCATTTCCGCAAAGATCTGTGATGGATATTCCGTAAATTTTTGCCTGTTGCGGAAGAATGCTGGCAGGAGAGAATCCAGGATTGGTATTCATTTCAAGCATGTAAGGAATTCCATCCATAAGGATGAATTCACTTCTTGAAAAACCGCTCATACCAAGGGAATTGTAAGCTCTTTTTGAAATTTCTTCCACTCTGATTCTCGTTGCATCGTCAATTCTTGCCGGGGTAATTTCTTCTGAAGCTCCTTCGTATTTAGCTTCATAATCAAAGAATTCATTGGTGGGCACGATTTCGGTGATCCCTAAAACGATGGTTTCGCCTTTGAAATCTATCACCCCTACAGAAACTTCCATTCCGTTCAGGAAGCTTTCGATAAGGATTTCATCATCTTCTTTGAATGCTATCTCTGTAGCAGCAATTAATTCCGACTTTTCTTTTACTTTTGAAATTCCGAGAGATGATCCGGACTGGTTGGGCTTAACGAAAACGGGAAGACCAAGACTTTCAATAATTTCATCTGTATTGATCTCTTCTCCTTTTCTTAAATAAATGCTTTTGGCTGAAGGAATCCCATATTTTGACAATACGGCTAATGTATCTTTTTTATTGAAGGTCAGAGCGCTTTGATAGAAACCACAGCCGGTATATTTCTGCCCTATGGCATCCCAATAGGCCTGAAGGATTCCGTTTTCACCCGGAGTTCCGTGGATAATGTTGAAACAGACATCGAATTTCAGTTTTTCATTATTATCTAATATCACCGAAAAATCTCCACGGTTGACTTCATATTTTTGATCGTTTTCTCCTAAGAAATACCATTCCTCTTTAAGGATGACCACTTTATATACATCATATAGATTTCTGTCCAGAGAATCGTAGATCAACTGACCGCTTTTTAAGGAAACCACATATTCATCCGAATAGCCTCCCATAACAACGGCAACACTTTTTTTGCTCATAACCATTATAGTATCAATTAAGGCAAATTTAATCATTTTATGTAATGCAATAAGGGAAATTCAGAAATTTTAAAATTGAAATGAATTGTGTTAAATAAAAGCACATTTAAAATTATTAGCTATATTTGCCGTTATAATTAAAGTATTTTTAAGTATGCTTAAATCACTTTTCAATTGGAAAGTTTTACTGAATTTAGCAGTAGCCATCGGTATTTTTGTGGGGTTAGTGTGGCTTACTTTCCGCTGGCTGGAATACCATACCAACCACGGTCAGGAAATTCCTGTGCCCAATGTGATTAATAAATCGGTTTATGATGCCGTAAAAATATTAGAGGATACCGGACTGGAATATGAAGTAGACAGTGCTGAATATAATCCAAAATATAAGCCTTTCCAGGTTTTAAAGATGCACCCTCTATCCAGTTCACGTGTAAAACCGGGATCACTGGTAAGAATTGTAGTTAATCCCAGAACATGGGCTCCAATTACGGTTCCTGATGTGATTAATAAATATTCGGGGCTGGCTTTTCAGAGGCTGGATCAGGTTGGTCTTAAGATCGGCGATACCATCTATGAACCGAGCATTCAGAAAGATGCTCTTTTAAGAGTATTATATAAAGGTAATGCAGTTAATCCGGGGTCACGTCTTCCAAGATTCTCCGTGATTGATGTTGTAGTAGGCTCAGGCCCTATGAGAAATATCTCAATTCCTAATGTAGTAGGCCTTTCGGTAAAAGAAGCAAGAACGGTTATCGCAAAAAGTCTATTTGAAGTAGGTCTTATAGAACATGAAGATGGAAGTAAGGATGAATCGGACATTATCTATTACCAGGATCCGGCTTCCGGAGATGTAAGAGACCAGGGCATGCAGATTGACCTTTGGGCAAGTAAGAGAACGCCTGCGGAGCTTAGAGCTAAAGTAGAGCAGCTGAATTCTATCTACCGAATGAAAGTAGATACATCACTGCCACCGGTACATTATGACGAAGTGCCTAGCTATCCGGAACCGAGTTATGACCCACCTGCAGCAGTACCTGTACCCAAAAAAGAAGTTCCTAAAACTGAACCTGCTAAAACAGAGCCGGTAAAGACAGGCACTACAACTACTGGCACGAAACCTTCGGGAACCGGAGCAGAAAAACCTAAATCTGCTGCAACAAACAGTCAGGGTTCGGGAAGTAAGCCGGCAACAACGACAGGAAATGCAACACAGCAGCCGGTTCAAAAGCCAAAGGCTAAAAAAGTAGTGGTAGAATAACCACGGTTTATTATATAAAATTTAGGCTTCAACTGCAAAATGTTGAGGCCTTTTGCGTAAAAAATAAAATAATGGCAGAAGATAACGAAGACTTTTTAGATGAAGAATTATTAGACTCCGACAGTTTGGAGAACATCGATATTGATGAGGAAAATAAAGGGCTGTATGAGCATCTTAATATCAAAGTTGATAAAAACCAGGAGCCGTTAAGAATTGATAAATTCTTATTAATATACAGACAAAACTCTTCACGAAATAAAATTTCACAGACCTGCAGAGCCGGAAATGTAGTTGTAAACGGAGTTCCGGTAAAACAAAACTACCGTGTGAAGCCCGGCGATCAGATTTCGGTGCTTCTTGCCCATCCGCCGAGAGAAAATGTGATCATTCCTCAGGATATTCCTGTGAATATCATTTACGAAGATGATGATCTGGTAGTGGTAGATAAGGAACCGGGGATGGTTGTGCATCCCGGTCATGGAAACTGGGACAAAACATTGGTGAATGCACTGGCCTTCCATTTTGAAAAGAGCGGTGAAAAATCTGATCTGGACAGAGTAGGGCTTGTACACAGAATTGATAAAGATACCTCCGGCCTTCTGGTGATTGCAAAAAATGAATATGCATTGAGCTTTTTAGCCAAACAGTTTTTTAACAGAACTACCAAAAGATTATACTGGGCTTTCGTGTGGGGAAATCCTCAGGAAGATGAAGGGACTATAAGGGGGCATATCGGGAGGCATCCTAAAAACAGGATGCAGATGTCCGTTTATGAAGACGGAAGCCACGGAAAGCATGCGGTGACGCATTATAAGGTTTTGGAACGCTTTAAATATATGACCTGGGTAGAATGTAAACTTGAAACCGGAAGAACGCACCAGATCCGGGCTCATTTCAAACATATCGGCCATACTTTGTTTAATGACGAAAGATATGAAGGCCATACGCCTCTTCGAGGAGTGAATCTGCCTAAGTATAAGCAGTTTATAAAAAATGTTTTTGAAATTCTTCCTAGGCATGCACTTCATGCGCATACTTTAGGGTTTATACACCCAACTACTAAAAAGGAATTATATTTTGAGAGCCCAATGCCCAAAGATATGGCGGATGCTGTAAAAAAATGGAGAAATTATTTAGAAAACTAAAAATATATTGAGAATTTTTTTATATTTGTTGAATTGAAATCAAGATTTGTTATGAGAAAACTATATGCTATCGTATGTTTAGCTCTTTTGTCAAATGCATACAAAGCACAAGAATCACTACCATACTATCAGCAATATCTTTTGGATGGTGAATTCCTGTTCAACCCAGCTCAGTACGGAAAGACCGATTACGTACAGCTTAATGCTAATTACCACAAACAATTTGACAAGTTCAGCGATTCTCCAAATACGCAGTCTATAGGAATCAACGGGAACATTTTCGACAGAGTGGGAGCAGGGCTCTCTATTTTCAGAGACAGCAATGGCCCTATTTCTGCAGGCGGTATTACAGCGGGAGCTTCATACTTTATTCCACTAAGTAGTGAGGGAGACAGAAAAGACCAGTTCTCTTTCGGTACCAGTGTTTCATTCTATAATATGAACTTCGACTATACTTCAGTGAACGTTGAAGATGGTTACGATCCATTATTGATCGGGAAAGAAGGGAATATTTTTATGGCTTATGCCAACTTCGGTGCAGCGGCTACCTACAGAAACATCTTTGCAGGAGTATCCGTAAACGATATCGCATTAAGCAATGATAAGGCAATCGTAAACGGAATTGAGCCTTCACCAATTAAATTCTTCTTAAACTTAGGATATGACTGGCATTTTGCTGACAATATCTTCGTAACGCCATCAGCATTGATCAACCTGAATACCAATTCAACAAGAATGATCGACTATAACTTAATGGCTACTTTCTTTAATGACATCAATTCATTCTCTGCCGGAGTAAGCTACAGAACGGTACAGAACAGATTTGACAGCCAGCAGCTTCAGGTGGCACCGGTTGTTAAAGTAAGATTTAATAAATTCATGATCGGAGCAACGTATAACATCGGAATGTCTGATATCCAGACGTATGGTGGAAACAGCTTTATGATCAGCTTAGGGTATAACTTTGATAACTTTATTAATCATAGAGGATATAGATATTAATATGATTTAATTTAAATAAATTTGAGCTCTGAAATTTTCAGGGCTTTTTTTATGATATATATTCACATCCCATTCTGCAAACAGAAATGCAGCTATTGCAATTTTCACTTTTCTACCTCTTTGAATTTTAAAGATGAAATGATCCGTGCGATGAAGAACGAAATCAGGCTTAGAAAAGATGAGCTGCAGAATAAGAGTTTAAAATCTCTTTATTTTGGGGGCGGAACACCATCTATTCTTTCAGCAGATGAAATCAGATCGCTCATCGATGAGGTTCTGAAATACTTCAGTTTTGACAATGATATTGAAGTAACTCTGGAAGCCAATCCCGACGATCTGGACAAAAGCTTTTTAAAACTGCTAGCCCAATCTCCGGTCAACAGGCTTTCCATTGGTACCCAGAGTTTTTTTGAGGAAGATCTGAGACTGATGAACCGCGCACATAATGCTTCTGAAGCGGAGGATTCCATCAAAAGAGCACAGGATTTCGGATTTGAAAATTTGAGCATAGATCTGATTTATGGTTCGCCAACCTCTAATCTGGAGATCTGGAAAGAGAATTTAAGAAAAACAATTGCTCTTGAAGTACCCCATATTTCTTCTTATGCCCTTACTGTAGAACCCAAAACTGCTTTGGAGAACTGGATATCTAAAGGCAAAGTGGCCAGCCCGAAAGAAGAAGAACAGAATAAAGAGTTCTATTATCTGTCAGATTTCTTAAAAGACAATGGATTTGAACATTATGAGGTCTCTAATTTTGCAAAACCTGGCTTTCATTCAAGGCATAATTCAGCGTACTGGAAGTATAAAGAGTATCTTGGAATTGGTCCTTCCGCACATTCTTACAACGGATTTGATGTCAGAAGCTGGAATGTAGCCAACAATCAGCAGTATATTAAAAAGCTCCATACCGGAATTCTTGCCAAAGAAGAAGAGATTCTTTCACAGTATGATCAGTTTAATGAAATGATTATGATTGGCTTGAGAACAATTTGGGGAGTTGATATTGAAAGCCTGAACAGCAAATTCAATGATCAGATTATTGAACATTTCCAGCACGAGATAAAATCTAAAATAGAAGAAGGGATTTTAATCAAAGAGGACAATCATTTGAAGATACCGGAAAAGCATTGGTTTATGGCGGATGGAATTGCTTCGGATTTATTTTTGGTATAAGTAAAATATTCATAAAGTTATTTTGACTATGTTCAAGATGATAATGTTAAGCTGATTTTAAATTAGTAGTAGAGATCATGCTGAGTGTGGTCGAAGCATAATTATGAAATTTCTATCTGAAGTTAAATTATAACTGAACCAGTTACAAGTTTAAGAATTTAACACATTTAGTACTTCAATAATAAAGTCCAAAATCTGGAATACAAAAATCTAAAAATCTTTGTATTTTTGTATAAAATTTCAGTTCATTTGAAAACTAAAAAGCAAGATTATTCACATCTTTCACCAAGCCAGCCTATCGGTATCTTCGATAGCGGGGTGGGAGGGCTTACCGTAGCTAAAGAGATCAAAAGACTTCTTCCTCATGAAGATCTGATCTATTTTGGAGATACCAAACACCTTCCGTACGGTGAAAAGTCGAAGGATGCGATCATAGAATATTCTACGAAGATCACCAATTTTCTGCTTCAGCAGAACTGTAAAGCAATTGTCATTGCCTGCAATACAGCTACAGCGAACGCTTTAAACGAAGTGATGCAGTCTGTGAACGGAAAAGTTCCTGTCATAGACGTTATTAATCCCGTTGCCGAAAAAGTAGCCTATGAGATCCATAACAATGTTGGAGTCATTGCCACAAAAGCAACTGTGAATTCCGGATTGTATAAAAAGAGCATCAGGAAACAAAATAAATGGATCAAAGTTGATGAGCTGGCTACTCCGTTGCTGGTGCCTGCTATTGAAGAAGGATTCAAGAACCATCCGATTACGCATGCCATCATTTATAATTATTTAAGCAATAACAAGCTCAAGAATATTGAAACCCTTATTCTGGGGTGCACCCATTATCCTTTGCTGATCGATGAGATCAAGCAGTATTACGGAAACAGGGTCCGCGTGATCGATTCTCCCAATATTGTTGCCAACCACCTGAAGATCATCCTCGATAAATACCATCTTCTGAATGACAATAATCCCAAACCAAACTATCATTTCTACCTTTCGGATCTCACGAAAAACTTTGAAAAGATTTCTAAGAAATTCTTTGGAAAAACTATAGATCTGGAATTGAAAGTATTATAATACAAAAGCTGTTTCAACCCGAAACAGCTTTTATTTTTATGGGAAGGCATGAAATATTAAGGCTCTAAAATAACCATTTCACTCTTCAATCTTCTTTTGGGAGTTGTTTCCGGATGGTTGCTGTCATTTTCATCTCTTTTCCCTATGGCTACTGCAAAAAGTGTCTTATAAGAACTATTTTTAAGGATTTCGTCATATTTTTCGGTCTCAATACCTTCCATCGGAGTGGAATCTATTCCCATAGCTGCGCATGCAGAAAGTAAAACGCCCAGTGAAAGATAAACCTGATGTCCCATCCACGCGCGGATGGCAGCTTCGCCTTGTGGTTTTACCATATTCCTGTAGTAATTGACCGAACCTTCAGGAAGATTTTCTTCGATCTGTTTTTCAAAATCTTCCGGGTTCTTTATCACCTGGAATATAATGATATGGCTGCTGTCCAATACTTTTTCCCTGTTAAAATAGGAAGCTTCTGCCAGTTGCTTTCTGAGTTCAGGCTTATTAATGAAAATAAAATTCCACGGCTGGCTGTTAATAGAAGAAGGACTTAAATTAAGGATCTCCTTCAACTCTGCAATCTGTTCTGCACTGATTTTTCCCTGAGGATCATACTTTTTTACCGTATACCTCTTTTTCATTTGTTCTAAAAAGTTCATAAATTATTGTACTATCATTTTTATAGTTACAAAAGTAATTTAAGTTTAATATCTTTGCAATAACGGTAAAAAAGGATAGTATAAAAAATGTACACAATAGATAACAAAGAATACCCGTGCTGTACCAGCGTCACCATGAAATTTATAGGTGGGAAATGGAAAGCTGTCATTTTATTTCATCTTACAGACGGTGCCAAAAGATATAATGAGCTTAGGAAATTAATTCCTACCATCACAGAAAGAACGTTAAGCCTGCAGCTGAAACAGCTTGAGGAAGACCACATCATCAACAGAAAGGTGTATACCGAAAAACCTCCATTAATGGTAGAATATACGCTGACGGATTTCGGAAAGACACTCCAGCCCGTTATAGAAGCTATTACCAATTGGGGAATGGCTGCACCGGATCTTTCCGTAAAAAAAATAATCAGGAATTAAATTTCCTGATTATCTTCTTTATTCGCTTCGAAAAAACTGAAACTTACATTTCCGTATTTTCGGGTGTCTATTAAGTTGGGATGCTCCAGCTTCATCCTGCTCTGATGTTCTACGATTAGAACTCCGTTGGGCTTAACGAATTTATTGTTTAAAACCAGAGAAAGCAGCTCATAATATTTCTTCTCTTCCATTTCAAAAGGAGCATCGGAAAATACAATCTCAAAGCTTTTCTTATTTCTGAATTTTTTGAGCCAGTCAAAAACATCACCCCTCTGAACGTTGACCTGCAGAGACATATCAAGCTCTGAAGCCGTAGAATTAATAAAGCTGGTATGCTTTGGATTCAGCTCAACCGAAGTCACATCCTGGCATCCCCGGGAAGCAAATTCGAAAGTGATGGAGCCAATGCCTGCAAACAGGTCAAGCACGGAAATCGACTGCATATCATATTTGTTTTCCAGGATACTGAAAAGCGCTTCTTTGGCAAAATCTGTAGTAGGTCTTACATCAAAATTTTTGGGAGCGGCTATTTTTTTGGCTTTCCACTTGCCGGATATTATTCTGAACATATTTGTTTAGGGTTTAGGTAATAGGATTTAGGGATTAGGGAAGACATAGTAAGGCTAGGCCCTGTTCCCTTATTCCTAATCCCTTTAATTAAGTATAAAATTCTTATTAGGAATATTGTCAAAAACAATTCTCATATTTTTAACGAATTTCTGAAGCTCGGAAATAAAGGTTTCATTTTCAGTGGTTTCACCGTAAGCGTAAAAGTTGGTTTCGTTAATTCCGAAGCCTATTTTACTGAGCGTAAACATTACGAAATACAGAAAGTCCACTTCAGAATTCACATCCAGATTATTGTATAAAATAACCTTCTTGTTATCTATAGCAAAAAACTCACATTGATTGTGGTACAGATTGATGTGAATCTCCTTGTTATTTTTATTGTTGATCGAGTTCAGAAACTTTTCCCCTGAAAAATTAAAATGAACCGGAATTGCCAGCTCTTTTATTTTTTTGTAAAAGTTTTTAGGAAATGTATAATAAAACTGTACCCCGAACTTTTTATTGACAGAAAGCATGAGCTCTTCTTTTTCCCTGTCAGCCGGAGCATTAAAAGCAATCAGCTCAAATCCTGCCTCATGCTCAGAAAATCCTTCAGGCATCAGGGTAAAGTGATTCAGTGCCGAAATCACATGGATTTCATCAAACCTCTGCTTAAGGAGAATTTCATCCAGTTTATCTTCAATAAGAGTGTCCGGAGTTTCTTCAGTAACGAAATAAGACTTTTCCTCCTGAATGCTTTTGTTTTTGGCAATCTGGTAGATTAATCCGTCTTTGATAAAAAGTAAATTAAGTACGTTCATATTTCAATTGCTGCAAATTTAGTGAAATTCTATCATAACGGCACCCGATTGATGATGAAGTATTTCCTTATTATAGAAATCGATATCTGTCTGGCTTTCCAAAACATCCATAACCATTTTCTGCAGCGTTCCGTCACCGATCCCGTGAACGATCTCCAGCCTCTTCAGATGATGCTTTCTGCAGAAATCAAGAACTTCTGTTAATTTCGCTTTTTGGATAAAAAGTCTCTCAAAACTGTCATAATCGCTGGGATTCCTTACGAGATTGTGAAAGTGCAGATCCAGAACCATATGATTTTTCTGATGTTTTTTGGAAGTCACTTTCTTCGGTTCTGCTTTTCTCACTACCCGGATATTTTCATAAAGCTCTGCGTTTTTCGGAACCAGCTTCTCTTTCGGATATTGGTAGGTAAAACCATATTCATCTTTGAAAACAACAATATTCCCGTTCACGGAAGTAATGATCCCGCTCAAATCCTCATCTACTACAGAAACTTTGTCTCCGATTTTCATGTATTGTACTCCTTCTTTTATTGTTTTCAAAATTAAATCTTAGGTCCCAGTTCAATGATTTCCAAATCTTTGATCTCTTCACCTTCCACTACGAAACGCATCATTGTCCTCGTCTTATGCCATCCCTGCTTTCCGCAGGCTCCGGGATTCAGGTGAAGGAGGTTATTCTTTTGGTCAAACATGGCTTTTAAAATATGAGAATGTCCTGAAATAAACAGCTTTGGAGCCTTTGCAGAAATTTCTCTGTTTGTCAGTGGTGTGTATTTTCCGGGATATCCACCAATATGGATCATCAAAACTTCAAGATCCTCGCAGAAAAAACGGTTGACTTCAGGAAATTCAGCTCTGATTTTCGCGTTGTCTATATTTCCGTAAACCCCCTTTAAAGGTTTTATTTTTTCCAGTTCTTCAATTACCTCCATACTTCCGAAATCCCCGCAGTGCCAGATTTCATCGGCTTGTGACGCATATTCTAAAATACGGTCATCTATATAGGAATGGGAATCGGAGAGAAGAAGAATTTTCGTCATGAAGATTTGAAATTTTTACAAATTTAGGAAAGATTTATTTTCTATTAAGGATCAGGTTATTTTTAAATAAACAAAGTTTTACAGGAGAAGCCCGCGTCGCCTAATATTTACTAAATTTGAAAAAATTAAAAAAATGAAGCAGAAACTTTCTCTTTTACTTTTTCTTGTAGCGGTAGGGCTTTTCAATGCCCAGGTTGAAGAAAAGAAATTGGATGAACTGATCCGGAATACTTTAAAAACCTTCGATGTTCCGGGAATGTCGGTGGGAATCATAAAAGACGGAAAAGTGATTTATTCCAAAGGGTTCGGACAACGTTCTTTAACCACCAAACAGCCGATGGATGATAATACATTGGTAGGAATTGCATCTAATTCAAAGGGATTTACCTGTACTGCGCTGGCTATTCTGGCTGATAAAGGAAAACTGAACTGGGACGATAAAGTTTCAAAATACATTCCGGAATTTCAGATGTATGATCCGTATGTTTCCCAAAATATAACCATCAAAGATCTTGTAACACACAGAGCCGGATTAGGCTTGGGACAAGGCGACCTGATGTTTTTTCCTGAAGGCGGAAGCCTGACGGTAAATGATATTGTTCACAATGTAAGATATCTGAAGCCGGAGAATCCTTTCAGAACTAAATTAGATTATAATAACATCATGTTCATCGTTGCCGGAGAAGTCATCCACAGGATCTCCGGGCTGAGTTGGGCAGAATTTATCGAGCAGAGAATTATGAAGCCTGTCGGAATGACTTCAAGCTTTGGAAGCTACAACAGAGCGAAAGCCGTATCCAATAAAATTGATGCCCATGCTCCTGTAGATGGGAAAGCCATTGCCGTTCCGCACGACTGGAATGAAACGGGAAATGCAGCAGGAGGAATTATGAGTAATATTAAGGATATGACCATCTGGGCTGATTTCCTTTTAAATAATTTCACAACCAAAGACGGTAAAAAATTAGTTTCAGATAAAAATGTACAGCAGCTATGGAGCTTACAGATTCCGGATAGGGTTGCTTTAAAAAATCCTTATGATACAAGTTTCTACGGATATGGATTAGGATGGTTTTTAAGCGATGTGAAAGGGCACAAACAGATCCAGCATACGGGAGGTCTGATAGGAACCGTTACCCAATTTACCCTGATCCCGGATATGAAACTGGGAATCGTGGTACTAACCAACCAACAGTCCGGAGCCGCTTTTAATACAATCACCAATACAGTAAAAGATTCATATCTGGGAGTAGAAGACAGAAACTGGCTGAAAACCTATGGTGAAAGAATGACAAAAATAAATGCTGAGTATGATAAGCAGAAAAAAGAAGCTTTCGCCAAATCAGAATCCTTTAAAAAAGAAAAAAATCTTCAGCCGAAAGCCGAACAGTTTGTAGGAAAGTACAATGATAAATGGTTTGGCGATGTGGAAATTTCTCAGCAGGGAAGTACTTACAGAATCTCTTGTCAGAACTCTCCAAGGCTTAAAGGTGAACTGCTTCCCTATTCCAATAATTCATTCATTATAAAATGGGACGACAGAAGCTATGATGCCGATGCCTATATTATCTTCAGTTATGATGAAAGTGGAAAGGCGGAGTCTGCAAAACTAAAACCAATATCCGATGTTACAGATTTCAGCTTTGATTTTGATGATCTGGATCTTATGAGAAAGTAGAGTTAATTGCTGAAAGCAAATTAAATAAAAAATAGATAATTTGATAGGAGCGGGCTTTAGCCCGCTTTTTTATGCATGGCTTCAGCCAAAAATCTGAGTATATTAAAATCTTGTCTGGCATGTGAATATTCAGAATTCAACGCTAACATCATTTACCGCAATAGCTTCAATATAGGATTTCTCCTTTTTAGCACATGGAAAAAAGGAGTAAGAATAGCCAAAAGAAGATATAATTATATTTTCCCTGGCTCATAAAAGAACAGAAGTTTTTTCTTGGCACCGTCGAACTCAGACCAGGAATTGCAGTCTATTTCAAAACCGGCAACTCCACAGGTGGGAAAATGAAAAATATCTTCTGAGATGGAATTCGCAAAATTGGAAATTCCGTTATTATGGGAGAAAAAAGCTACAGAACTCACGCTGTCATCCAGGTTGTAGATTACAGATTCAAAATTTCTTTCCGAAGGATTATAAAGCTTATCCTCGGTAGAGACATTAAGCTGATAGGCCTGGTTAAAGATTTTACACGTATTCAGGGCACGCACAGCCGGGCTGGAAATAAACTGATCAATGGAAATATTATTGTTTTTCATGAATCTCGACATGTTCATAGCATCTTTCAATCCTTTGTCTGCCAAAGGTCTGTCGAAGTCCTCCGTTTCTTCCGGCCAGTCGCTTTTCGCATGTCTTACGAGGATGAGTTTCTTCATATTTTCGTTTTTTTGAAGATTAAAATTATAAAAAAAATAATGGAATAAAACATGATTTTTATAAAAAAACTGCGTTATGAATAAAATCATTAAATTTTACTAAATTTGCACACTTATGGGACAGATCCTTGCAATAGACTATGGAAAGGCACGCTGCGGTATCGCTGCAACAGATGATATGCAGATTATTGCAAGCGGACTGGATACCGTTGAGACCCAGTTTTTGATGGAGTTTCTGAAAAAATATTTCACCGAAAATAAAGTGGATGGTGTGGTAGTAGGCCTTCCTACAGATTTGAAAGGAAATGTTTCCGAAGTGGAGACGGATATTTTAAAATTCATTGAAGAATTTCAGAAAGAATTTTCAGGTATTACCGTCCACCGTTTAGACGAAAGGTTTACCTCCAAAATGGCTTCTTTTTTTATCTCCCAAAGTGGGAAAAGCAAAAAAAAGAAACAGGAAAAGGGGTTAATAGATAAAGTAAGCGCAACGATTATATTGCAGAATTTTTTAGAACAAAGAATAAGATGATTTTACCAATTAGAGCTTTTGGGGATCCTGTTTTGAGAAAGGTGGGAAAAGATATAGACAAAGATTATCCCGGTTTACAGGAACTTATAGATAATATGTTCGAAACGATGTACAGTGCGAATGGCATAGGGCTTGCAGCACCCCAAATCGGGTTGGATCTGCGCCTGTTTGTGATTGATGTGACGCCACTTGCAGATGACGAAGATTATGAAGATATCAGGGACGAACTGGCTGAGTTTAAAAAAGTTTTCATTAACGCAAGGATTCTTGAAGAATCCGGAGAAGAATGGAAATTCAACGAAGGATGCCTTTCTATTCCGGATGTAAGAGAAGATGTGAAGAGAAAAGGAACGATCGTTATTGAATATTATGACGAAAATTTTGTGAAACATACAGAAACTTTTTCCGATATTAGAGCCCGCGTAATTCAGCATGAATATGATCATATTGAAGGCGTGCTGTTTACCGATCATCTGAGCGTATTGAAGAAAAAGCTCGTAAAAGGCAAACTGGCGAAAATCTCACAGGGTGATGTAAGCATCAGCTATAAAATGAGATTTCCAAAGTAATTTAAACAAAGATTAAAAAACAAAATAATAAACGGCAAAAAGCCCCGTGCCTATTGCAGAATTTACAAAAAATAAAATTATGCTGTTAGAAAAAATAATTTCAATTTCTGGAAAGCCAGGACTTTTCAAATTAGTTTCTCAACTAAGAAACGGTTTTATCATTGAAGATGTTACCACCAAGAAAAAAGTAAGCATTGGAAACTCAAGTCAGGTGAGCTTATTGGATAATATCGCGATGTTTACATTTGATAAAGAAGTTCCTTTGTTCGAAGTTTTTGAAAATATTGCTAAAAACTACGATTATAAAGAAACAATTTCTCACAAATCTTCCGATGATGTTCTGAAAGAATTCATGACGGCTTCTCTTCCTAACTATGATACAGAAAGAGTATATGCTTCAGATATCAAGAAATTGGCACAGTGGTATAACCTTCTTCAGAAAGCAGGATACATTACTCCTGAGAGCTTCGTAAAAGCAGAGCCTGAAACACTGGATGGTGCACAGGCAGAAGTAAGCATTGAAAAAGAAGCGCCTAAAAAGGCAGCTCAAAAAGCAGAAAAGCCTGCAGCTCCAAAAGTAAAAGCTACTTCTGCAGCCAAAGCAGCTCCAAAAAGCACACATACTAAAAAAGGATAATCTATCCTAAATGTAAATACAAATCCCTGTCAAAGAATATTGACAGGGATTTTTTTCGTTCTTTGTTTCAGGACAAAAGAACTTAATTAAAGATTTACCCTAAATTTGCATCACTTTGAATTCTCGATTATGAATACCAGACAAGAAAAACTAGAAGCTTTCGGAAGATTATTAGACATCATGGATGATCTGCGCGAAAAATGTCCGTGGGATCAGAAACAGACCCTGCAGTCGCTCCGTCATTTGACCCTTGAAGAAACCTACGAGCTTTCAGATGCCATTCTGCAGGAAGATTTGCAGGAAATCAAAAAAGAGTTGGGTGATGTTTTGCTTCATCTTGTTTTTTATGCTAAAATTGGTTCTGAAAAAGAAAGTTTCGATATTGCAGATGTCATCAATTCTTTAAACGAGAAGCTGATTTTTCGTCATCCCCATATCTACGGTGATACAGAGGTGAAAGATGAAGAAGAAGTGAAGCAGAATTGGGAAAAGCTGAAGCTGAAAGAAGGAAATAAATCTATTTTGGGCGGTGTTCCGAAAAGCCTGCCAAGTTTGGTAAAAGCTTACAGGATTCAGGATAAAGTAAAAGGAATCGGGTTTGAATTTCACGATGCAGAAGATGCCTGGAAAAAAGTGGACGAAGAAATTCAGGAATTCCATGCAGAAACTGATTCAGATAAAAAAGAGCTGGAGCTTGGAGATGTATTTTTCTCACTGATCAACTACGCAAGGATTTCAGGACTGAATCCCGATTCTGCGCTGGAAAGAACCAATCTGAAGTTTATCTCAAGATTCCAGAAAATGGAAGGGCTGGCAGAAGAATCAAATGTAAAGCTCGCTGACCTGTCTCTGGAAGAAATGGACGTATTGTGGGAAAAAGCAAAACGGATGTCATAAATAAAAATCACCCTTGTTGAATCTCTGCAGTGGCGGCACTTACATAAAACTTTTTCTGAATATCCGCCAGCAGAATATACAAGTTTTCCGGAAGTTTATTGGAATAGGTTTTGCATGGTTCATCCCGATTTTGATCCTGTAAAATAAAAATGATTCTTATTTTATTGATGGAACCCCGAACGGGGTCATTATCAAAAACATTATTAATACCTTAGAGAAAATATACGGTACCCGTATTTTCAGTTTTAAAAGATTAAAAAAATAACTATGCTGCGTATTCTTACTTTATCTGCTTTTTTATTGTGGAGCTGTAATCCGAAAGCTCAGGATTCTCCTAAAACCGATGAACTGAAGGTGGAATTTTCATTACCTAAAAAATTGAAAGAAGTTTCAGGAATCGTTCTGTCTCAGGATAAAAATATCATTTGGGCGATAGAAGATCAGGGAAATAAAAATGTAGTTTATGGACTGGATAGGCAGGGAAAGCTTACAGCAGATATCCTGGTAGAAAATGCAGAGAATAACGACTGGGAAGATATTACAAAAGATGCTCAGGGAAATATTTACCTCGGGGATTTTGGAAATAATGACAATAACAGGCAGAATCTGGCAATTTTAAAGCTGGATTTGAAGGATGCCTCCCAAAAAACAACCAAAGCTGTTCAGACTACAAAATTTCATTATGAAGGCCAAACTGAATTTCCCCCAAAGAAATCGAACTGGCTGTATGACTGCGAAGCTTTCATAGAAATGAATGGGAATTTCTATCTTTTCACCAAAAACAGAAGCAAAGGTTTCGACGGAACTTTTCTTGTATTCAAGATTCCTAATAAAGAAGGGAATTTTGAAGCCAAACTGATAGGGAAACTTAAACTTGCAGGCAAGTATAGCGATGCTGCTATCACCTCGGCTGCCATCAACACTACCAATGATAAAATAGTTCTGCTTACCCATAAAAATATTCATGTACTTTCCGGATTCACGGCAGATAATTTTAATACAGCTAAAATTGAGAAAGTATCATTAAATCATAATTCCCAGAAAGAAGCTGTTGTTTTCCTTGATGATAAAACACTTCTGATTGCTGACGAAAAAGATAAGGAAACGGGCGGAAATGTATATAGATTTGAATTTAACCCTCAAACTAAATAGCTAGCTGCAAGGGTTAAATTCAAAAAGCTCTTTATGGAGTAAGGTAAGAAATATGAATGTTTCCGGCGGATAATCTGAAATTTTGGGTGTAGACGCAGCGCACCCTAAATGTATCGTTCGTATTAAAATAGGTAATTGAAGACAGATTGTGATTCACCGCTAATGTTCGTTCACCATGTCCGGTAGATGTGGATGCCAGTGTTTCCGTAACAGGAGAAACTTTTTGAATCGAAGACTTTGCTGTTCCTGCCGTATACCCGTTGCCATTTAAGCTGAGATCATACGTGATGTAAGGAACTATGTTGTAATATCCGGGCTTTATGACAGTAAATACTCCCGTGCTTGAGTTGTATTTCAGATACGCATTGTCTATTTTATTACTTACATTATAAACATAACTTTTCGTGTAGCTCTCGTGGGTACTTATCGGGTTGCTGCCGGTACCGGTATAGCTTCCCGAGCTGGGATTGATATCCGTTTTATTGCCGACAAATACGACCTTTAAAAAGTTCTGGGATTCAATAGTGCCCCATGAAGGAGCATTTCCAGCCCCATTGGACATCAGGACTTCACCCCGGTTTCCTGAACTTCCTTTGGTTTTGGCATCACCGCCCACATTTAAATCTTTTACCACCTGAAGGCTTCCGTTAACATGCAATGTATTTTGTGGTGTTGGTGTTTCGATACCGACTTGTGCTTGTACGTGTAAGGACACAGCAAATAGTGCCATGTATGATAGCGTTTTTTTCATCCAATAAGTTTTTTTTGTTGAAATAATTTAAAGCAAATATAAATTCTTTTAAAAACATAGAGTTTTTAAAGGATACATAAGCATATAACCCTATGGATGTGCTTTTTTAAAGCAGGAAAAAATATGAATTAGTTTTTCTGATTGTATTTAATTTATATGTAATGATATACAAATAGAAAACGAAGATTAAAAAATTTATTTTATATTAAATTAATACATAAATCAACTTTTCTGTATAATAAAATACAGACTTTTAAATTGTAAATAAGAAAATGAATTAGATTAAAAAGTCATTCCTACTCCTGCAGAAATCCTTCCTCCGTCAGAGCCATAGAAATAATTCAGTCTTGCGGAAAACATTTCTACAACGCTTAACCAGAATCCTGCTCCTACAGACTGATGCCACTTTTTAGAATCCTCGCCGTCATTCCAGACACGTCCAAGGTCATACCCGATCAGAACCCCCATATTCGCAGGAATAATATTGTTTCTTACCCTTCCAAAATCCCAGCGGATCTCAGAATTGTTGGTGAAATAGGATTTACCTGAAAACCTGTCGTTCCGGAAAGCCCTCATTCCATTGTTGCCACCTATGCTTGCTGCCTGGTAGAATTCGAAATTATTATTGCTGATCCACATGGCATTGCTGGAATTCGCAAAAACGAAATTTCCTCTTTTGTCAAGTCTGTGGTCTATCGTCAGTGTGCCATTCAGGGTAAAGAAATTTTTGTTGGTATCAGAGAGATTGGTTTTCCAGTCTGCATTCATCAGTAATTCCAGCCCTAAAGTAGGAAAGGCATTATTATCAAGATTTTTGAAGCTGAAGGTATAATTGGCCCCTGCAAACTGCTGGCTTTTAAAAACCTCAGGTCTCACGTCAGGTGACTGATCTACAAAACGGTCGCCGTTTCTCTGTACCTTATTATCTTCAAACGTCAGTTGGAACTGATGCTGAAGATTCATCCAGCTCTTTTTAGAGATAGAAGGAGCAAAATTGAACTTGGAAATTCTTGCCCTGTTGTATTCTCTTTCTGCATTTTCTTTATCGTATTTACTCTCATTGGACAGTCCGAAGAAATTTTCAGAAAACCGGGGAGTCGTATAAGCTGCATCAAGATTGAAATCCCATCCGGATATTGCTTTTTTGAAAATTCCTTTGTAGGCGGCATTAAAACCTCCGGTTGCTGTATAAAAATTAACCTTAAGACTATGCTTTTGGGTATAAGGATCGCGGATGAAATTATTGACCGTATAATTAGCCAGAACACCCAGGATCACACCGTCATCCGGGTTGTAATCTGCATTAGGATAGCCGGCAAAGAAATTATATTTCGGATGCTTGTAATTGTAGGTGTTGATATCGTAATCATCAGAAATATTTTTGGTTCCGGAACCATTATAAGTGTTTTTCTGACTTTTAAAATCATAAATCTTCACACTTTTTCCGTCTGCAATATGGTAAACATCATGGTTGTAACCGCCAATCAGCCTGATATTCGTTTTAGGTCTTCCTTCCCCTGATACTTCATAAATATCATCATCTTCAAGGCCATAGATCCAGAGCTCCTTTGTTTTAGAATCTTCGTACGTTTTTTCAAAAACCAATTCTGGATTTTCTTTGTTTTTATCTAATTTATACTGCTTTACATTGATGGAGTGGGCTGTTTTTGTAATAACGAACTTATCAGGATTCACCGTCCCTGCAAGAGGAACCTTTTCCTGCAGCACATCATAATACTGGGCAGCATAATCCTGCAGCTTTGTTTTTCTGATTTTTAATTTACGCTGGATATCAGCAATGGTCTCATCTTTTACTTCTTTAGGAAGATTGCTGAATGCATCGTCAATATCCGCATCAGTAAGATGTTCCTGGATATATTTTGCCTGTGCAGTCCATTCTTCCTGTGAAGCTCCTTTTAAAAAGATAAGGTCCAGCGGATACGGTTCCATATTGATCCACTTTACATTTTTGATTTCCTCCTTAAAGGTCTTCATATGGCGGATAGCCGGAACATTCATAATAAGCTTGAAAGCAGCACCGTCATAACGACTGAAAGCCTGATCCCTGTCCTTCGGGATCGGTTTGTAAACAACATTGTCTCCATCCTGGTATTCCGCCCATTTCCACTGGTCCGAATGCCTGTCCCAGTCACCGATCAGCATATCAAAGATTCTTGCTCTTATGTACGATTCGCGGTCTACGGAATATTTATAATTTTTGGTGAAATTTTTCAGAACATCATCTGTAGAAACAATATCTTTAGCATTGTCCAGCGAAGCCAGCGTTTTAGGATCAGAAGAGAAGCGCTCTTCAATCATGTACATTTCATCGCCATAATTTTTGTTATATTCTCCTAAGGCATATTGCTTCGGGATGTAATATAATTTCGGATTACTATGAAAGATGCCGAGCTTATCAGCCATATTTCCTACTGAAAAAGGGGTGAACGGATGATTGGTCGTATAAAAATCGAGCAGAAACTTTTCAGGAAATGTGTTATTCAGCTCATTCCCGAAAGTACTTTTCTTAAAAGCCATATTATTCAGAAAACGGACGGCACTTTTTTTCACTCCTCTCATCACAAATTCCTGTCCGTCTGCCGCTTTCAGCCTTAAGCTGTTCGATTGATTGCCTCCGCCTTCTCTGAAAGGGGTAAAGCTGCCATTCAGAGAAGCAAGATCTGCCGTAGGCGCCTCAATTGGAATTCCATAATATTTCCGGTAATGCTCGCCCCATAACCAACGGTAAACAGGTCCTTTTTGGGTCAGCTTCACAGGATAAATGCTTGAAGTGGCTGTGGCCGGAAAATCTTTGGGATAATTATTCACAAAAACATCCGGTTTTGAGATCACAGAAATATGGGTAAGTTTTTTAATGCTGTTATCTTTTGTCGAAAAATATTCAACATCTGTGCTCTGGTCTTTTCTGATATTCAGAATGGCGAACCCACTTCCTCCGTAAGAGAAATCGGTTTTTTCAGCAATAGTGGCAGGATCCGTTTTAGAACCTGCGCCGCTGATAATCTGCCTGATATTCCTTTCTTCATGATACTGCAGATTATGATCATGTCCGGAAACAAAAATAATATTTTCCTTATCCTGAACAATGCTCTTTAACCGGTTGGCCAGATCTGCATAGTGCTGGTTGTTAATATCTTCCAAACTTGCTCCTGAAGAACTTCTCAAAATATTGATCACACTTGAAACAACCGGTACGGGAATCTTACTTTTCAATGGATAAAGATGTGATTTTGCAGAATTGAATCCCGCATGGGTTCCGCTGCTGATCACAGGATGGTGCAGGGCAACAATGATCTTTTTATCCTGGTTTTTGTTAACGAGATCTTTAAACTCTGTGAAGAAATCCTCACGTGTTTTGATTGTACAGTTTTTATTGATTCCGGGATATTGATCCCAGTTGACCAATGCCCATTCGGTATCGATGACGATAAGTTTAATATCTTTCGATAAACTGATATCATCAATTCCACAGGAATTTTTAGGAAGAAAAGCTTTTTTGTCGTTGAAGTAGGCTTTCACAAGATCTTCCTGTGCTTTTAGCCCGTCCAGACCACTGTTCCAGTCATGATTTCCCGGAATAACCAGAGTTTTACCTTTGAAATTTTTGGTAATGGCAAGCTGGTTTTCCAGTTTTTGCTTGGCCAATGCATACGCTTTGTCAGATTCTTCAGGCAATCCGTTGGGATAGATATTGTCACCCAGAAAGATCAGCATGGAATTGCTGTCTGCCGAATCCAGTTTGCTTTTCAGTAAGTTTAAGGTGTTCTGTGCCTGAGGCTCATCTGCATTTCCGGCATCCCCGATCAGGAAAATTTTAAAATCATTTTCAGATTTTACATCAGAATTGTTTATTTCAAATAAGTTTTTACCCTTTTTTACGTTATATGTTGCGCACGAATAGAGAACTCCTGCAGATAATACTGTCCGAAAGGCAATAGAAGTTTTTTTTAAATGAGTTTTAAAGGATAAATTCATAAATTTACATTAACAAAAATTCAGGGATGAATATTTTACACAAAGCTAAAGATTATGTAGAAATCTTATTCAAAGATAAGTTATCTTCCGTATACTTTTATCATAATTTTATTCACACGACCTATACGGTAAATAAGGCCGAAGAGATCATGCGAAATATGCCTGTTTCCAAAGAGGATCAGGAGAAGGTGCTTCTGGCACTGTGGTTCCATGATACGGGTTACATAGAATGTGCACAGAATCATGAAGAAAAAGGAGTAGCCATCCTTACTGATTTTCTGAAGCAGGAAAATTATCCTGAAAACTTTATTCATGATGTTTCTCAATTGATTCTGGCTACTAAAATCACCTATGAGCCGCAAAACCTTCTGGAAAAGATTGTAAAAGATGCGGACTGCAGCCATTTTGCTAGCCATGATTACAATGATATTTCCGATGCGCTCAGAAAAGAATGGGAACTTACCAATGTAAAATGTTTCTCCAACGACGAGTGGAACGCCGGAAATCTTGAAATGCTTAAAAATAAGCATCATTATTACACAGATTATGCAAAGGAAAACTGGGAACCTCTGAAAAAGAAAAACATCAAGAAAATAGAAAAAAAGCTCGAAAAAGAAGAGGATAAAAAAGAAAATGCAGATAATAAGAAAGAACCGAAAGAGCCCAAATCTGACCGCAGCGTAGACACGTTGTTCAGAGTAACGCTGAATAATCATACAAGGCTGAGCGATATTGCTGACAGTAAAGCAAATATTCTTCTTTCCGTAAATGCCATCATCATTTCAGTCTGTCTTTCTGTACTGGTTCCCAAACTGGATACCCCAAAGAATGCGCACCTTATCATTCCTAGCTTTGTATTGCTTACTTCAAGTGTACTCACCATTATATTTGCGATCTTGTCCACAAAACCCAATGTAACCAAAACGAATTTTACAGCTCAGGATATTGCAGACAGAAAAGTAAACCTGCTGTTTTTTGGAAACTTTCATCAAATGTTATTCGGCGATTTTCAGGATGCAATGAAAGATCTCATCAAGGACCGGGATTATATTTATGATTCTATGGTGAAAGACCTTTATTTCCTGGGGAAAGTTCTTGACAGGAAATACAAGCTTTTATCTGTAACTTATAAGATATTTATGGCAGGAATTATTATTTCCGTACTTTCTTTTGCCTATGCTTTTCTTTC
This sequence comes from Chryseobacterium sp. UF-81, assembly GCF_058245105.1. Classification (NCBI taxonomy): domain Bacteria; kingdom Pseudomonadati; phylum Bacteroidota; class Flavobacteriia; order Flavobacteriales; family Weeksellaceae; genus Chryseobacterium; species Chryseobacterium sp. UF-81. Next base: position 160,978 of record NZ_JBSIBX010000009.1, on the reverse strand, counting down.
GCTTTAATAAAAACAGAGACAAATGATTGTAAGACAGCGTACCAATTGGCTGAAAATGTTGTTTATATGGAGAGGTTCCGTATTGAAGAAAATTGTTGTTCAGCTGGGTGTTATTTTAATATTTTCACTGCTGATCTATTTTTTTAAAGGAAAAATTTTCGATTATAAAGTACATCTTAATCCTACTATTTTTACGCTGATAGGCCTTGCACTGGCCATCTTCATGGGATTCTGCAATTCAGCAAGCTATGACCGTTTCTGGGAAGGACGCAAGCTGTGGGGATCATTGGTGATAGAGACAAGGTCTTTTACAAGGCAGATCCTTTCATTGGTAAATGATTTCTCGCCCGAGGCTAAAGAAGAAAAAGAAAAAATCATCAAAATGGTTTCGGCATTCTGCTGGTCCCTGAATTATCAGCTGCGAGACAAGTCCGGAACAGAGCATTTAACGCGACTGCTTTCTCCGGAACATGCGGAACATTTGAAAGATAAAAAATTTATCCCCAGCATCATTCTCGGTTTTATTGCCGACTGGCTGAATGAACAGCGGCAGAAAGGAAATATTGATACGATTGTTATGACTTCTATGGATCACCAGCTGAACCAATTTTCCAATATTTCAGGAGGATGTGAGAGGATTTACAATACGCCTTTGCCTTTTGCTTACAGTGTGCTGCTTCACCGTACGGTTTATCTGTACTGTTTCTGGCTGCCGTTCGGATTGGTGGACAGTCTGGGCTGGATGATGCCTTTGATTGTTTTGCTGATCAGCTATACATTTATTGCCCTGGATGCTATTATTCAGGAAATAGGTGAGCCGTTTGGAGAGGAAGAAAATGATCTTGCCCTGAACAGCATATGCAGAACGATTGAATATTCTATTTTCGAACAGGCAGGAATACCACAGGGTGAGCTGAAAAAGCCGGATTCTTATTTTATTGATTAAAAGTTATTCTATTTCCTTTAAAAATTCACTCACTGATATTCCGAGAGCATCAGAAATTCTCATAAGGCTGAGAACAGAAGTATTGATGATGCCTCTTTCTATTCTGGTAATCTGTGAAATTTCTATGTCTAATATAAAAGCAAGCTCCTTTTGCGTGAGATTTTTCTGTAGACGCAATTCTTGGAGCCGTTTTCCAATATTTTGCAGTCTTATGAAATCCAAATTTCTCACAGGATAAAATTTGGATTTTGTAATTAGTTAGAGGTAAGCAAATTTGCCTACTTTTAGTTTTATATTTATTCATATGTTTGTGAAAATTATATATATTTACAACTTAAAACAAACAAATGATTATAAGAAAAAATTTATTTCTCCGGCTATTCTTGTTGATAGCCCTCAGCACTTTGCTGCATTCCTGCAGGAATAATGAATTACTGACAGAACAGGAAGCATACAACAACAGCAGCCAGTTCAGACCTGTCTCCAAAACAATCCGTTTAGAACAGAGCAAACACCAATTGGTTCTTAAAACCGAATTGCAAAAAGCACAGGACAATCTGCAAAAAATAAAAACCAATGCATCCGGTAAAACAGTTGATTATGCAAATGGTGTTTCTGTTGATACAGACCATGTAACCTACATTGAATATGGACCTGTCTTCCATACCTACACATTCAATCTGATCCGGGAAAACGCCCCTGAAAATGCGCCTGTAGAAAACCTGGTATTGGCTTCTTTACCCGATGGCGGTTATAAAGAACTTTTGGTAACTTATAATTTTACACCTCAGGAAAAGCTCGTCTTAGTTTCAGGAAAAGGAGTGAAAACAGCAGGTAAAACGACAGCCATTGAGCTTGCACCAGGAACGTATAGTGGAGGAATTTCCAATAAGGGGATGGGAGGTACAGAGTCCTGCTCCTACAATACCGTAGATATGTACTTTTCCTGCTATACGGGAGAGCATAACGAGGGAAATGAAAGCAGCTGGGGAGGCTGTAACTGGCAGAGTGAAGGAGGTTACCCGGCCCAGCACCTTACGGTAGTGGCATTAGTTTGTACAGCAGATACCAGTCTTGGAGATGATGGCTCCGGAGGAGGTGTGAGTATTGGAGATACAAGTGGCTTGGGAAGTGGAACCAATGACGGAACTCCTACATTACCCACCCTGACACTTCCAAAACAAACACCCTGTGGGAAAGTGAAAACACTTATTAGCAGGCCAATAATAAAAGATTCTCTTATTTCTTTTAAAGCTTACGCTCAAACCAATAAAAAAACAGAAAGAGGTTTTCAGGAGTTTAAAAGCGGTAGCTTAGTAAAAGGAAATGTAAATGGAGATAATCTACTAGAATTTGGGATAGGGTCAAACTCTTTAGGTACCGTACACACCCACCAGCCAAAAACAATTGGTATACTTGCACCACAGGATATCATGACATTTTTGCATATTGTAAGACAACAGGATCCTAACAGTCTTGGGAATGCATACAGTGGAACGGTTTCTTCCAGTGGAACTTATTTTATTTATTTTACAGGAACGGCATCTGATTTGCCTCCTGAAATGACTGAAGCACAGGAAGAAGCATATGTCAATAATTTAGTTACAAATTATATAGATTTTAATGATTTGACATTAGAAGAAGAAGGAAAAAGTCCAAAAGGAAAATTATCAAATCAAGGTTTAGAAAAACTTTTTAATTATTTAATTAATACGATGGGATTAAGTGGTAAAATAATACTTATCAAAGAAGAAAGTGGGAATACTTCCACAATAGAATTTAATCCAGATGGAAGTCCTAAAATACCAAATCCTTGTTAAAACAAAACATTATGAAAAATAAAACATTCTTATACTTATTAATTATATTATTTTCAATTAGTTGTAAAGCACAACAATATCCATTAAATACGAATTTTACAACAATTCCAAATGGTTCTTATATAAAAGATACCAACAATGAATATAACAAATTTGTTGGAACCTGGAAAGTATTAATAGAAAACAAAGAGGTTTATCTTTATATTACAAAACAAGAAAATAGACCAACAGATCGTATAACTAAAACTTTCTTTCGAGATGTTTTATTAATTAGATATAAAGTTATAATAAATCATCAAATAGTAGAAAACACAATTAATTCTTCTAATGAAAGTATTAATATTGTTAGCACACGAATTGGAATAAATAATTCGGCTATGTTTAGTTATACAGGTGGAAAATGTGGTGTAGGATGGGGAATGATTGATTTAACATATGTAGATTCAACACATTTAAAATGGAATTATCAGCCTCAATCTACGGTAATTACTAATAAGAACTGTTCAGATTACCCTGCTGGTGGTATTAAAATAAATTTACCTGATGAACCTGCTGATATAATTTTCACTAAACAGTAATGAAAAATTTGGGAATATGTTTAGGAATTCTTGCTGTGTTTTCATGTAAAGCACAGCAAGAATATCCCTTATTAACAGATACTTCCAATATCCCTAATAATTCTTATATTAAAGATTTGGATAATGAATATGATTCATTTGTGGGAACTTGGAAGTCAAATTTAAATAATAAGACTGTAACATTGAAAATTACCAAAGTTTTGCAAAAGCCATTACAAAAACTGACTCAATCATATTATTCAGATGTTTTAATTGTCCAATATTCTATTCAGGATAATAATGGAAATATAATTGAGAATAATATTAGTTCAAATTTGAACGATTATAAAGTTATATCAACATTATATAGCAAGAAAGCACAAGTAGCAAAACTCTATTATCAAGGGGGTAAATGTCAAGTTGGCTGGGGAGGTATAAGCTTAAAAATGATAGATCCCACTCATTTTAAATGGAATTACCAACCAGAATCAACAGTTATTACAAATAAAAATTGTTCAGATTATCCAGCTGGAGGTATAAAAATAAATCTGCCATATGAACCTGCTGATATAATTTTCACTAAACAATAATGATATAAACCGCTGAAAGGCGGTTTTTTAATTGTGATAAATATCGATAAAATTAGCAGTTTGATTAAACCAAAGACACCCTCAATGCCAGCAATCCCGTAATTCCCTGCAAATCCTCTACTTTTAAAAACTCTATATCATTCTGCAGAATTTCTTTTTTCTGAAGCTTATTGATGTATTCCAGGTATTCTTTCTGGTTTTCCATCCCGAAATAAACGATGGTAATTTTTCCTGGGCAGGTAATTCTTTCTGAAGAGTCTTTGATGTGGGCTTTATCCAGTCGTTTTTTTACAATTTCATAATACGAATTGTAGGCACCGTCTACATCAAAACGTTTTTCATCCATCCTGAAGCGGATATCTATCTTTTCATTATAGACAAAAAGCAATGAGGCGATATCAAGCTGTATCGGCAGGCTTTTTTTGAAAGTCTGGAATTCGCGTTCCATACTGCATATCGTCTTCAGCTGCCAGTATCTTAATTTGTGGACCACTTTGGATGTATAGCTGAGATCCGGAGCAATATTATGCCCGATATACAGATTGTGCTCTACACCATCAGATTTAAACCTCTCATAATAATGCGGGAAGATCTGCTGGGCTTTCACCTGGCTCTCATCCAGCATGTCGGCAAGTTTTCTGTTGACCAGCGTTATGGAATCATCTAAATTTTTTCTGTTGGCATAGAACAGATCGGTTTGAGCAAAAACCTGTGTAAAATAATCTTTGATTTTATTTTTTATTTCCCTGTCGGTTTTCAGTTCCAGTTTCCCCTGCAGATAGGGGTGGACTTCCTCTCTCAAAAGTCTCTGAAGACGCTGTTCCGTATCAGCCTTGATTTCGTTGTTCAGTTCATTTTCAAAAACATCAAGAGCCAGAAGGTATTTTTCTGAATCGGAATTGATGAGCGTGAAAATATCATGAAGGCTTTCAAGCTGCTGGTTGAGGTCTTCAAGCATCAGATTAAAGCGTTTCTCTGAAGAGGAACGGATATCCGAGAACCCGAACAGTGGTGTCAGGTTTTTGAAGGAGATCTGTTTCAGTGTGTACATTTTTTTTCCCAGTGAAGCATTGAAATATTTTTCGGCTTCGTTCCTGAATTTCCATACTACACTGTCGTGGATAGAGGTGTATTCACGCTGGATAATGGCTTCTATCTGGTAGTTTTTTTCAAAGCTGAATCTGTTCAGGGAGAACAGGATCATATCGGTGAAAAACTCCATTTTTTTCAGTTTTAAACCGTTGAAACTGTTGGCTTGCGGAGATGTAAATTCCATAATAGCCAGAAGCTCGTTATCCTTCATGATCGGAATCACCATGAAGCTGTTGATATTGTTGTCCCTTAAAATACTGAAAGAAGGAAGTTCTTTGATGCTGTCATCCAGATTGTCCACATTCGAAATGACAATCGGTTTGGAATTATGATTTAAATTGGTAAAAGTATTTTTCCGGGTTTCCTCATCAAATGCATTGATCCAGAAATCCAGGACATGATGGGTGAAAACATTTTCGTAGATAGGAAGCCTGCCAAGTTTCTGATCTTTCTTGTCGAAAAGCATGAGCCCGAAATTAAGCTCCGGGACATCAAAATATGACTTGAAAATTTCAACAAGATTTTCATCCGGGCTCAAATCCTCCGGATCAATTTCTATCATACTGGACTTAAGATCGGAAAGGGCCACTTCAGAAGTGCAGTCTACCAGGGAAACAATAGTGAAGCCTTTTAACACCCATGATTTTGAAGGGAAATATTTTTTCCAGAGTTTAAAATCGTCCAGATTTTCAAGCAGCATATCCAGCACATCATCCGTTGGGATTTTTGCCTCCTCAGTGGGATAAACCTCTGTAAAATCTGAATTGACTGTAATTTTGTAATGTTTCATGATTCCCAGTTTGTTTGGGATATCATAATAAAGAGGCATGGTACTTTTGATGTCTCTTTTGAAGTAACTCTGAAGGATAAGGCAGCAGCAGAAGACATAAAATTCATCGTCCCCGATATTCCTCAGCTCTATTTCAAAATCCTTTCCGGCATCTTTAAGTATACCTTTAAATCTTTCGGTATAGTTGAAAGTAGTTTTGGAAAGCGGAACACTGGCGGCTTTGATTTCATTGTGTGTAAGACCGGTAGGGAAGAGGTCTGCAAGAAGCTGCCTGATGAGGTCTTCATGTTTTTCGAGAAGGGCTTCATCCAGGAATCCGTCTCTTAGCTCAGGAAATTTTTTTGTTCTTTCAATTAAAGATTGGGCATAATTAACCCTGTACTCCAAGCGGTCGTTGTAACGGATATGTTCCAGTACATCCAAATATTTTTTGAATGATATGAGAACCTGAAATGGAGCGTCTTTTTTGTAAAGATTAGCCAAGAGCTGTAATTTAAAGTAAAGTTATGAAAAAAACACCACTTTCAAGTACACTGTAAATGGATGAAAACCATATTTATAACAGCTTTGCGTATTTTTCTTAAACAAAATCCGAATATTGATACAGCATTATTTGTTACTTCTTTTCTTTTTTGAAAAATTCTGCAGTTTTGCGAAAAAATATGAGGGTGAAAGCTGAGAGTATATTTTTAAGATAAAAAATTATTGTTCATATTTTATCTTTAACGCAAAGTTTTATCTTGATACTTTATATTTTTAGGTTGCAAAGAAGGAATCAATCTTTGATTGATTTGATGAAGTACATGTTTTATCCAGCAGCTTAATCAGCGGCTTGTCATACCTCTTTGCTTTCCTTAAATTGAGCGGTTTTTAAAATAGAACTTTGCATTAAAAATCTATTAGACTTTAATATCTCTTGTTATAGCCACAAAAAAAGCACAACCGAAAAGTTGTGCTTTGTATATTTTGATATTGGGATCTTACAATCCGAACTGTCTAGCAAACAGATCAGGGAAAATTCCTAATATGATAATTGATGCAATTACAAATACGGCTACAATATTGTAAGTAAGGGTTACTTTTTCTGAAGATTTGAATGTTGTTTCTTTGAAGAAGAACATTGAAATGATCAGTCTTAAATAGTATGCAATAGATACTGCAGAACCTAATACAGCTACCAATACTAAGAAAACCCCGTGCGTTGAATTCATTGCCTGGGAGAATAAAGCAAATTTCCCCATGAAACCGGCTGTTAGCGGAACTCCTGCCATTGAAAGCATAGATATCGCCGCAACTGTAGCCAATAGAGGTTCAGATTTTGCCAATCCTTTGAAAGCCCCGAAGGAAGTTTCTCTTTTTAATTTTTCAACATAAATCAGACACATGAAAACTCCTACCGTTGATAAGGCATAAGCAAATAAATAGAACGCTAAATTATAAGTAGAAAGACTTGTCATTCCGAAGAAAACCAATCCGATATATCCTGCGTGGGAAACAGAGGAGTAGGCGAGCATCCTTTTTGCATTGGTCTGGGCAAGACCCATAACGTTGGCTAAAAGCAATGTGATGATCAGGAATACGCCAAACACATTGATCCATTCTTCAGTAACGCCTCCAAATCCGATAGTCATTAATCTGAATAAAGCAAAGAATCCTGAGATTTTTACCACACTGGCCATAAATGCAGTAATGAGTGAAGGGGCTCCATAATATACATCAGGACTCCACATGTGGAAAGGTGCCAATGCTACTTTGAATGCCAGCGCACAAAGAATAAGAAGAACTCCTAAAATAAACATAACGTCTTTAGGGTTTTTCACTCCGAAATCCTGGATCTTATATAAATCAAAACTTCCGGTACTTCCATAAATAAATGCAATCCCAAACAGCAAGAAACCTGTCGCAAATGCACCCATCAGGAAATACTTGATCGAAGCTTCATTTGATCTTAAATCTGTTTTGTTGGCACCGGCCATTACATACAGCGGAATGGAAAGAATTTCTACTCCCAAGAAAAGGGTTACCATATTCTGGAATCCAAAAAGAATGATTCCTCCGCATAATGCAAAAAGCATCAGTGCATATAATTCCGACTGGTGGCTTCTGTGGTTGCTGAACGCAAAACCTCCCAGAAAGAATAACAATAAGGTTGTTACAATAGATATTTTGGTGAATAACGCTGTATTTGCAGTATATTCATACATGTGTCTGTACTTTTCGAAGAAAGCACATTCAGGTAAAAAGCTTACATATAAAGCGACGATCAATCCTAAAATCCCAATGTATCTTGCGAATTTTCCCTGTTCAAAAACTCCTGAAAATAACGCAATAACTGCAGTTAGGAAAACAATAATTAAAACACTCATAATATAGATTTGAGATGTGAGATTTTAAGTTGAGAGTTTAAAGTTTAAGGTTCAGAGTTTAAAGCCCAGTGGAATAATCTCCCGTCTCTAATCTCCTTGTCTCCTTTCTTCTTACTCTTCTCTAATCTCTTAATTTTTTAATTTTTAAATCTTTTAATTTTTAGCTGGCCATTGCTGTGTAAATAAACGTCAGCGAGCTATTCACCATATTGATTATCGGTTGTGGGAAGATACCAAATACGATCACAAAAACCGCTATACTTGCCAATACAGAAAACTCTACTGCAGATAAGTCTTTTGCGGTACTTAATACTGCATCATTTCCCTGTCCGAACATTGCTTTTCCGTAGAATCTCAATAGATACACAGCAGCAAAAATTACCGTAAGACCAGCAATTACTGCAGCCAAACCGTTGAAATCATATACCGATTTCAGCAAAATAAATTCTCCGATAAATCCATTAGTCAATGGAACTCCCATTGAACCTAATATAATAATAAGAAACAGCACGGCAAATTTCGGCGCCACTTTCGCTAACCCTCCCATTTGTCTGATGTCTCTTGATTTAAATCTCTTGTATAAGATATCACAGCAGTAGAATAATCCCACTACGTTGATACCGTGGGCAAAAGTCTGTACCAATGCTCCTTCAGCTCCTTCAATATTGAATGTTCCTCTTAAAGTGATCACCGCAGAAGAGAAAATACCCGCCACCATTAATCCTACGTGAGAGAAAGAAGAATACGCAATGATTCTCTTCATATCGCTCTGGATGATCGCGATCAATGCACCGTGAACAATCCCTACGATAGCCAGAATAATGACGATCTGTCCTGAGATTCCTGCAATAGGAAGCGGAGTGATCGGAAGTAAATAACGGATAACACCGTACACCGCCATCTTCAGCATGATCCCTGATAAAAGCATGGATCCCTGAGTAGGAGAGTAGGTATACGTATCCGGCTGCCACGTATGGAAAGGGAATACCGGCAATTTCACTGCAAATGCAAAGAAGATAAACCAGAATACCACCGTCTGTTGTGTTTCATTAAGCTGAGCGTTATATAAATCTGTTAAAGCGAATGATGCAGAGTTGTTGTACACATAAATCAATCCGGCTAACATAAATAATGACCCAACGAATGTATAAACGAAGAATTTCGTAGTGAATTCAAATCTTTTATTTTCCTGGCCCCAAAGTCCGGCAATGAACCAGATCGGAATCAGGGTTACTTCCCAGAAAATGTAGAACAACAGTCCGTCTAAAGAAGTGAATACTCCAACAAGACCGAATTGCATCAGCAGGATCAGGCCGTAGAATGTATTTCTGTAGCTTACATTTTCGTTGAAAGAAGATAAAATAATGATTGGCGTTAAAATATTGGTCAGCAATAATAGAAGCAGACTCATTCCGTCAATACCGAAATGCAGTGAGCTTTTGATAAATTGTGACCAGGGATAATTGATCTCGTGCTGCAGTACACTGTCTACCGTTGGATTAAAATTAAAATCCGCTGTGATGTAGAAAGTAATAAGCATTTGGATCAAAGCTATTCCTAGCGCCAAATATTTGCTGGATTTATTTTTCCATGCAAAAACTAATCCCGAACCTACTAGAGGTAATAGTAATAATGTTAATAATAAACCAGACATTATTGTAATATAAAGTTAACAATCAGTATAATTCCCACTGCTAAAGACATGATAAGAATATAAGTCTCTACATTCCCGTTCTGGATACGCTTCATCGCTTTTCCGCTGTCTTCAGCGCCTTCGCCTACGAAGTCTACAAAACGGTCTAAGATCCCCTTATCGAACATCTTTCCTCCGCGTCCTAATCCTTCAACAGTTTTTACAATCAATGCATTGTAAAGTTCGTCTACATATAATTTCTTAGCAGAAAGTTTTTCCCATCCGGTATAGCTTTCTTCTGCCAGAGCCATTTTTTTCTTTTTCACGTAGGTATTTTTCACGATAAACCATACGGAGAAGAACATCAGCACTGTAGCCCCCAATAAGATCATTTCAGTCCCAAACGGAACTCCCGAAAGGGTAGCTTCCATCTGCTTGTAGCTCTGCTCGGTAAGAACAGGTTTCAGCCATTCCATTAATTTTGCATAATGACCGTGTCCGATGAAGTGAGGAAGGTTAATAAAACCTCCAAGCACAGAAAGGATAGCCAGAACGATCAACGGAAGGGTCATATTAGACGGGCTTTCGTGTAAATGGTGCTTCTGATCTTCAGTACCTCTGAACTCTCCGTGGAATGTAAGATAGTACAGTCTGAACATATAGGTTGCAGTCATGGCCGCTAAAGCAAATAAGATAACCCAGTAAACAGGGTTTTTAGCGAATGCTGCTACTAAAATTTCGTCTTTTGAGATCATCCCTGATAATAGAGGGAAACCTGAGATGGCCAATGTTCCGATAAGGAAAGTAGCGTGTGTGATAGGGATATATTTTTTCAGACCTCCCATGAAACGCATATCCTGCTCGTTGCTCATTGCGTGGATTACAGAACCGGCACCTAAGAATAATAAAGCTTTGAAGAATGCATGGGTCATTACGTGGAACATCGCTGTCGTATAAGCTCCCAATCCTAAAGCAATGAACATGAATCCAAGCTGTGAAACGGTAGAGTAGGCCAATACTTTTTTGATGTCGTTCTGACGGAGTGCATAGAATCCAGCCAAAGCAGCTGTTAAAAATCCGATGAATAAAATTCCTCCCTGAACCGTAGGTGCCAAAGTAAATAAGAAGTTTGATCTTACCACCAAATAGATACCTGCCGTTACCATTGTTGCCGCGTGGATCAACGCTGATACTGGAGTAGGTCCGGCCATCGCATCCGGTAACCATGTATATAAAGGAACCTGAGCAGATTTACCGGTAGCTCCGATAAATAAACTGGCTGTAATAAAGATAATTACTGTTCCGTCTAATTCAAATTTTGAAGAGTTCTGTGCTACTGTAAGATAATCCACCGCATTAGTCTGAGCAGCGATCATAAAAATTCCGATCAGTAAGGCAAGGTCACCAATTCTGTTCATGATGAACGCTTTTCTTGCTGCTTTACCGTATTCTTCATTGGTATACCAGAATCCGATTAACAGATAAGAACAAAGACCTACACCTTCCCATCCGATAAACAGGATCAGGTAGTTGCTTCCCATCACTAAAAGTAGCATGGAGAAGATGAAAAGATTCAGATAAGTAAAGAACTTATAGAAACCTTTATCGTGGCTCATATATCCGATAGAGTATAAATGGATCAATGAACCGATCCCTGTGATGATCATGACCATCATTAAAGAAAGCTGATCGATCTGGAATCCGAAATTGATCTGAACCCCGTTTACGGTGAACCACTCAAATGCTTTTACAATGATCGGCTGACTTTCAGAATCAAATTTCATGAAAAGACTTACTGCGATACAGAATGATCCGAAAACCACAGCTGTAGCCAGAGAGCCTACAAATATTTTTGGAAGATTTTTCCCGAATAAACCGTTAATAAGAAACCCTAATAGTGGTAAAAGTACTATTGCATACACTAAATTTTCCATTCCTTATCCTCTTAATTTATTAAATATACTAACATCCACAGAACGGGTATTTCTATACAGCATAGCAATAATTGCCAGACCTACCGCTACTTCAGCGGCGGCTACCACCATAATGAAGAAAACTAAAAGCTGTCCGTCTCCGTTTCCTTTATACGCTGAAAAAGCAGCCAATAAAAGGTTTACAGAATTCAGCATAAGCTCTACACAGCCCAAAATAACAATAGCGTTTTTTCTTAACAATACTCCCAATACTCCTAGAGAAAACAATACTGAAGAAAGTATGATGAAATAGTTAAGAGGGACGCTTTGTATAAATGTATTTACTTCTCCCATAATTTTATAAATCTTTTTTACCGATTAATACCGCACCTACAATACCTGCCAAAATCAGGATAGAAGCAAGCTCAAACGGTAAAACATATTGATTAAACAAAAGTCTGCCCAGATTTTTCGTAAGACCTACACCCTTATCTACATTCTCAACAACAATGTGATTGTCCTGAACGCCTCTGAATACCCCTAAAATTCCAATTAACAGAAGACCGGCTGTAAAAACTCCAACAAATTTTAAAGTATTGTTCTTCTTACTTTCGTCTTGCTTATTAAGGTTAAGCATCATCAGGATATAAAGGAATAATACCATGATGGCTCCGGCATATACTATAATCTGAATGATCGCAAGGAACTGGGCATTCAGAAGAATGTACATTCCGGCAATTGAAAACATCGTAACAATTAATGACAGAATAGCATAGAGAGGATTTCTTGCAAATACAAAATATACTGCACTAGCTACTGCTAAAAACGCCACCAAGAAAAATAAAAACTGATCCATTATTTTACCGCATTTTTTTGTTTCTCGGACTGTCTTGTCGTAATATCAATCCTTTCATTTATTTTTTCAACCAATTTATCTTTTCCATAGATGAAAGAGCCTCTGTTGGTTTCTACATCCACCAATCTGTCTGTAAGATAAATAGCAGATTTCGGACAGGCTTCTTCACACATCCCGCAGAAAATACATCTCAGCATATTGATTTCATATACAGAAGCATATTTTTCTTCTCTGTAAAGACCTTTTTCCTCTTTTGTTCTTTCCGCAGCCGTCATGGTAATGGCTTCTGCAGGACAGGCTACAGCACAAAGTCCGCAAGCCGTACATCTTTCCCTGCCTTCTTCGTCTCTTTTCAGAACGTGCTGACCTCTCCAGATGGTAGTTCTCGGTTTCTGTACTTCCGGATATGAATATACTGCGGGAGCACCTTTTATCACGGTTCTTACAGCATGCTTAAATGTAATCCCCATCCCTGTAAAAATAGCAGGAAGGTAGATTTTTTCAGCAAGGGTCATTTCTTTTTTGGAAACAACTTTTGATCTGTTTGTAAGTTTCATTTAATTATAGATGTTAGATGTTAGACGTTAGATGTTAGAAGATGGAAGTGGGTTTTTATTTCCCGCATCACCATATTATCACATCATCACATCATCTCATTTTCAAATTATTCTAGTTGGCAAATGCTAAAATTACAGCACCTGTAATCAATAGGTTTACTAATGCCATCGGGATCAAAGTTTTCCATCCTAAGTGCATCAGTTGGTCATATCTAAATCTTGGAAGCGTCCATCTGATCCACATGAAGATCAGAATTCCGATTACCGTTTTCGTTAAGAATGCTACGATACTCAATATTCCTGCAGCGTTTTCACCCCAGTTCTGAGTTACCCATTCGATTCCGGGATAGTTGTAACCACCGAAGAAAAGAACAACCATGAAAGCATTGGAGATAAACATGTTCACATATTCGCCGAACATATATAATCCCAGTTTCATGGAAGAATATTCCGTAGAATATCCTGTTACTAATTCAGATTCGCATTCAGGTAAATCGAAAGGGTGTCTGTTGGTTTCTGCCAGGGCAGCTACAAAGAATACAAGGAAAGCAATCGGCTGGTAGAAAATGTTCCAGTTTAAACCGGAAACCCAGGGAATAACTCCCCAAAGTTTTCCTGTAGTCTGGCTTTCTGTAATTTCTTTTAAATCCAAACTTCCCGTCATCATAATGATAGAAAGTAATGCTAATCCCATTGCCAGCTCGTAAGAGATCATTTGGGAAGAAGCACGGATAGCACCTAATAATGAATATTTGTTATTCGAAGCCCATCCTCCGATCATGATTCCGTATACGCCGATGGAAGCCATTCCGATGATGAAAAGTACACCAACATCGATATTTGCTACTTGTAAATCGTAAGAAATTCCACCAAAATTCAAGGTTTTACCCCAAGGGATAACCGCTCCTGTAATTAATGAAATAAACATAACCAAAGCCGGCCCTAATACGAAAAGAAACTTTTCAGCATTGGCAGGGGTAAAATCTTCCTTAAAGAAAAACTTTCCACCGTCGGCAAGAGGCTGCAGCAATCCGAAAGGTCCTGCTCTGTTGGGACCAATTCTATCCTGCATGATAGATGCAACTTTTCTTTCTGCCCAGGTAGAGTAGGCTGCTATCGTAAGAGATAACAGGAAAAGCGCCAGTACAAGTATAATTTTAAATGTTAGTAAATCCATTCTGAATTTTAGATTTTAGATTTTAAATTATAGATTTTAAATGACTTCATAATCTATAATTTAAAATTTATAATTTATTATTATTTTTCGTCTTTTTCACTGATTTCTTTCGCCATAGGATTATCTAATACTCTCAGCTCATCCTTAGGTTTTTCGTAGTGGTTCAATGAAATTACCGAGTGTCTGTCGATATGTCTAGGGCCTTCGATATTCCAGTCAGAAAGTTCTTTTCTTTCGAAACGGCAGGTATCGCAGATAAATTCTTCTACTTCACCCCACTGGTCTTTTCTGGCAGTAACTCTTACAATTTCATCACCTTTCATCCAAACTACAGCTTTTCCTGAACATTTATCACATTTACAAGAAGCATTCATCGGTTTTGTGAACCAAACTCTGCTTGCAAAACGGGAAGTTCTGTCTGTTAAGGCTCCAACCGGGCAAACATCAATAATGTTTCCGATGAAGTCGTTATCCAAAGCTTTATTTAAATAGGTAGAAATTTCAGCGTGATCTCCTCTGAAAAGAATTCCGTGTTCTCTTTCACCAGTTAACTGGTTGGCTGCCAATACACATCTTGCACAAAGAATACAACGGTTCATATTCAGCTTGATATTCGGACCAAGATCGTCTGCTTCGTAAGTATTTCTTTCAAATTCGGTTCTTGTCTCAAGGTTTCCGTGCTCGTACCCAAGATCCTGTAGGTGACATTCACCGGCCTGGTCGCAGATAGGGCAATCCAGAGGATGGTTTACCAATAGGAATTCGGTAACGGCTTTTCTGCCTTCCTGAGCTTTTTCGGAAGAAAGATTCTTCACTTCCATACCGTCCATTACGTTAGTTCTGCAACTTGCAACTAATTTAGGCATAGGACGCGGATCTGCTTCGGATCCTTTCGAAACTTCGACCAAGCAAGTTCTACATCTCCCTCCGCTGGTTTCCAATTTGCTGTAGTAGCACATTGCAGGAGGTACAGATTTTCCACCAATTTGTCTGGCAGCTTCCAAAATAGAAGTCCCAGGCAAAACTTCGGTAGTCTGTCCGTCTATAGTTATTTTGAATTTTTTAACCTCTTCGCTCATATTCTATGCTTTCGCTTATGCTTTTAAGGCGTTAAGCTATATTTTAATTATACTTCTTCGTGTTAAATGTATACCCGACTCCTGCAAGGACCTGTCCGAAAACAAAATCCTGACGGGCTTTATCCGGTTTGTTATTCAATGTAGTTTTAATATCCCACATATTGATATATCCGGCTTTTGCTTCTGCTCTGATCATCCAGTTTTTCCAGAAAACCAGGTTAAGGCTGGATCTGAGATCGGTTCCCATTCCTGCAACGTGAAAACGGTCACTTCTTTCATTTCCAAAAAGCCTTACATTACTTTTAGGAAACATAACCCCGATTCCTGCTCCGTAAGACCATATTAAATCTATATTTTTCTTATGAATAAGATTTTTATATTTCTCAAGACCTAAATTTTCATAATTAAGTCCGTCTGTGTGCTCGAAAGTAAGGAACTCAGTATCTGCTAAATTCACCTGTCCGTTATGCACCATCGCTGCATATTTAGGATCTGAAATTGTTCCTGAAAAATCAACCGTCTGGTCCTGTTTCATTACATATTTCATATGATCTATTCCTAGAACAAGGGCTAAATTATCTTTTATAAAATATCCGATTCTGAAATTGTACTGCGTTACGGTAAACCAGCTTGGATCAATATATACGATTCCGAACTTGGTAGGTTTATCTCTTGCCTGTACATTATTCAACTGAAAATCATATCCGTTTCCGGTAAAATGGATATCAGAATTACTGAAAGCTCCTCTGTTCCATCCGTAAAAAACAAAGACCTGACCTTTCTTGCTCAAAGGATTAGGTTTCTGCCTCTTCTCTTTCTTTGGAGCTACCTCCAGTTTATATTCTTTGTCTAATGTATCCTGTTTTATTTGCCCAAAAGCAAATCCCGACATCATTAAGCCGACAACCAATAACTTCTTCATCTTTTAGTTATGCATTTTTTTCAACAGCCGGAATTGGATCTGCATAATTTGCCAATCCATAATTTTGTGTTTGAGACAGTTCCGGGTTTTTAATATGCCATTCAAATTCATCTCTGAAATGGCGGATCGCTGCTGCAACCGGCCAAGCTGCTGCATCACCCAATGGACAAATAGTATTTCCTTCTATTTTTCTCTGTATATCCCAAAGAAGGTCAATGTCTTCCATTTTTCCTTCTCCTTTTTCAATTTTTTTCAGGATTTTGTACATCCATCCCGTTCCTTCACGACAAGGGGTACATTGTCCACAACTTTCGTGATTATAAAATCTCGCTAAAGTCATGGTGTGCTCCACGATACACTGGTCTTCATCCAAAACGATGAAACCTCCTGAACCCATCATGGTTCCGGTAGCAAAACCGCCGTCAGCCAATGATTCATAGTTCATGTATCTTGGTTCTCCGTTTACAGTTCTCAGTAATAAATTAGCTGGAACAATAGGAACAGAGCTTCCTCCCGGAATACAGGCTTTTAGTCTTTTTCCGTCTTTAATACCACCGCAGTATTCATCAGAATAGATGAATTCTTCAACAGTAATCGTCATATCGATTTCGTAAACTCCGGGCTTGTTGATGTTTCCGCAGGCAGAAATTAATTTCGTTCCTGTAGATCTTCCAACCCCGATTTTAGCATATTCGGCTCCTGTAATATCAATGATTGGAACGATAGCTGCGATAGATTCTACGTTATTTACCACCGTTGGTCTTTCCCAAAGTCCTTTTACAGCCGGGAATGGTGGTTTTAATCTTGGGTTTCCTCTTTTACCTTCAAGGGATTCAAGCAATGCAGTTTCTTCACCACAGATATAAGCTCCACCACCTCTCTGAACATAAATTTCACAGTCGAATCCGGTTCCTAAAATATTTTTACCTAAAAATCCTGCTGCTTTGGCTTCTTCAATTGCTTCTTCTAAAATATCAGGAATCCATGAGTATTCTCCACGGATATAGATATAAGAAACGTTTGACCCTAAACAGTAAGAGGATATAAGCATACCTTCGATCAGTAAATGAGGAAGAAACTCCATCAGATATCTGTCTTTGAAAGTTCCCGGTTCAGATTCATCAGCATTCACGACCAGGTGTCTTGGTACTCCTTCCGGTTTTGCCAGAAAGCTCCATTTCATTCCTGTCGGGAATCCTGCTCCACCACGTCCACGAAGTCCTGAAGCTTTTACTTCTTCAAGAATTTCGTCAGGGGTCATTTTCAAGGCTTTTTCTGCAGCGGTGTAACCTCCCTGTTTACGGTAAGTTTCAAAGTAGCGAATGCCTTCTATATGTGCATCTTTAAGTAAAAGTTTTTTACTCATCGTATATTTTAATTAATCTAAAGCAACCTGTCCCTGTCTGCAAAGATCAAGGATTTCGTCTACTTTTTCTATCGTTAAATTTTCATGAAAGAATTTCCCCAACTGCATCATTGGTGCGTATCCGCAGGCTCCAAGACATTCAGCAGGCTTCAGGGTAAACATACCGTCTTCGGTAGTTTCTCCGTCTTTAATATTCAGTTTGGTTCTGATGTGGTCAAGGATTTTTTCGCTTCCGCACACCATGCAAGGTCCTGTTCTGCATACTTCCAAAACATATTTACCAACCGGCTTCATATTGAACATGGTATAAAAAGTAGCTACCTCATATACTTCAATTGGCTTAATACTTAATAATTCAGCAACATAATCCATTACAGGAACGTCTAACCATCCTCCGAATTCTTTCTGTGCTAAGTGAAGTACAGGAAGAAGAGCAGACTTTTGTCTTCCCTCAGGATATCTTGCGATAATTTTGTGTACCTGTTCTAAACTTTCCGGTTTAAAAGCTATTGTTTCGCTCATATTTAAAGATTTTAGATTTTAGATTATAAATTTTAGATGAAAAAATCATAGTCTAAAAATCTTATCATTTTTTATTATTTATCTTGAACACTTATTTTAGATTAATTTAAAATTTGTAATCTAAAATTTATAATTTCAATTATGCGTCTAATTCTCCTGCAATAATATTCATACTACACATCGTAACGATGGCATCTGAAATTACAGAACCTGTGATCATTTCAGGGTATGCCTGGTAATAGATGAAGCATGGTCTTCTGAAGTGAAGTCTGTAAGGGCTTCTTCCTCCGTCACTCACCAAATAGAATCCTAATTCTCCGTTTCCACCTTCTACAGCATGATAAACTTCTCCTTTTGGCACATCGGTTTCTCCCATAACGATTTTGAAATGGTAGATCAAAGCTTCCATTTTCTGATAAACATCAGCCTTTTCAGGAAGATAGAAGTCAGGGACATCCGCATGGAATGGTCCTTCAGGAAGATTGTCGTATGCCTGATTGATAATTTTAAGTGATTCCCAGATTTCCTGCTGACGAACCATGAAACGGTCGTAGGTGTCACCTGCAGTTCCTACAGGAATAATGAAATCGAAATCTTCGTAAGAAGAATAAGGCTGCGCAACTCTTACATCATAATCCACGCCTGCTGCACGTAAGTTTGGACCTGTAAAACCATAGCTTAAAGCTCTTTCCGCAGAAATTGCTCCTGCTCCGATAGTTCTGTCCATGAAAATCCTGTTTCTTTCCAATAAAGTACAGAATTCTTTAAATCTTGCCGGGAATGTTTTTAGAAAGTCTTTTAATAACTCATGGAATTTTGGAGTGAAATCTCTTTCAAAACCTCCGATTCTTCCCATATTGGTTGTCATTCTTGCGCCGCAAATCTGCTCATACATATCGTAAATACGTTCTCTTTCGATAAACATATAAGTAAGACCTGTAATAGCTCCTGAGTCCATTCCGGTTACCCCGTTACAGATCAGGTGATCACCGATTCTGGCTAATTCCATTAAAATAACACGCATATAGTCTACACGCTTTGGAACCTGTACCCCAATCAGTTTTTCTACTGTCATATGCCATCCAAGGTTATTGATAGGCGCTGAGCAGTAATTCATACGGTCGGTAAGGGTCGTTATCTGAGAATAATTTCTTCTTTCAGAAATTTTTTCAAATGCTCTGTGAATATAGCCCACTGTTTGCTCCGCATGAAGAATTCTTTCTCCGTCCATCGTTAAGATATTCTGGAAGATCCCGTGGGTCGCAGGGTGAGTAGGCCCCAAATTGAGGGTATAAAGCTGCCCGTCAATCTGCTCCTTACTTTCGTATTGGTTAAGTATATTAGATAATGAGTTATCTTTCATAATTTAAATGCTTTAGGCTCTAGGCTCTAGGCTTTAAGCTTATTGCTTATTGCTTATCGCTTATTGCATTATTTTTATCTTCCGAACATATTATCGTCCTTATCTGTTCTGGTGCCATCTTCAAGACGGTATTCTTTCAGCATAGGGTGGTATCCGAGATCTTCCATATTCAGGATAGGTCTCAGGTCAGGATGTCCTTTGAATTTAATTCCGTAGAAATCAAACGTTTCCCTTTCCATCCAGTTCGCTCCGGCAAATAAATCTACAAGAGAATCCACTTCGATATTTTCTCTGGACATAAAGATCTTCAGGCGTAATCTGACATTAGCCATCATATTGTGCAGGTGATACACCACACCGATTTCCTTGTCCGGAAATTCAGGATAATGGATACCGCAGATATCGGTAAGAAAGTTAAATTCCAATGATGAATCTTTCAGATAATGAATAATCTTTTTGATATCATCTTTTTTTACTTCAATAGTTAACATTCCATAAGGCTCTGAACTAGAGATTACAGATTCCGGAAATTCTCTTGTGATTGCTTCTAATACAAATTCGTTCGTCATTTCCGTTTTAGTTGCTAATGTTGTAAGAATCTAACAATTTTTGGTATTCAGGCATATCTCTCCTTCTGATGCTTTCGCTCTCTGCCAAAGCCTGAACCTGCATTACGCCTTCAATGATCTGCTCCGGTCTTGGAGGACATCCGGGAACATAAACGTCTACCGGAATAATTTTATCAATTCCCTGTAAAACAGAGTAGGTGTCAAAAATACCACCGCTGGAAGCACAGGCTCCAACAGCAACCACCCATTTTGGCTCGGCCATCTGGGTGTACACTTCTTTTAGGACAGGTCCTAATTTTTTAGATATAGTCCCGCAAACCATCAGCATATCTGCCTGTCTTGGCGAGAAAGAGTTTCTTTCCATACCAAATCTTGAAGCGTCATACGTAGGGTTCAGGGTAGCCATAAACTCGATACCACAACAAGAGGTTGCAAATGGTAACGGCCAAAGAGAGAATTTTCTGGCCATCCCAATTACACTGCTCAGTTTCGTTGCGAAAAACCCTTCTCCTTCAAATCCTTCGGGAGCAGGTGCATCTGTTCTTATTACTGGTTTGTTATCTGACATCTTGTAGATGATTTTAGATTTTAAATTTTAGATTTTAAATTAACTTCTCATTGATTTAATTTAAAATCCCCATCTAAAATTTTTAATTTAAAATTTTTAATTTCTCTATTTGTCCCAATCTAATGCACCGCGCTTCCATACATAGAAAAATGCCATGAAGAAAATTGCGACAAATGTAAGTACAGCAAGGAATCCTTCCATCCCAAATTCTCTGAAGTTTACAGCATATGGATAAAAAAATACGATTTCAATATCGAATAGTACGAATAATACCGCTGTCAGGAAATATTTGATAGAAAACGGTGTTCTCGCATTTCCCTCTACAGGAACTCCACATTCCCAGCTTTGGTTTTTCACAGAATTTCCTTTTTTCTGTTTTGGTCCCAGAAAATGGGCTCCAAGCAAAGAAACGGCTACGAATGCGATAGCTACACCTGCTTGAATAAGGATTGGAATATAACTTTCAGGTAAATTCATTTTTGCATTATTATCTCAATTTGCAAATTTAGCGAATAAACAAGAAAGCATGAAATTAATAAGCTTAAAAGTGGGATTAAAATAGGGAAAAGCAGTAATTTAGAATCAATAAAAATAGTATTTATTTCTTCATTTTTTTGAGGATAGAATAGGCCATGAACGATATATATCCAAAAAGAATGCTGGCAAGTGCTATATTAACTACAGTATTCATCCTGTCGTCTTCGATCTTAAAAAAGAGGTTATAAGCGATAAATGCTGCAATGAGAACGGCGAAAACAATGAGGTGTGGTTTCATAGGATAAATTTACGAAAGAAATTCAGGTTTTTAGTGCAGTTTTTTTGAAGTGTAAAATATGAATTATCAGTTTCCGGATTAAAATAAGTCACTAATAACTCATGATCTGTCATCTATCATTAATCAATAATGAATAAGTTTTTCTTCTTTTATGATTGACCGGGTTATAGTCCTGCCACAGTACCTGAACGCTTTTATTTTCTTCCAGTTCAGGATTGGTTTCAGCAAATTCAATCCCCATGCTGGTAAAACGCACAAAAATTTCTTTGAATATAATGGCTGTAACGCCCCGTCTCTGGTATTCAGGATGAATTCCGATCAGGTAAAAGTTGGCGCGGTCATTTTTCTTTCCTGCCTGTAAAAAATGCCACCATCCGAAAGGAAACAGCTTCCCTTTAGATTTTTGTAAAGCCTTTGAATAAGAAGGCATTGTGATGGCAAATGATACCAGTTCGTTATTTTCATCCACTACACAGATTACGTAGTTTTTGTCTATAAAAGGGAAGTATTTTTCCCTGTAAGTCTGTATCTGTTCGTCCGAAATGGGAGTGTAGGTTGAAAGGTGTTTATAAGTTTCGTCAAGCAGTTTAAACATGGGTTCCACAAAAGGCAGAATTTCCTGTTTTGATTTGAAGTTGAGAACTTTAAGTTTGTATTTCTGTGCAATCAGCCCACTGAATTTTTCTACTTTTTCCGGCAAGACTTTAGGGAAATTCATCTCATATTCTACCCATTCTTTTTCTTTGGTCAGGCCAAGATCTTCCATGTGTTTCGGATAGTATTCATAATTGTAGATCCCGATCATAGTGGCCAGCTTATCAAAACCCATGGTAAGCATTCCTGCTTTATCAAGATTGGTAAAGCCCATGGGCCCTTCAATCTTATCAATATTGTTTTCTTTGGCGTAATCTATTGCTTTTTGGATCAGAGCTTTGGAAACTTCTTTATCATCAATAAAATCGATCCATCCAAAACGCACTTTTCTGATGCCTAACTCCTTTTCTTCCTTGTGATTGATGATCACGGCTATTCTTCCAGCCACTTTATCGTCTTTCAGGGCAAGAAACTGCCTGGATTTTGAATAATTTAAGGCCGGATTTTCTTTTATGTCCCAAATTTTAAATTCGTCTTTAATAAAGGAAGGGACATAATAGGGGTTGTTTTTATAAAGATCCATGGGAAACCTTACGAATTTTTTTAATTCGTCTTGATTCTTCACTTCAATAACTGAAACTTTAGACATAGATAAAGGGATAATTAGAGAGCAAATATAGATAATAAAATGTAATACTTTGGCACAGTTTTTACATCATTATGCTTAAAATTTAAACACAAAAATCTATATAAAATGATGGGTTATTATATTATTATCGGTGTTTCAATGCTGATAAGCTGGTGGGTTTCGTCCAGATTAAAATCGAAATTTGAATACTATTCCAATGTACATCTTAGAAATGGTCTTTCTGGAAAAGAAATTGCGGAAAAAATGCTGAGAGATAACGGAATCACTGATGTACAGGTAATTTCTGTTCCCGGCCAGCTGACGGATCACTATAACCCGGCGGATAAAACAGTTAACCTTTCAGAAGGAGTCTATATGCAGAGAAATGCAGCAGCTGCAGCAGTAGCAGCACATGAATGCGGACATGCAGTACAGCATGCTGTAGGCTATTCGATGCTGAATCTGCGTTCAAAGCTGGTTCCCGTTGTGAATATAAGTTCTAATCTGATGCAGTTTGTTCTTATTGCAGGGATCGGCATTATGGCTGCAACACGATCTATTGATGATCCCAATGGAAATACTACAGTTTTGGCGATAGGAGTGGCAATGTTTGCATTGACTACACTTTTTGCTTTTGTAACGCTTCCTGTGGAATATGATGCGAGTGACAGAGCAATGAAATGGATTAAAGATACGGGAACGGTTACCCAGGAAGAATTTGTAGGAGTACAGGACAGTTTAAAATGGGCAGCAAGAACTTATGTTGTGGCAGCCCTCGGATCGCTGGCTCAGCTTCTTTATTGGGGTTCTTTACTCCTTGGTGGAAGAAGGAATTAATCTTTAAATTCAAATGAAACATATTGCATCTCGGATAATTTATCTGAGATGCTTTCTTTTTGAGCTAATTTTAAAGATGCGGTGAGAATGCAGTTTTCATTGGCATCAAAATTCAAAACTTTAGCATCAAATTTGGAAAGCAAAGTGAAAATAGTATTCTGCTGGTTGAAGTTGAACTGAATTTCAATTTCTGTTTCAAGCTCTTTGGTGATGATCTTGGCCTCTTCCAATGTAATCTTTGCGCATTCTTTGTAAGCTTTTACAAGACCTGAAACCCCGAGCTTTGTTCCGCCATAATAACGGACTGATATAACCAGAACATTGGTAATTTCATGGGCTAAAAGCTGATTGTAGATGGGCAGGCCTGCACTTCCTGATGGTTCTCCGTCGTCATTTGCCCTGTAATTTTCACCTTCCAGGCCCATTCTGAATGCATAACAGTGGTGGGTAGCCTTAGGATGTTCTGTCCGGATTTTTTCCAATGCTTCTTTCAGCTCCCTTTCGTTATTGACCGGAAAGGCAAATCCGATGAACTTGCTTCCTTTTTCTTTTAATAAGGTATTTTCTATGGGTTTTTCTATGGTTTTGTATTCGAACGTCATTACAGCCGGCTTTATCAATGCAAAAGTATAAATACAACATAAGTTATGCAATCATAAATAAATAAGCCGTCAATATTTTGACGGCTTATTTATCTTTCATGTGATACGTTGAATTCTCCTATGATCCGCAATAATCTAAGGGAAGTAAACACATATAACTGGTAGGACTGCAGAAGTCCTGAGGACATTTGTCTCTGCATCTTGTAGGTTCACCGGTAGGTAATGTGCAGTTTACAAATACTCCACCTGTAATAGTCTTTAAACCAATTCTGGAAATTTTCTTTAGATTTTTCATTTAATTATAATTTGGATTTCAAAGCTTTAATTCACTATGAAGTTAATTATTTATTTTAAATTAAAATGCAATTTTGTAAAATTTTTATTATGTTAAATTGATTTTCTGATATTATTAAACTATAGAATAATAAAAATGGATTAATATTATTTTTACAAGCATAGATTACCAGTTTATATCTATGGGAGATAAAATGAAACTGTATTGTCTCTGATTATTTTAGTTTCGTGAGGCTTTAAATCCAGCTTGGGCGCTTTGGTTCCATTTTTCAGTTCCAGGCTTTCATTTCTTATCACAATAGCTTCATCCCAAAGTTTTGCATTGATAAACTGTAGTAGAGTATAGCTGCCTCCTTCTATGATGACAGATTGGATTTGTTCCTGATAAAAGGTATTCATCAGATCGTGCAGGAAGCTTTCTTTTCCGGCTTTTATAAATTTTATGTTGTTTTCAGACCCTTCTTTTTTACTGTTGATGACCAAAGTTGGTGCTTCATCATTATAAATTTTGAAATCTTCCGGTACTTTCAGATCAAAATCAATGAGGATTCTCACAGGATTTGTTCCTTCAACATTTCTTACGGTCAGGCTTGGATTATCGTTCAAAGCAGTTTGAGTTCCTACTAATATAGCATGTTCGTCGGCTCTTAGCTGATGTACAAACTGGTTGGCCAAAGAATTTGAAATGGCTGTTGGTTTAAAATCTTTATCAAGAAATCCGTCTCCTGATTCGGCCCATTTCAGTATGATGTAAGGTCTTTTCTTTTCATGATAGGTGAAAAATCTTTTATTCAGTTCGATACATTCTTTTTCCAGTATTCCAGAAACCGCTTCAATACCTGCATCCTGAATGATTTTTTTTCCTTTCCCGTTCACTTTGTCATGGGAATCCATGGCGCCGATAACAACTTTTCTGAAGCCAAGTTCTTTAATTTTTAAAGCACAAGGTGGCGTTTTTCCATAATGGGCGCAGGGCTCCAGTGAAACATAGATCGTAGATTCCGGTATAAGATCTTTTTTTTCTACAGAATCGATCGCGTTGATTTCAGCGTGGTTTTCTCCGGCTTTATGATGGTATCCTTCTCCGATAATTTTTCCGTTGTGAACGATCACGCTGCCGACAAGCGGGTTGGGGTAGGTTTTGCCCAGTGCTTTCTGAGCAAGCTCAATGCATCTTTTTATATATAATTCGTCGTTGTTCATAAAGTAAAAAGAAAAAGCGAAGACAAATTTCTTTGCTCCGCCTTTTTTATATTATTTAATAAATTAATCTCCGGTAATGATATTGTGAAGATTCTGCTTTAAGGTTTCCAGATGAGCCTTCTTCTCGTCGATAGTATTGAATGTATCTCTAAGAAGAGGATTTTCTCTTGACGGCTTGTTGAAGAATGCCAGGTTGTTTTCCAGTTTTACAATTTCGCCCTCAAGATCAGAAATCTGGCTCTTGATCTTTCTGGCTTTATCTGTAAGCTGGTTTTCCGTTAAGCCTTCTTCTTTCAGCTCAAGCTCATTGATCTTATTCAGCTTCAGCTTTTCTCTTAACGTTCTGTTGAACTCGGTATTGATTGAGATCTTGTCTCTCGGTACTTTCCCGATATTGTTCCATGCGGTTTTTATGGCTTCTATTCTTTCGATACTGCCTTCGTCATTGGAAACGGTTTTCAGTTCTTCAAGAATTTCTTTTTTCTGTTTGTAATTCTCTTTCCAGTTATCGTTGGAAGCATTGTTTTTCTCTCTGTAATTGTTGAAGAACGTATTACAGGCGTCACGGAATTCGTCCCAGATTTTATTGGTCATGCTCTTTGGAACGTGTCCGATTTTTTTCCAGTCTTCCTGAAGCTTTTTGAAAAGAGGAACGGCGATATCCCATTCTTCATTGTTCATATTGTCCTGAGCAGTCTGGATGAGCTTTAATTTTTCTTCCAGGTTGGTTTGCTGGGAACCTTTGAGAGATTTATAATAATTATTTTTTGTTGTATTGAAAGCTCTGAGGGTTGTTTTGAAATCATTCCAGTTCTGGTTGGACAGTTTTCGGGGAACACTTCCTGTTTTTAAGAATTCAGTACGAAGGTCTTCAACTCTTTTGATCGAATTCTGCCAGTAGCTGTGGTTAGGAGTTTCAGAAGGTTCAGACAGTTTTTTGATTTCTGCGATGATCTCGTTTTTCTTTTCAAGATTATCATTCTGTTCGCCTTCAATGGCTGCAGAGAGTTCAGATTTTCTTTCGTGGATCTTGTTGGAGATCTCTTTGAACTCTTCCCATGTTTTTTCACGGAATTCCTCTGCTACAGGTTCAGCTTCTTCTTTCCAAAGCTTGTGAAGATACTGAAGCTCATTCAGGGCTTTCTGAATTACAGGCTCACTTTCCAGTTCTTTAGCGCGTGCAATGATATGCTGTCTTTTCTCTAAATTATGGCTGAATTCCTGCTCCAGAAATTCTTTATTCAGGTCCAGCATCTGATAAAACTGGTTCAGATGGTGGAAGTAATTATTATTAAGGATCTTGAATTCAGATTTTGCAACCTGGCCGGCTTTTGACCATTCTTCTTTGATCTCACGGATGGATTTGAAGAGATTGGTTCCCGGTTCAGAATTGGTATAAAGGTTTTTAAGTCTTTCTATGATGTTCTGGCGGTGGTCAAGGTTTTTCTTCTGCTCTTCATCCTGAGATTTCTGGTAGCTGTCATGTTTTTCCCTGAAAATATTAACCAGAGCGGAGAATTTGGATTGTAAAGGATGTTCATAGCTGAAGTTTTCAGGAGCATTTCCGGCTTCTGTATATTCATGCTTTTTGTCTTCCACTTCATCATGAATGTAATGGCTTGCTATTTCTTTTAACTGATTGAATCTTTTGAAATTTTCACCGGCATTGGCCGAGTTGATGATAGTTTCCATTTCTTTCAAAGCATCAGCCAGAGAAATATCGTTAGCATGCTCCTCTTCAAGATGTTCTGCGTCATCTTCATGAGCGCTTTCACCATGAGGTACAGGTGTTTCAGATGTTTCTTCTTGAGATACTTCGTTAGAATTTTTGTTTTCTTCGTTTTCAGAAAGATTGTTTTCTGTAATCATAGCAAATCTTTTATGTGAGTGGCGTTAATATCCTTATTGTATATAGCCGCAAAGCCAATTAAGGTACTAATTTAGTTTATTTTTTTTGAAAATTCCAAATTTCCCAAGCTTTTTCTGCTTGCTGTTCAAGCATATAATAGCCATTCACAGTTTTGGCTCCTTTTTCAGAAGCTTTAATGATGAACTGGGTGTAGTTCGGGTTGTAGATCAGGTCAATAATCAGGTGTTCCGGGGTGATACCTTCAAAAGGAAATTGCAGGCAGTCTTCCACATTTGGAAATGTTCCTACCGGAGTGCACTGAATGATGATCTTATGGTTCCGGACTGTCTCACTGTCGATATTCTTGAAATTGATTTCGGAATTTCTGGAAATGGTGAGTGATGGAATTCCATGTTTATCCATCATATATTTTACCGCTTTTGCGGCACCTCCGTTCCCTAGAATCAGCGCTTTGTCCTGATGGGCTTTTTTGTGGAGCAGAAGTGTTTTTTCAAAACCGAAGGCATCAGTATTGTAGCCTGTTTTTTTACCGTCTCTGATCAGAACACAATTGACGGCACCAATCTTTTCTGCTTCGTCGCTGAGTTCGTCAAGATAATCAACAATCTTTTCTTTGTAAGGAATGGTAACATTGAATCCTAACAGTTCAGGATCGTTCATGAGGGTTTCTACTTCACCAATTTCATTCAGATCAAAAATATCGTAAGTAAAGTCTTTCAGCATCAGCTTCTGGAACTTGTCTTCAAAGAATTTTTTGGAAAAGGAATAGGAAATATTCTTTCCTATCAGTCCTAATTTTTTATTGGAATCCATGTATCAAAAATAAAAAAAAGACCGAATAAATCGGTCTTTGTGATCAAATATTTTTTACAGTTTAGTCTACCATGAATTTTGTAGAGAAACGGTCTGTTTTCAGGATGTAATTTCCTTTTGTAAGTCCTTTGATATTGATCTTATTGGAGTTTTTGAAAGGATTTGAAATTACTTCAATCAGTTTTCCGGAAAGGTCATAGATCTCAGCTTTTGAAATTTTGCTTAAGTTTTCACCTTTTACGAATAATTCGTTATTTTTTACCGGGTTAGGATAGATGGTGAATTCAGAATTATTCTTTTTCACATCTGAAGTTCCCAGTGAACCGAAGCATGTCCATGTAAGATCATCTATAGCAACTCTGTTTGAGCCAGGGTTAGTGATCTTAATAATTGCATTTCCACTGATATTTGCGTTAACTGTTGTCGTAGTTACTGTTGTGCTGTATGGAACAGTTCCTATCACAGTTCCATTAACTTCAATATTCAAATTACCATTTGAACCCGTAGTGAATTTTCGTTGAGTGGTTATTGTTATAGACTGTACTCCTCCTGAAATTGTAGAACTTGTTAAATCTCCACCCTGAATAGTAATTGCTCTTCCGTTAATGGTCTGGTCTGTTCTTGCAAAGTTAGCTGTCCATGAAATATTATTATTTGTCCATGTTCTTGTTAAGTATTGGGAATCTGATGCCGGAATATTCTCAAAGTTTTCAGTTCCACAGCTTGTATTTCCGCCAGGCTGTCCTGCGAGAGTTGTTCCGTCTGCGTTATTGCTTGGTGGAGAAGAGTTTCCTGAAGCATCTTTAGCAATGACATAGAAAGTATAGGTAGTAGACGGAGATAATCCCTGAACAGTCGCTGTAGTCCCTGCAACTGTAGTTTTCAGTATTCCGTTAGCATAAACATCATAAGCTGTAACACCGATATTGTCTGTAGCAGCAGTCCAGCTTAAAGAAATCGTATTCGAAGTTGGATTCAGAGTAATAAGATTGGTCGCAGCAGTTGGAGCCTGTGTATCTATAACCGGTGTTCCCCAGATCTGTTCAGCATAAGAAGGATTGTCTATAAACGGATTTCTGTTTCCCTGATAAGTATATGATGCATTATTTCTGGCAATTTCTTCAGCTGAAACGGGATCCATTACATGCCATGCCAAAAGCTGGTTCAGTTCCCATGCCTGAAGCCCAGGATAGGTAGATCCGCCCAGCATATTTCCGGTACTGAAACCTGGAAGTTCAGCTTCATATCTCGTTACAAAATAGAAGATCATTCTTGCTACGTCACCTTTAAAAGCATCGATGGGTTCAAATACGGTCCCTCCATATCCCGGTGATACTGAATTTCCAAGTTTAGATCCGTTATATGATGTATAAGAGGCAGTCTGTACTTTACCAAAAGGGTAGTTTGATCTCATACCATTTACTTTTCCATCGGTGGCACGGATGAAATGGATATCTGCTACCATTGGACTGGCTGAACTGAATAGGCTTTGAGGTACAATGTGCTCTCTGTTGTAGCAGTCACCTTCACCGTTATAACCACTGCCGCCACATTGGTTTGTACCTAAAGTATATGCGTAAGAGTCCGGTCCGTTCGGGTTTTCGGAATAAATATCCAAAATCGTTCCGTCATTTTCGTAAAAAAAGTCACGGTCAGTCGTTGCATATCCTGTCCACAGGCCGCCGTAGCCGTGGTCCTGATGTCCCTGTTTGATTATATTTTTAAGAGCCGTTTTAAGCGGGGCGCCTGTAAATCCTGCAGCGTTATCATAATAACCGGCAGGAGCCTGAGCTGAAGCGAAAATAAATGCAGCACTCAGCAGAAAAAAAGATAAAATTCGTTTCATTTAAAAAAAATTGGGCCGTAAAGGTACAAAAAATTGAAAGTGAAGCCGATTTTATTTCAAATCAGACATATTAACTTTTAGTAATATAATCTTTGCTGATTTTAGAAAAGAACCATGAAATGATGATTCCAAACAGGGAGGCGGTAAACGCTACAATAAGATAATTTTTTCCAACAATTTTTACAGGGAAAGGAAGTATTTCATTAGCTCTGAAAAATTCCGTATAAAGTTGGAAATAGCAGAGTAGGGTTCCTGCAATCAATCCGGAAATCACTCCGGAAACCACGATAAGAAGGCCGGTATAGAAATAGGTCATTCTTAAATGGCTGATCGGAAAGCCTAGTGAAATAAGAGATCTTGACTGTTCTCTTTTGTCAAGCTGAAGAATAATGATAGCTCCTGCCAGATTGAACGTAGTAATGAAGATCACCAGTGCAAAGATAAGATAGATGAACATTTTTTCTGTATTGATCATCTTCCAGAACGCAGCATTCTCTTCTTCCTTGGTTTTTATTTCAATATTTTTTCCCAATGAGGCAAGAAGACTCTGCTTTACAGCATCAGCATTTTCCGGATTTTTTAATTTAATTACAATCTGGTAGGCTGATTTTTTTGGAAGGCTGAGTAATTCTTCTGTAAGCTCTATTGGGGCGATGATATAACTGTCCAGCTGCTCTTTTCCCGGGAAAACTCCAGTCACAAGAAAATCTCTTTTATTATAGATATCTTCTTCTTTGTTAATGATACCGGTTCCCGGCTTGGGCATAAAGATTGTCGCGTAATTGCTTGTGGAATCTATAGGAATTGAAAGTCTGTTGTGCAGGTTCGTTTCCATTAACACCTCATTGGAAAACTCGAAACTTGGGTAAGTTCCATAGAATACATCTTTATCAATAGGATTCACTTTTGTGTAAGCGGAATCAACTCCTCTTAAGTAAGCGATGTCACCTTTACCTTTATAATTAACATACACTTTTTCCTCAATGACGCGAGAAAAGCTGCTGATTGCCTTGTTGTTTTTTAAAATTGTGATGACCTTATCCAGATCTTTCACTGTTTTTCCTGAAATACTTTTCAGTGTCAGATCTGCGTGAAGATTGGAGATCAGATCTTTGTTCAGGGTCTCAAGTCCTGAAAATACTGAAATAATCACAAACATTGCAGTCACAGCAACCGTCATGGCCCCTACCGAAAGCCACGTTATGAATGTCACGGCAGTGCTACCTTTTTTAGCCAAAAGGTATCTGGATGCTATGTAAAATGCAATATTTTTCAAGATTTATAAAACCGGATTGTCGCCTTCGCCTCTTAATTCTCTTTCCAATTTTTCAACATCATCAAGAGCAGTGTCCAGATAAAAGTTAAGCTGCGGAATAATACGTACCTGTTTTGCCATTTTCTGGCCAATAAAATTTCTGTACTGAGGTTTGTTTTCTTCAATTTCCTTCATCACCGCGGAACGGAATTCCTGCGGGAAAATACTTAAATAAATTTTAGCAATACCCAGATCTGCCGATACTTTTACATCTGAAACGGATACCAATATGCTCTGCTTGCTTTCTGAAGCCTGTTTGCGGAAAAGCTCTGCGAAGTCTTCCTGAATGATCTGTGCTACTTTTCTTTGTCTGTTACTTTCCATAAGTTATGCAAATTTAGTACTTTTGTTTGAATTGATACCTTTGAAATTCAGCTCCGGTATCAAATTTACGATTTAATTATATTTATTAGTATTTATGAAGCTAGAACATATCGGTATTGCCGTAAAATCTTTAGGAATTTCTGATGACCTTTTTACCAAACTGTTAGGAAAAGATTCCTATAAAAAAGAAAGTGTGGAAAGGGAAGGGGTTGTCACTTCTTTTTACGAAACCGGTGAAAGTAAAATCGAGCTGTTAGAAGCCAGTAATCCGGAAAGCCCGATCTCGAAGTTTATTGATAAAAAAGGTGAAGGTATCCATCATTTAGCATTTGGTGTAGAAAATATCCTTGAAGAGATTGAAAGATTAAAAAAAGAAGGATTTCAGTTTATCTCCGAAGAACCGAAAGAAGGTGCTGATAACAAATTAGTTGTCTTCCTGCACCCAAAATCCACGAATGGGGTGCTGGTAGAACTTTGTCAAGAAAAGCAATAAAAAGTTTTGTAGTGAAAGAAATTTTGCTATTTTTGCAATCACAAAATTTAACCAAGTTTTGAGGTCCTATAGCTCAGTTGGTTAGAGCACCTGACTCATAATCAGGTGGTCCCTGGTTCGAGCCCAGGTGGGACCACAACAAAAAACCGTAATACTCTAATAAAAGTATTACGGTTTTTATTTTTCCATGGAGCAATATTTAACTTTTCATATTCAATCTTTCCTCCTGAAGATCGAGTAAACGAAGATGTTTTCTGATGATTTCCTCATCTAGTAGAAGTTCTTCGCGGTTTTTATTAATAAGCCAGATTCTTTGAGTTTCAAGAATGTCAATATAAATATTCCGGTATTCATTGTAATTAATAATGATTTCGGAACTGCTCAGCTGTTTTTCATATTTCTGTAGTTGATCCTTTAATGCCGGGAAGCTTTCTATTTTGTGAGCATAATCACTACGGATTTTATCAACTGCCACCTGAGCAAGACTGTTCTGAATTTCATAATCGATTTCCTTTTCACTTCTCACAAAATCCCGGTCTATTGGAGGGAATTTTTTTAATAAAAAAGGAAGCGTAAGTCCCTGAACAAGCAATGTTAAAAGAATCACAACAAATGTGATGAAAAGAATCAGATTTCTTTGTGGAAAAGGAGTTCCGTCTTCTAAAGTCAGGGGAATTGAAAGTGCGGCAGCTAAAGAAACTACGCCTCTCATTCCCGTCCAGCCAATGATCATAGGCGTTTTCCAGCCAGGAGATTGTGCATCTGCAACGGTGATGAAATTTCTCATAATTAGGGTTGTAACCACCGCTGCATAGCCTGCCAGAATTCTAACAATAACCAAAACTGCGGTAACGGCAACTCCATAGCGGATTGCTGTGTAAATATCGGTCTCACCTAAGCCGGAAACAATCTCAGGCAGATCTAAGCCGATGAGCATGAAAACAATCCCATTGAGCAAAAAACAAAAACTTTCCCAAACTGTTACAGTACGTATTCTGGATGCACTGCTCAAAAAATCATGACTGCGATAGGAGAGAAATAAACCACCACTTACCACCGCCAGAACTCCGGAAGCGTGAAGTTGTTCTGCTGCCAGATACATCGAAAAAGGCGCAATAAAAGTGAGTAAAATATCAGTGTTTGAATCGGTGGGTAAGATCTTGTGCATTTTCAGAAAAATATAAGCGATTGCAAGGCCTATTCCTACACCACCAATGCACATCCATACAAAACTTCCCGCTGCTTCGTGCCATACAAATTGCCCGGTTGCTGCAGCAATCATGGCAAAACGGAAAATGATTAAGGAAGAAGCATCATTCAGCAAACTTTCGCCTTCGAGAATGGAAGCTAGCCTTTTGGGCACTTTTACAAATTTCAGAATCGCTCCGGCACTTACTGCATCGGGTGGAGAAACAATCCCGCCCAATAAAAAGCCTAGTGCTAAGGAAAATCCCGGGATAAAATAATTGGCGAAAACCGCAACCGATAAGGCCGTGAAAAACACCACTACGAAAGCAAAACTGAAGATTATCCTGCGCCACCGCCAAAGTTCTTTCCATGAGGTAGACCAGGCTGCTTCATACAATAAAGGGGGCAGAAAAATAATAAATATTAATTCAGGTTCTATTTTTATCGGAGGTACTCCTGGAATAAAGCTTATTAAAAGCCCTGCCAGCACAAGCAAAACAGGATAGGCAACCTTAATTTTTTTTGCCAGCATAATAAGCATGGTAATGAGCAGAACCAGAAAAAGATAGAATTCGAAATTTTCTAACATGCATAAATTTTAGATAAATATATAGTAAATTTTAGAAATATTGAAAGCCTGTTTAAAAATTAAACCGGCTCTAAATGTTGGAGATATATAAATGTTACCAATTAAATTGGACTCTACTATTATCATTTACATTAGCTCTTTCATGAGCTATTAAAATCCCATATAAGTGATATATTTCATGTTGTTTTGCTTTTTTCACTGAACGTTGAATATTACTTTTGTTGAAAATTTTAAAAACTATGAAAAAACAAATTTTACTTTGCATCAGCACATTGCTGATGCTTTTCATGGCTTCATGTTCTTCAGAAGAGCTGAACACTGAAGTGACATCTGAGAATCCGGGAAAAGAGAGTCGTATAGCCGCCGGAAAATTTGCAGGTGACGGGCAATATGATGTTCTGGGCCATGGTTATAACGCAACAGGTGAATACGCAAATGCGAGTGCAGCAGGCTTTAAAGTAATTGATATTGACAGATTCAAAGCTGAGCAGGGTCCCAGATTGGTTGCTGAAAATACGCTTTCACAGGATTATGTTGAAGAGTATGGTGAAAATGCTGAAACCTATTCTAAAATGGTGTCGACCAAAGTGGATGTAACGGCTGGTATCCCATTATTTAAGAAAACACTTTCTGTGGGCTTCAATTCTGCAGTGACTAACACCAATAAGTTCGATGCAAAATATATTTATGGAAGCTACAATCTTTTAATCAAACAAAGAAGATTGAGATTCAATGCAACCACAGACATGTTGGGAGATTATCTGACTCCTGAATTTGTGCAGGATTTACAGACAAAAACGCCTCAGCAAATTGTTCAGGATTATGGTACCCATGTAACGGTAGATATTTATACAGGGGCTAAAATGGATGTTATATTCCAATCCGAAACCACTAATGAATCCCGTGACCGTGCAGCCAGAATCGGTGTGAAAGTCGGGATGAAAGGTATTTTTGATGTCAATGTAGAGAATGATGTAAATACATCGGAATCACACAAAAATTTCTCCAGGAAGTTATCATATAGAACAAGAGGGGGAGATCCTTCAAAAGGTCTGATCGGTGAATTGAACCTGGACCAATCCAATCCTAAAATCAATATCGCCAACTGGCAAAACAGTTCTACTGCGAATAATGCTGTTTTGGTAGATTTTGGAAACAATGGACTGGTATTTATTTATGACCTAGTAAAAGACCCTGTAAAAAAAGCTCAGCTTCAGGCATATGTTAATCAGTATCTGATTGATAATAAAGTTTTCTTAGATTATATTCCTGTTCCGGTTTACGGTTTTTATAGTCCTGGAGACAGAGATCATTACCTTGCAACTTCTCCCGGAACACCTTATAATTATCAGGCTGAAGGCGAGCAGTTTAAAGCATATACTTATAAAGCCCCGAATACTGTTCCTGTTTATCAGTTCTACAGTGGAAGCGAAAGAGATCACTATTATTCCACTCATTCCGGAACGCCTAACCAATATGCCTATGAAGGAATTGCATTTTATGCAACAATGGACAGTTCAAAAAAACCTATTTATCAGTTCTATAGTGGAAGTGAAAGAGATCACTATTATTCTACTTATCCCGGAACTCCAATTAATTATGTAGCAGAGGGCATTCCTTTTTATGCCTATTAATTAAATATATTTGTTGATATCTTTACAGGAGGCCGTCTCACATCAAGGTGAGACGGTTTTTTATTGGGTTCAATTTCAATAAGTTTTATTATGAATATTTGTTTTGATTCTGTGGTGAAAAAAATGATACACTTATACGATGAGGCAAATAATTTCAAATCCTTAACTTTGTAGTTTTCAAAGGGTATTAAACTCGTGAAAAAAAATTCATATAACCAAAAGAAATAACAATGTCAATAACAAATGAACATGAATTGGCAGGAATGCAGAAAGTGAGTGAAGCTGTAGCCTATACCTTAAAAGAAATGATTAATTATGCCCAACCCGGCATGACGACAAAAGAAATTGATGAATACGGGGCTAAGATTCTTTCCGGTTTCGGTGCAAAATCAGCTCCTTATTTAACGTATGGTTTTCCGGGCTGGACCTGTATCAGTGTAGATAATGAATTTTGTCACGGTATTCCGACCGATGAACGGATTTTAAAAGAAGGAGATCTTATTAACATTGATGTTTCAGCAGAGCTTAACGGATATTGGGCAGATAACGGAGGTTCTTTTATCATTGGAAAAGATATTAATTTCCATCAAAAACTGGTAGATGCTTCCAAAGATATTTTACAGAAAGCCATCAATTCTATAAAAGGAGGCGTAAAAATAGCTGATATTGGATTTCTGATGGAAACTGAAGCTAAGAAAAGAGGTTTTAAAGTGATTAAGAATCTTGCCGGGCATGGTGTTGGGAAAAGCTTACATGAGCAGCCTGATGAGCTGTTTAATTATAAAAACCGTTTCGATTCCAGACGGTTCAAGAAGAATTCTGTGGTGGCTATCGAAACATTTATTTCAACTTCTTCAAACTTAGCTGTAGAACTCAATGACGGTTGGACTATGGTAGGGAACAAAGGAGGGTATATGGCACAGCACGAACATACCATTGTGGTGACGGATGGAAAACCCATCATTTTAACACAGATGAATGAAATCCTGAACTAAGAATTTACTCTTCATATAGAATAAAAAGACACTTACATCAATGCAAGTGTCTTTTTTAGCTATTATTCTTGTTAACTTATATGTTTGCAAGCAGGCTGGCACCACTGATTTTTTATTTTTATTTTCCTCCGCCGCTATTTTTCTCTACATCCGTCTTGGTATTTCCTTTTACTTTCTGATTTCCGAAACGTTTCACAAAAGTAAGTGAAAATCCATACCAGTCGGATCTGGTAGAGCTTCTGTTGGTTCCGACCTGGCTGAAGCTAGTGGAATCAAAATTGGGTCTGCTGAAAATATTCATCAGCTGAAGGCTTATCTCCATCTGTGTTTTAGGGAATATTTTGGTGGCAGAGATATTATGGAAGATATTCGTTTTGTTCGCATATGAGTTTCCGTTGTTCTGGTTGGAGAGCTCTACCCATGCACTCAGGTTAATATTTTTATTAAACAGGTTGGTGTACGACAGGTTGGCCGAAGCGCCCAGATAGCTTATATAATTTTTACCCTTCAGATTATTGACTTCGTTGAAGTCATGATTGTCAATATAGTACCATCCAACACCCACATTCACATTCATTTTATTTTTCAGGAAAGTCTGGTTGGTATTCGCAAACAGATAATACTTTTGCACCTTTCCGTTGAAATTGGCAGGCAGGCTGACCGTTCTGCCGTTTTCCTCTGCGATAGATGTCCAGTAATCCCTGTCAGTATACATATACCTGGCTGAAAGAAAATACTTTTTCAGGATCCCGAATTTCATATAAAGCCTGTGGCTCGGGTTGGGTTCCAGGTCCATGTTTCCGCGTGAGTACGTTCCGTCATTGGTAGGGACAAGAAAAGGATTAAATTCCGAATACCACGGACGCCAGAGATTACGGTTATAGGTCAAGCTCAGATCATATTTATCCGAAAAAGAATATTTCACCAGTAAATTGGGAAGCAGAGTACTGTAAGAATCTTTTCTTTCCGTGCCGGCTATATCCTGTCTCATTTTATAATCGATGTGTTCATAACGGACTCCCACTCTTGTTTCCAGCTTTTCGAAGAAAGTTTTGCTGTAGTTTACATACAGGGAATTAATATTATCTTCGTAATGGAACACATCGTTCGGACGGAGGTTATCTGCGTTGTTCCCGGACAGATTATTAGGAATCACATTGTTATTGAAATCCATTTTTCCACCCACTTCAAAGTTTCCGCCCTTTCCAAGGGGTTGTGTATAATCTACTTTTAAATAATAGTTTCGGGTTTGTTCGTGAGAATTCAGACCTAGCAAGCTCACATCCGGTGTTATGTTGGATGTTTTTAGAAACTCATTTGTATTTTCCTGGGAATTGTAATTGGCTACTAAATTGACATCCAATATCCTGTTTTTCTCTTTATCGTAATATTTATAAAAGACATTCGTTCCCAGTGTGCGGTTACGCCCTGTTGCATCCTGATCCTGGTGATAAGAATCGAACAGCAGATCATTCTTTGTCCTTATGAAGTCAGAATCCGAGGTTGTGGAATTTTTGCTTTGATAATATTCAAGGATAAGCCCTATATTATTTTTATCATTCAGCTCATATTCAGATGTTGAGGAAAGGGAAGGGCTTTTATTTCTGCTTATGTTTTCATTATTGGTTTGGGTAACATCATTATCCTTGTATAAAGAGTTGATATATAGGCTTTTCTGTGCCCAGGTGTTGTCGCTGTAGCTTCCGACAAGCGTTTGTGTGAAATTTTTCTTATGATAATTAAGATTAAGATTGGTATACTGAGAATTCTTAGTATTCTGCCTGTTATTGAGGGTGATACTGCCCTTCATACCCTCATCATCTCTCTTTTTGAGCACGATATTAATGACCGATCCGGCTGTTTCGTAACGGGATGACGGACTTGTGATCACCTCAATTTTCATCAGGTTATCCGCGGGAATGGTTTTCAGGTATTCCTTTAATTCTTTCCCTGTGAAAACAGACTTTCTGTCATTGATGTAAACCGTCACCGATTCGCCCTCCGCTTTTATAGCATCATTATTGTCAATGCTCACCAAAGGCGTCATTCTAAGGACATCCCAGGTTGTATTTCCTGCAAGTATAGAGCTGTTGGATACATTAAACACTGTTCTGTCTACCTTAGATTCTACAGTAGGTTTTCTTGCTGTTAACGTAACTCCCTCAATCTTATTTTCCTTTTCCTTGATGGTGTCATTTTTTACTTGTGCAAATGTTAAAGAACCTATTAATAATGCAGCTGAAGATATAATTATTTTCATTCAAAGTGATATTTCACCAATAAGACAGTTATTGAAGAAGATTTGTTACATCGTATTAAGAAATAATTAAAAAAATTAATTTATGTAATCATTTTTATGAAAATCATACTATGAAAGCCAGGGCCTTGTGTAAAAAGATATGTGGCCATATAAAGTAAAATACGCCCTTTATTCGTTGATTCATATAAATAAGAAAATCTATTCTTATATTTATTCATCTGATACATCTTAATGACCAGATCGATTCAGAGCAAAAAACAGTGAAATGAATTTAAAGAAACAAATGGGACAGTTTCCCAACGAGAAAAGAAAAACCTATTTCAGTACGCTGACCAACTATATCCACGGGAAATTTCAGAATATACTTCCCACACCCGCATTACTGGAAGGAGAAAGTATGACCAAATTACTCCTGCAGGCATTATGTACAATAGAAAATGCAACTCCCAAAACACCCATTCCATTTGTAATCACAAATCTGAAAAACCTTAAACCGGAAGAAAATGTTCTCGTATGGTTCGGGCACAGCTCTTACTTTATCCAGGTCGATGGCAAAAAATTCCTTGTAGATCCTGTCTTCAGTGGAAATGCCTCACCAATGCCGGGTTCAATAAAAGCCTTTTCCGGATCAGATCATTACAAGCCTGAAGATATGCCGGACATAGATTTCCTCCTGATTTCACATGATCACTGGGATCACCTGGATTATTCCACGGTCCAGGCACTCAAAGACAAAGTAGATCAGGTGATATGCGGACTGGGGACAGGGCAGCATTTCGAGTACTGGGGATGGGATCCCGAAAAAATTATTGAAAAAAACTGGTGGGACAGCATTCATCCGGCAGATGGTTTCACCATTACACTGACTCCTGCAAGACATTTCTCGGGAAGACTCCTGAACCGGAATATCTCACTGTGGACCTCCTTTGTATTACAGACCCCATCTAAAAAATTGTTCTTAGGTGGCGACAGTGGTTACGGAGATCACTTTTCAGAGATCGGGGCGAAATACGGACCGTTTGATCTTGCGGTGATGGAATGCGGTCAGTATAATGAAAAATGGCCTTACATCCACAGCCTTCCGGAACAGATCATCAAAGAAGTGCAGGAACTCAGAGCCGGGAACTTTATTCCGGTCCATCATTCAAAATTTAAATTGGCCCAGCATCCCTGGTTTGAACCCCTGGAGCTTGTTTCAAAATATGCAGAAGAAAACAACATACCGGTTACCCATCCGATGATCGGAGAAAAAGTAGACCTGGATGTGCTGGGAAAGATACGATGGAAAAAATGGTGGGAAGAATTGATGTAATTCGGAGCTTTGTAAACAATCTTGATTCTGTATATCAATCTTATAAAATATCTGTAAATGGATATGTTTAAATCCTGTATTCCACTAATTTCAGATCCCTGGAAAGAAAAATATCAGGCAGTTCTTGCCGTAGAGCATCTGCAGATTATAGAAGATAATATCCTGAAATTTCGGAATAACACGCTGGAATGGGAGCTTCCCTATTTTAATGAAGAAATTAAAACAGACAGAAAAGAAAGTTCTGACCTCTTTATCAATGTATTTCGGAGCAATGATACAGATGAGGTGAAAGCAGCTGCGCTTGAAAAAATTCCGTTTGAACACTGGCTGAATATTTTAGGACAGAGGCTTACCTCTGCCAGCATTCGTGACGAAAATGCGATTCCGCCTTTACGGGACACATTGCTGCAAGCCTGCAGGAAGCCCTTTAACAGCGAAATTACCATTGCGCAGAGAGCATGGGAAAAGCATATCGGAAGAATGGATGATGAATTCTGGGGCGAAATCAAAGGAAATAATCTGCAGAAACAGGAAAAGGTTATGGAGAAGATCAGCTATATTCTGGACAACAGAACCTGGTGGAATGTTTTCTATCATTACAAACATGAACTTGTTTTTGAAGCCAGGGAAAAAGAAGGTCACGGGATTCGCTGGAGCCATGATGGGAAACAGCTGATCGGTTTTCTGGAAATATTTATCAACGATTAAAATATAAATTTTAGTGCGTAAAAAGACTGCGTACTGTGCAGATAATTTTGCACAGATAAACTGAAGCTATGGATTTTTTTAAATGGCCGGGAAACCTGTTTCAAGGTTCCTTATCTGCTAATCAATATTTTCTTTGCTTCAACAAAACAAAAACAAATGAATACATACATTGATATTGGCATTAATTTAACCAATAAACAGTTCTATAATGAACACGAAAAAATGATCAACCGTGCCCTGGATAATGGAGTAGAACAAATGATCCTTACCGGGACAAGCGTACGGGGGAGCAAAGAATCTGCTGAGATTGCAGAAGAATACCCCGATATTTTATTTTCTACAGCGGGAATCCACCCTCACGACGCCAAATCATTGAATCAGGAAAGTATCCGGGAACTTCGAAACCTTTTAAAATTGGATTATGTGGTAGCGGTAGGAGAATGCGGACTGGACTTTGACCGGGATTTTTCACCGAGGCCCATTCAGGAAAAATGTTACAAGGCTCAGCTGGAATTAGCCGTTGAGGTCAATAAACCGCTTTTTCTTCATGAAAGATCAGCCTTTAAAAGATTTAATGAAATTACAGATGAATATTTATCTGAATTACCGGAAGCGGTTGTCCATTGTTTTACAGGAACGCTGGAAGAAGCTAAAATCTATCTGGACAAAGGATTTTATCTGGGATTCACCGGAGCGATAAGTGACGAAAAAAGATTTAAGCAGTTGGAAGACGTTGTAAAATATACTCCGCTAGACCGGATGATGATAGAAACTGATGCCCCGTTTATGCTTCCGAAAAATATGCCGAAAGTACAGAATCGTCGGAATGAACCTTCTTTCCTGCCGTATGTAGCACAGACGATTGCACATCTGAAGAAAATGAGTATTTCAGAAGTCGCACATGAAACTACGGAAACCGCCAGAAATTTTTTCAAACTATAAAAAAGAGCTCTACTCATCAGGTAAAGCTCTTTTTTTATGGCGAAACTGCAAAATAGCAGCTTAATTTCTTTATTAAAGACTTTTTATCGCTGATTCCAAGGCCAGTTCCATCATTGGTTTAAGGGCCTTTTCTCTCTCATCAGCAGAAATCTTTTCATGGGTAGGAATAATATCAGTTACCGTAAGAATCGTAGCTGCATTTTTTCCTAAATGCTGTGCATTTGCGAATAATCCGAAAGCTTCCATTTCTACAGCCGGACAGTTGTACTTAGTGGCAATGGCAGGAATATTCGGGTCTTTTCTGTAGAAAATATCGCTGCTGTGTACATTGATCGCTTTGGCAGCTAAAGAAAGCTCCTGAGCCGTTTCATTGATTGTTCCGAAGATATTTCCCTGGTGAGGAAGGATATCCTCTTCAATTTCCCATGCATATTTTGCATATGTACTTTCACTCGCTGCATTT
This sequence comes from Chryseobacterium sp. UF-81, assembly GCF_058245105.1. Taxonomy (NCBI): domain Bacteria; kingdom Pseudomonadati; phylum Bacteroidota; class Flavobacteriia; order Flavobacteriales; family Weeksellaceae; genus Chryseobacterium; species Chryseobacterium sp. UF-81. Next base: position 118,607 of record NZ_JBSIBX010000009.1, on the reverse strand, counting down.
TCAATATTTAAAATATCAAAAAGTTTAAGATCTGTAGTATAAGCCCCGCATGTTCCGATTCTGATGATGGTATCTACTTCATATTCTGTAAATAATTCAAAAGAATAGATCCCGATGCTCGGAAAGCCCATTCCGCTAGCGCCTACAGTGATTTCCTTACCTTTATAAAGACCGGTATAGTAAAAGATTCCTCTTGTTTTGCTGACCAGTTTAGCATTTTCCAAATAATTTTCAGCAATATATTGTGCACGAAGCGGATCCCCCGGCTGCAATACTACTTTAGCAATTTCTCCTTTTTTTGCACTGATGTGAATACTCATAATGTTATTTTGAAGCGACAAAGATAGCAACTTTTAGATTGAATACTCCAATGTTGTATCTCAATGGACAAGTTTTCTAAGCACAAATTCCCCTCCTTCGGAGGGGTGGCAGATCGAAGATCTGACGGGGTGGTTAAAAAAGAAAAAAACTTCTCCGAACAGACCTCTTAGATTTCCAAACCTATGAGGTTTAATCAGAAGCTTAATATTTATTAATGACAATACAGTTTCAAAAGAGAATAACACAGAAGAAGTATTGGTGGCATCTCTTTCTTACTTTAGCAAAGCTAAAAGATGAATCATAATGAAAATTGAACATATTGCCTTCTGGGTAAAAGATCTGGAGAAGATCAGAGAATTTTATCAGAAATATTTTGGTGCCGTTTCCAATAAAAAATATCACAATCCTGCAAAACATTTCCAGTCTTATTTTTTAAGTTTTGACAATGGATGCCGTCTCGAGATTATGAACAGACCGGATATTCAGGAAAGTGCAAATTCTTATGATGCCCAGCAATATGGGATCATTCACTTGGCATTCTCGACAGGCAGCAAAGAAAAGGTAGATAAACTGACTGAAATTTTAAGAAAAGACGGCTATACCATAGCCGGAGAGCCGCGTACAACAGGTGACGGCTATTATGAAAGTGTTATTCTGGATCCCGAAAACAATATTATCGAAATAACAGATTGACCTTTATCTGAAATAATTTTTCATAAGATTAAAATGACACACAACAACCTGATACCATTTGCTAAATCTGCGGAAGCAAAAATACAGCACAAAACATCCAAGTATTAATCAACAGGCATTTTGTGAATTATTTATCATAAAGATTATTTAGCTGCCAGTCACTCACATAAAAAATTTTATTCTCTGCAAAATAGTTTTATTTTTGTTAGATGATGGAAACCAGATCACCATTTTTAGACACTATTTTTCTGCTTCGAAAAAGCGGCTGCATGACTGTTTTTTCAAATTTGCATGAGATCTCAAAAAAAGAAGAACAGGAAGCCGGTGATTATTTTGAAACAGAATTGGAAAAAGAAAGACTGGAATTTTTATCTCCGGAAGTTCCCTGTCATAAAGAGGCTGCGGTTTGGGCCGCGAAAGTTCTGTACTACAGTGCACAGCTTTATCTTATCCGTGAAAATACAGCAAAAGATCTGGATAAGCTGATCCCGAAACTGAAAATAACACCTGATACTTCCTCTGTTTTATCTGCTGATCTGTCATTAAGATTCCTTCCACAGATAGCATCTTTGCTGCATACTGCAGATCCTCATGATCCGTTGGTGAAGATTCTGGAAGACATTCTTGTACAGTTTCATTATTCCGGAATCGGATATCCGCTTAATCTGGAAAAAGTGAACTGGGAAAAAGAACTGAAAGATAAAACATACCGGAAATTATATCTCGAAAGAATCGTAGAAAAAAAGGCCTATGAACTGGCTGAAATTCCTTATGTTAATCAACTGCTTATGGCAGAATTCGGTCTGTATAAAGAGACATTCTGGAGAGAGTTAAAAATAATAACCGAAGAAAATTAATGATACAAAATATTACAAAACTAAATACGGTTCTCAACTATGTGAAAGATACTTTCGTAGGAAAGAATGATGTTGTAGACCTGTTGGGAATATGCCTCTTGGCCAAAGAAAACGCATTTCTGTACGGACCTCCGGGTACCGCAAAATCCGCCATCGTAAGAACACTGTCGAAAACAGTAAAAGATGGAAGAAACTTTGAATATTTATTAACCAGATTTACAGAGCCAAACGAAATTTTCGGTCCGTTTGATATCCGTAAACTAAAAGAAGGAGAACTTCTCACCAACACCGAAGGCATGATGCCCGAAGCTTCACTCGTTTTTCTGGACGAGATCTTCAATGCTAATTCTGCGATCCTGAATTCACTGCTGACCGCTTTGAATGAAAAAATCTTTAAACGAGGAAAAGAAACAAAACATCTGCCGGCACTGATGTTCGTTGGTGCCAGTAATGTTCTTCCGGAAGATGAATCCCTGAACGCATTATTTGACCGTTTTCTGGTTAGAATTAATGTCGATTATGTAAATCCTGAACTGCTTCAGCAGGTACTTCTGGCCGGAAGAAAGCTGGAAAATCAAATAGAGAGCGATATTCCTGAAATTCATGCAGAGGAAATCAGGGAACTTCAGAACCTGTGCAAAACCATAGATCTGAGACCCATCTACGAAGTCTATTTAAATACAATTATCAGCCTGAGAAATACAGGAATTACTATTTCCGACCGTAGAGCCGTAAAGCTTCAGAACCTGATTGCGGCAAGCGCACTAATCTGCGGAAGAAATGAAGCTGTGCTCTCCGATCTTTGGGTGCTGAAGCATATCTGGGACACAGAAGAGCAGATTGAGATTCTGGAAGGCATCATCAACAGAACCATTGAAAAAGATGATCACCCAAAATCCCATCCACAGGCTATGCAGAACAAAACTCCGAACCCGGAGGATGTCATGAAAGATGTAAAGATCCTTGTGGAAAAGTGGAACAGTGGAATGCTGAGTTTTGAAGAACAGAACGTAATCAAAGATAAATTGAGATACCTGCAGACCCGCTGCGACTGGATCAGAAATCCGGAGCAGAAGCAATATATTCAGCAAGAAATTGAAAGCTTATGGCAGAAAATCCTTCAAAGTGTGTAAAAGAATTCTTTGCAGAACTTCCCCTGGCCGATGAGGATTTCCTTGGTGCCATCCGGGACTGGAAAAATGTACAGATTGCAGTGGACGACGAAACAGTCTGGCTGAAAGGCTTTACAGAAGAACAGGCTTTATCCTCAGAGATCCAGCAACTCCCTGATTTTATACTATACGAATTGCGTGAAGGTCTTTTATTCAGAAAAGAGGCGCTGGTACCAAGTAAAAAAATGAGAACGGCTCTGCTTTGGTCACCAATAGATAAAGCACTCCGTCTTACTTTTCCCACTTCTAACAATAATTATTTTGGAATCAGCGAAAAAGTTATGGTTACATTAAAGCCGGGCGATGAAGAGCATCCTGTTGTAGCCCTATTATGTGCAATTGAAAACATAAAAGATAGTATTCCGGTACAGCCGAAATTTAAGTTGGAAAAGCTCGAATGGACTGTCATTGAAGATAAAGCACTGTTTCTGGGAACACCGTTGCTGAGTTTGCCCGGAAAAACATATTGGACCAGGGATAACCACCTTCTGCCTGCAGGTTTTGACTTTGAATTTAAAAATTTGAGTTCCCTTTTACGGCAGCAATATAACAAGGAGTCAGACAAATGGTTACTATGGAATGAAGACGGTACTTATCTTCCCATTAAAAAAGAAGATTTCCGGCCATTGTCCGTAAGCTCGTTCCGTCTTACTGAAAAAACAAAAGAATGGATTTAAACGAATATTTCCAGTCATACGAAAACTACTTTTGGGAGTGGGGGACCGACGAGGATATCGCCGGAGATTCCGGGTACCATGACTATAATCTTATCTCGATTCCCGGTGTTGGGGCTATAGCTTACAGACCATATGTCATGGAAATCCTGAAAGAACTTCAGCCACAGGGATGGCCTCCTTTTGGAGCATTGCTGATGGTTTTATATGCCATGCAGGATGGATACACCGATTTTGCAGGCCCATTGAAACATACCGCCAATTTTCACAGCATCGGAAACTTTGATTTCACAGCGGAAAAAAGCATCGAGTTCCTTGAAAAGCTGAAATCATTAAATAAAATCTATAAACAGGGGCAGAACAGAATTGTACTCCTCCAGACACTTTTCCAGGATTCTCACAACAGAATCGCTGCCGGAAAGGCAGAAATGATTCTGACCAACTATTACAGAAGACCCCATATGCTGGCCACCAGTGCCGAGAAAAAATATGCAGGACCGTCAGCCATTAATAAAGACCTGAGTACACTCAACCTGCTGAATGAAAAATTCCCGACTGTCCAATCTATTGTTGATGCCATGAGGGATCACATGGATGAGCCTGAACTGGATGACGAAGTAGTGGAAGAAGAGACAACTGTAGAAACCGATAAAGATTTTATCCAGCAGCTGATCGAAGAGCCCAAAACATTTCAGGTAGGAAGCCTGATCAAAAGAATATGGAGCGGACTGAGAATTCCTATGAGACACCTTTCTCCCGGAGAACAGCCCATCGGGGGAATTTCTGATATGGCCAATAAAGGCGATCTCCACAGAATGCTTCTTTCCGAATTTGCTAATGATGATGAGGTTTTCATGAACCGTGTAGCGAATAATGAAGCACTGTATATCCAGAGAGAAATCCCGCCGGAAGAAAATATTTTTGAACGGATTATTTTAATTGATACTTCCCTGAAAAACTGGGGAACCCCTAAAGTATTGGCGTTTGCGTCGGCTATTGCGGTGATCAGACATCCAAAAGCTCATTCCGAATGTAAAGTTTTTGCTTTGGGGCAGGCTGGAATACCAATTTCCCTGGACAAGCCGGAAAATGTTATCGAAAACCTGAATCAGGTAAGCCCGGTCCTTGAAGTTTCAGAAGCACTTGGAAAATTTTTTAGTGAAGAACATACCGGGAAAGATCTTGAAGTTTTTTTTATCACCCATCAGGAAAACCTGGCTGATGAAAAGGTCCGGAAAGTAATCCACGAAAACAGGGACAGGCTGAAATTCCTAATAACCACAGCCTCAGACGGTGAACTGAATTTTTATAAACATCATAAAGGAGCGCGTAAGCATATTCAGAAAATAAAGCTTCCGCTTCAGGAATTATGGGCCAATCCTCCACAACGTAAACAAAAAGCTCATAATATTAACGGTAAAAAAACGGATCTCCCGCAGAATTATCCGATCCTGTTTCCGACTCCGTCCAATAAGATTGCCCGGTTTCTCTATGAAGGCGAATTCTATATTCTAAGTTCGAAAAAGCAGTTGTTGAAAACGTATCTTTCTGATAATTACTATGACCGGAACTCTTATGATTACTACAAAACATACCATGGATGCGAAGTTTTGATAGAAGATATTTCTGTGAAACCAAGAGGAGAGTTTGCTTTGGCCAAAAACAAACAGCAGCATTTTATCTTATGCCAGTATCAGCCGGATAAAAAGCTCATTTCCAGGCTGAACCTCAATACAAAGGAATATTCCGAACAGAATGTTACCGGGTTTAATATCCCGGGCTCATACCGTCTGATCTATTTTGGAAAGAATTTTTATCTGCATCAGCCTATGAATTCTTCCCGTTATAAGATCAATTTAGAAGGAAATATATCTGTAGAATCCATTTTTAATGATGATGCTGAAATAGATAAAAATATAGCCAAAGCGGAAGCAGAAGTTGCCAAACTGAATCGCAGCGGCATGAAAATAATCAGTAACTTCAATAAAATAGGGATCAATGAGAATAATAATCTCGTCATTTCCGGCAATGAACTGTGCAGGCTGTATGACAACTCACTGAACCTTTATAAAAACAGGTTTACGGTTAAGATCCCTGCAGAACAGAACAAAAACAAATTTACATTTCAGGACGGAAGCGAGATCATTACAGATTCCCGCGGAATGCTTACTTTTAAAAGCAGCAATACCGGTATTCCTACATTTTACATTCCTTCCACGGAGTATGGATTTTTGGCTTTAGCAACCAATACAGAGTATGGGGGCTCGGAATATTACCTTCCGAAACAGACCCTGCTGAAGGTGAAGACTATGGAAGAAATGTATGCTCAGTATTTAACAGCATTTATTGATCAGATCCTGGATTATGGAGCTTAGAATAAAACCTTTTCCGAAAAATAACTATCCTAAAAAAGGGCTTTTGATCAAGGACCCGTCGCCCCGCGTATGGCTTTATGAAATGGAAGTATTGGGGATAGATCTCAATAAAGTAAAATCCTATGCTATTCCGGCAGACCAGCCTGATGTCTTGTACGGATGCTTGCTTGTATTTTATGATGAAGCTCCACAGGAAATCGGGAAAAATGCTTATTTCCAATGCGTTGATGACAGACTTTTTATTCCTGAAAATACCGTATTCTATCCCAGGATCAACCCGGAAGACTGGCAGTCTGTCGGTTCACGGTATATCGTTATGCATCCTGATTTTGGTCTTGTGAAGCTTTCAGAAGAAATAAACTGGATTTCTCTGCTGCAGGAACCGGAAATAACAAAAGGCAAAGTCAGAAAGCCATCGAATGGCGTGAAAACTCTACAGCACATCGAAAGCTTTGCTGTTGAAATGGATGATGAAAAAGTTCTGGCAACCCTTCAGCAGCCGAGAAATGAAGAAGAATGGATGAAAAACCTGCCTTTTGACCTCAAAAAAGTGATGGCAGGAAATAAAAAAGAAATTGAAAAGTATTTAAAATATATTGAAAAATATCCTGACAGAGCTGTAGAATTAGGAGTGCCTTTAGATATTATGGGGACTTCCCGTGGTGACGGCTTTGGAAAATTTACTTTTGGAGACAGCTGGCTGAGTGCCCTGTTCGGAGGCTCAGGCGATAAAAAAGAAACAGCAGGGAGCCGGAATTTCCGCTGGATATTCTGGGGTGTTGTCGTGATGGCAATACTCTTCAGAATTTTTATGCCCTCAGATAAAGACAGAACCCAGAAAGAAGATTTTCTCGTTTCATCCGGCAAAATTATGAACGGAACTGAAAAAACGCAGGCAGACATGATCGCCTATCAGTCCGGAGTAACAGATATTGACATGAAAATTGACTCTATTTACGGAAAGACAAGGAAAAAACTTTCCAGTGAATATGTTGCGGCAGGCGCTGCCATGTCAAAAGACAAAAACGAAAGGGAACAGTATAAAAAATCAGGAGGCAGAAACCTTGGCGAAGTCGGAAATGACATCGAAAAGCTCAATGCCAGAGAACAGAACAGCAGGGACTCCCTGAAAATTGTGTATTCAAAAAGAATAACAAAGCATCTTGTTCAGCAGGAACCAGCTATGAAACGCCGCATTTCGGATTCTCTCAAACAGAACAGCAAAGGAAAACCGGTCAACGGTGAAGTCGTAAAATTTGTTTTAAAGAAAAAGCAGGTGCTTATGGCGGATTCTCTTGGAAAGCTTTATGGAACACTTGATATAACGGACCTTCCTCCGTCTCCGGTTAAAGATTCCAACATAGGGACTTTGGAGAAAAATACCAGTACATCAGAAAATAAAACTTCCGTTCTAGATATCCTGTATCTTGTGATTTTTATGTTTGGAGCTGTGGGGATCTATTCTTTCATTTTCAGAAGGAAATCACTGAACCTTGGCGGCGATAATGTGCCTTTATGGGTAAAGCTGATTCTGTCTGCAGTTCTTGTTTCCATGCTGGTGTATCTGTTTTACCCTTTGATAAATATGTTTGGGTACAACTGGTTTGTATGGATCCTGGTGATCTGTGTCATCCTTCTTCTTTACCGCCTGTTCAACGAAGATAAAACCATTTTAAACCCTGAAGATGATGAATAAGCAGAAATTTATAGACAAATTCCTGATTGCATTTATGATCCTGGCGGTGTTTAAGATCATTGGCATTGCAGCACAGCTGTTTCACGAAAGCTTTTGGAGCGTGGTGGGAACGCTGGTGATCTTCCTTGTCGTGGCTTTTATAATCATGATTGTGATTACTGCTTTAAAAGATAAAGAACGGAACCGGAAAAACTCCGGACGTAGAGGTTCCGGAGGCGGAAATTTTTACCTGGAAACCTCTTTATTTGATAGAATCAGAAATAAATATGAAGAGCTTGCCGAAAAATATATCGCTGAAAAGGATTATAAAAAAGCAGCAAAAGTGTATATGAATCTTCTTCAGGATAGTTTCCGGGGCGCAAAGACCCTGGAAAACGGAGGTTTCTACAATGAAGCGGCAGCGGTTTATCTTAAAAAACTAAACAATAAATCGGAAGCAGCCTCCTGTTACGAAAAAGCAAAACAGTACAAAAAAGCTATCGATCTGTACAAAGAAATGCAGCAGAAAGAGAAAGTAGGAGACCTTTACAAGGAACTCAATGATCTTAAAAATGCCCACAGCTACTATCAGATGGTGGCAGATGACTATACAGCCAACAGCCAGATGGTAAAAGCTTCTTTGGTATACAGCAAAAAAATGGAGCTGCCGGAAGAAGCACAAAAAGTATTGCTGAAAGGCTGGAACGAAGACAAAGATGCATTCAACTGCCTGAATAATTACTTTGCCAATGTTTTTGACGTTAAAAAACTGGAAGCTGAAATTCAGAATCTTTACCGGGAAACTCCTTCCTACAAAAAGATGATTTATCTTGAAGCCATGAAGCATGAATTTAAAAAAGATCCGAAATTACAGTCAATAACCCGCCATATTGCCTATGAAATTATTGCAGAAAAAGTGGGTACGCGGTCGGAAATTATTAATGAACTGAAATATTTCAATCCGGATGACAACGTAATACTGAAAGATATTTCGAGGTTTAAAACAGGAAGGAACAAAATGTTGAGGAAGTAAGATTTAAAGATTAAAATATTTAAAGATTCCTAGAGCCGGAGAATGTAAGGTGGCTGAGGCACTCGAAGCCACCGTCTCATATCTTCCATAACTGATCATTTCACAATTAAACTAATCCCCCGATTAGTGAACAAAAACATTATTTTCATTGCTCAAAAACAATTTTTCATATCTTTGCGCCAGAAAATTATGACACTACAAAGAGCACATATCAACGTAAATCTATGCGATAGCCCTTCAATAAAAGGATTATTCGGATACGAATGGATGATATGGAATGAGGCGAAATGTGCTTGCTTTGAAAATTATTTACAATAAACCCGTAAGAATTTAAACAAAATACCGCAGAAACGCCTCGAGTTATCGAGGCGTTTCTTGTATTTTAGGCCATAAATTATTTAGAATGAAAAAAAATAACCATAAAAACAAAAATTTTTTAATTAACAATGAACATTTAATACAATAAATAAGAGTGATAAGTAACCCGATGAGAGACAGTCATTTAGGTATTTAAGAGATCTGCAGGATATTGCGGACAGTTATTTCTTATGCTGAAATTTGAATATAATAAACTGATTTTCAGTGTTTTAAATGAAAAATAAATTTGTGAGTTAAAAAATTTCATACTTACTTTGCAACCGAAAATTGAAAGCAACAGGTTTTTCAGGATTCAAAAACTTTTTAAACAACAGGAATATAATGAAACAATTACATAACATATCTAATCAGTATTCGAGATTACACGGACAGGAGCCGAAAGGATATGCATGTATCATTCTTGATAGTGAATTTATAGTTAAAAGGTGCTTATATACGTGGGTCAGCTAATGATCTCTTACGTCAGAATATACAGCACCTCCCGAAAAGAGGTGCTTTTTTTATGGTTTCTTTAGCTTATTTGGTAAAGCACCGGTCTGTGGAACCGGAGAACAGGGTTCGATCCCCGAAGATACCCCAATAAATGGGAATGATTAATGATGAATCTTATTAAATGTGAAATGGTCAATAGTGAATTGTGAATATAAAATTGACAGGCAAAGCAAATTGACAATTCACCAGTCACAACAAAACAATCTCATAGCTCAATAGGTCAGAGCACCGGTCTTTTAAACCGGGGGTTGAAAGTTCAAGTCTTTCTGGGATTACAAAATAGTTCTGTAGCTCAATTGGATAGAGCGTTGGTTTTCTAAACCGAAGGTTAGAGGTTCGATCCCTCTCAGAATTACAAAAAAGGTCTATTGAGGTAAAGGCTAACCTGCCCGACTGTCTCTTGGGCACTGCGGGTTCGATTCCCGCATAGACCGCAAGGTTCATGAGAAAATTTTAATTCGGCTGTCTCCGGGAAAAATTGGAAACTGAACCTGAAAAACTGGAAAGATAACGGTGGTTGTTTACCCGTCTTGGACGCGGGAGGTCGCAAGTTCGAATCTTGCTTTCCAGACTAAAAAAGTGAATGGTGAATTGTGAATTCTGCTTCGCAGGTGAATTTAAAAATTGACAGTAAAACGAATTGACTGTTCACGATTCACAAAAAAAGATTTCGTAGCTCAAGTGGTTAGAGTGTCGGTCTGATACACCGAAGGTTGAAGGTTCAAGTCCTTCCGGAATTATAAGATATGAAAAAGTGAATGGTGAAGAGTAAATTCTGCTTCGCAGGTGAATTTAAAAATTGACAGTAAAACGAATTGACTGTTCACGATTCACAAAAAAAGATTGCGTAGCTCAAGTGGTTAGAGTGTCGGTCTGATACACCGAAGGTTGAAGGTTCGAGTCCTTCCGGAATTACAAGATATGAAAAAGTGAATGATGAATGGTGAGTTTGCTTCGCAGGTGAATTTAAAAAATTGATCGTAAAACGAATTGACAATTCGCCATTCACAAAAAAGATTTCGTAGCTCAATGGTAGAGCGCCGGTCTGTTAAACCGGAAGTTGAAAGTTCAAATCTTTCCGGAATCGCAGATAACTAAATGTTAATTGTTTCAAAAGAGAAGAAAAAAGGTATGTCAAGAGCAGAAGATCTTTACGCCAAATATGGAAAATACCGACAGCCTTTTTCTTTTTTTATTAGAAGCTAGAAGCTAGAAGTTAGATGTTAGAAGTTAATAGGGGTGTAAATTCACTATTAATCATCAACTATCGATCATCAATTATCATTTATAATCCTATCTGATGGTTCGCCGAAGTGGAAGAGTCGGGGCGGTCTGCAAAACCGTTGCATAAGCTGAGTGGGTTTGAATCCCATAGCCATCTCAAATAGCTAAAATGAGATTAGTTCCGGAGAAAAAGTAAAAGTTTGTCGAGCGAAGAAGTTCTTATATCAAACAAAAAATTAAGACAGGCTTTGTTTTTCTTCAAAAAAGAAATTAGAGACTAGAAGTTAGAAGTTAGAAATGGGAGGAAATCACGGATTGACGGATAGCTATCATTGATTAAGATTATTGATCATTTTTAAAATTTAGTTAATTCAGAAGAAAAAGTAAAAGTTTGTCGGGCGAAGAAGTTCTTATATCAAACAAAAAAATAAGACAGGCTTTGTTTTTCTTCAAAAAAGAAATTAGAGATTAGAAGTTAGAAATTACCCATTACCCATTACTAATTGCTTATTACCTGTTACTCATTATACTGGGAAGTACGCCGGAGTTGGAGAGCCGGGGCAGACTGTAAATCTGTTGCTTCATTGCTGAGCAGGTTCGAATCCTGCTACTTCCACAAAACCACTGATAATGTAACGGCAGCATGCAGGAAAAGTACTCTTGTTGTTCAGGTTCGATTCCTGGTCGGTTGGTTTAAACGCTCCATTAGCATAACGGTAAGTGCATCTGGCTTTCTGCCGGACAACAAGGGTTCGATTCCCTTATGGAGTACAGACGTGAATGGTCCGAAGTCAGTTATGAATATTAATACCATGAAAGTTCAGATTGAGAAATAGATTGGCTGATCATTCACAGAAACAGGAAAGAGAAAAGTTTGTCAAGCGCAGAAGATCTTACAAACACTAACAGGCATAGTTTTATATAGACAGGCTTTCTCTGACCTTAATTCATAAATAATGAGTAATAAGCAATGAGTAATTGTGGAAATGATGAGAGATCAGTTGTGAATTGTCAATAAGTTAATTTTTTAATTACTAATTACCGATTACCCATTACTGGTAAAAACTTGCGGGAGTGGCGGAACTGGCAGACGCACTTGATTTAGGCTCAGGATATTGGGGGTTCGAGTCCCTCTTCCCGTACAACAATTGCCTCTCTATTCCAATTGGCAGAGAAAACAGCTTTAAACCCTGTAAAGTCCCGGTTCGAATCTGGGGAGAGGTACAAAACATAAATGATGATTCATAAAAGATGAATGATGAATACCAATATAGCTATTTCGTGATTACTCATTACCAATTACTTATAAAACAGGGAAGAGTGGTGTAGCTGGTCTGCACGTTAGTCTGAAAAACTAAAGGTACAGGTTCGATTCCTGTCTGTTCCACAGAAATATAAATGATGATTGATCAATGGTGAATAAAAGAAAAGTGAATAGTCAATAGCGAATATTAAATTGACAGCAAAGCAAATTGACATTTCATAAATTAACAGATAAATAAAACAAATTTAAAACATGTAAAAAAATGGAAACGCAACAAGAAGTATGGCAGAATATGAAAGGAAATTTTTTCCAGAAACCTATCACACAGCTGGTAGAAGAAGCCATTATCCGCGAACAGGCTAACGGTCACCGCCTGAAAGTATGTGTGGGCTCAGATTCCCATGTTTACGGTGAAGCGATCAGCTATGCTACGGCAGTAGTATTTGTACGTGAGGGAAAAGGAGCGTTTACCTTTATCAGAAAAGAAAGACAAATACAGAAGATCAGTATCAAAGAACGAATGCTGAATGAGGTCAACAGATCCGTAGAAATTGCTTACGCCATCTGTGCTATTCTGGATGCTTATGGGGTGGAAATGGAGGTGCACGCAGACATTAATACCGACCCGGATTTCAAGTCAAATGCTGCTTTGAAAGACGCTATGGGTTATATTCTGGGAATGGGATATGTGTTTAAAGCAAAGCCTCATGCATTTGCAAGTTCCAATTGTGCCGATATGATGGTTTAAAATAATAATTGTATGAGTAAGCTTTCAGGCTTAAAAAATAAAACGATGGAATGACAAAAAGATTACTGTTTCTGGATGATATAAGATATCCTATTGAAGCCTATCATTATACCAAACAGGATATTTTCCTCAGAAAGGACTGGCATATTGTTCGCAATTACGAGCAGTTTACTAAGCGGATTATGGAAAAAGGACTTCCGGAAATGATCTCTTTTGACCATGACCTGGCGGATATACATTATCTGAAACCCAATTCTGATGAGTATGCGGAAAAAACTGGCTATGACTGTGCCAAATGGCTCATAGAATATTGTTTGGATAATTATATGGATCTCCCAAAATTCTATTGCCATTCAATGAATCCAGTGGGCAAGAAGAATATTCTAAGTCTTTTAGAAAATTTTAAAAACTATTGAAAAAATGAAACCCAATGTATTTACAGCTAATCACCAATCAAGATGATCTGGATCTTAAGCTCGAAGGCACCCATTATAGAGGGTTAGATGATGCGAAGAAAATCGCAAAAAGTTTGCAGCAATATTGATTCAATTGAAATCTGATAACTCCCTTTTTTAAGGGAGTTTTTTGTATGAAAAAGATTGGGAATATTATTTATTTCCATTATCTGACAAATAAACAGCGGAAATAAAGCCATATACATTGAAGGAAAATTTTTAACTTTTATTCAGAAATAATGTTTAAACCGTTCTTAAAAGCATAATTTTTTGTTAAAAAAATCACTTTAAAAGCTTGATTTAATGTCTGTCAGACATTTTTCACTATTTTAGTCCCTAAGTTTGGAATTATGCTTATTGAAGATGAATTAAAGGAGATTTATTTAAACTATAAAAACAGGAAAATTATTCCTTTTCCTATAAGGCGGACCCAAAAGAAAAACATCCCGGTCATTCTAAAGAAATTCTTAAATAAAGATTGGGAAATAACAACATTTCTATTGCCGCAATACCAACAGACCTTGTGATGAATTATATGATCATGCTGTAGCCGGACCAAATGAACGCAAAACGAAAAATAACCTGAAAAAAATTATTATCAAATTAAAAACAAATGAAAGAAAGACTTTATGAGATCCTTAATGAGGAAAAAGTACATGAGATTATTCCATTTCTGAAACAGCTTACAGCACAAGAAAGGAAAGCATTGGTCCCCACTATAAAAAAGCTGGACCGCGAAATCAGCAAGATTATAATGACGAAAAACTCCTATCATACTGCCGGTTCAGCAGATCAGCATTCTATTATTGATATAGCATCATTTGTCTGTATGGATCAGAAGCATTACGGGAAAAATTACTGGAGTCTTTTCAGAGATAAGGAACAGACCGAAAAAATACTGGAATGGGGATGTCCGCACTGGTTTTCGGATTTTATTAATGACTCTATAGATGCAGAATTTACAGCATTTAATTACCACGATATCTTAGGATGGGCAGAAAAAGGCTATGTACAGCCCAGGCCCGAGCTTCTTGGGTATCATTTAAGCCTCCATCCATACGATCTGGATAAATTTCCGGAAACAATGGAAACTCACTTCTGGTATCTATGCGAATTTCCTTCAAAATCTCTGCCTTTTAAAAGAGAATGGCTCCCACTGATTCAAAAACTGATTGCTGAAAATAAAATTGAAAGAAAAAGATTCCTCAGAGAATGCCTTCTGGCTTCAAACAGGAATTTTAATAAAAATGTGACAGGATGGTTTATGGATGCATTCAACATTCTGAAACCTTCTGACGATGAGCTGATCATGCTTCAGGACGAACTGATGGCAGGGTTGGCCTCCGTACAATCAAAGGCGGTCAATACCATACTCGCCCATTTGAAGAAAATAGTTCAGGAACCTGCATTCAGAACCGGTGAATTCTCATATTTCCTTCCCAATATGTTAAGTTCAGAGGTCAAAACAGTTGTAGCAGCCAGCCTTGGAGTGACTGAAAAAATCTTTCAGAAAAAGAAAACGGATACAGAAAATCTGGCAACGGCTTTAAGTGCAGCATTTGTAAACAAAGACGAAAGTATACAAACCAAAGCGGCAAAAATCATTATTAAATATATCCCTGTATCAGAAGGAATAAAAGAAGCTTTATCCCATTATGCAGATAATATATTGGCTAATGTAAGAGCGGGGTTGGTTCAATACATAGACAACAGACAGCTGGAGCTGGACCCCGTTGATACAGAAACGCTGGAACTCATCAATGAAGAGTGCAAAGTTCAGGAGCCTGAAAGCTTTGAGGATCTCATGTTTCTTCTTCCGCAGGCTATAGAAAATCCCGGAACTTATTATTACGATCTGGCGCTGGCAGGACTTATACGTTTTGCTGATGAAGCTGATGCTGATTCCGTAAAACTTTTTGAACCTGTATTTCAAAAAGCATGTAAAACCATTGCCAGATGGGAAGTACACCATTTTAATGTATTGCTGTGCAATCTGATCATTAATTACGGGCTTTCATTATTAGAAAAATTTCCGGTTCAGCTTAAAAACCTGGAAAAAATATATAAAAAAACCCGTGAAGATGAAGCCACAAGAGAAGCTTATTCTTCCTATCCTAAAAAACTGAGGCCCATCAAAGATATATACGCCGGAGGATTGGCCATGGAGCCGTTCAAACATATCGCAGTACATATTTTTAACAAAATAACATCAGGAGATCAAATTCCGCTGCTGTCTGCAGTAACCCATGAGCCATGCTGGATAAGCCCAGAAGTATTGGTAGAAAGATTTAAAATCTATCAGGACAAAAATATAAAGCCCGATGACCTGGATGTACAGCTTGCATTGCAGCGCTGTTCACTGGAAAAAACCTCAGGCGCATTACAGCAGACTGAAAAGAAATTAAAAGGAGAATATAAAGAGCTTCTGCTTTTCTTCTTTAATAAAAACGCTGCTCCGAAAGGAAAATTTGAACATCCTTCATGGTGGATGACTGCAGGAATTACGCGCTCCCCGGGAAAAGTTTTTGAACAATTCAAAGACTTCGGATATGATGATATTCCTAAAGAATTCCTTACCGGTCATTATGAATGGAAAACCATCGACAGCAAAAAGAATTCCTATTATCCGGTCGAGCTTAATATTACTGTTCCGAAATATAACCTCAAAAAAAGAGAACATCAGCTTTTCTTAGAATACTTTATTGCAGAACAAAAAGATATTTCTGAAATGCCTTCATTCATATGGAGCTTCCCCAATACACCTGGAAATATTTTTGCCAAGATCATTAAAAACTGTCTGTTTTATTCAGGGATCGCAGAAGTATACGAAAGAAGTCTCGTTCTGAGTACAGCCCAGGCACTCCATCAGATGAAAAAGCCTCTGGATGCAATGGGATACCTGTTTCTGGGGACCATTTTTCTGGACGGAGACAAAGTGATCCGCGGAACCGCTGCTGAAATCTGGCTGGAACATGTTTCCCATAAAGTTATGGATAATGCTCGTTTGGGAAAGGTGATCGGGCTTCATGAAAAACTGGAATGGGCTCCTGTAAAAAGATTTACAGATATTGTACAGCATCTCATGCTCAACGTCAGTAAAGATCACAATCTGGCGCTGGAACTGCTTTTTACCAATATTTTGCTTCAGATGGAAATCCCGGTTACCAATCTTAAAAAGATACTGGATATTTACCACGAGGTTTTGGCTTTGAATCAATCGGAACCCGATAAAAACTTAAAAGAAAAACTGAATAGCTGGAAAGACAATTCCAGTCTGAAAAAAATCTGCAATCTTCTTCTAAAAAAATAGATTATGGAAGATGTGCTCATATACAACTATCAGAGGCCATCGTCTCTGATAAAAAAAGATGTATCCGAAGAATTATTCCTGTCCAAGTACAGCGAAATTCAGAAGAATACAGATGCTCCCTGCTTTTTCTGGGGAGATGTCAGCCAGCCGTTTATACTGGCAAGATGCCTGATTACGCTTTCCAATATTGTGAAATCAAGTTTTAACCTCTCGCCGTTTCAGATGGCTTTGCTTAAAGATCCTATCGTTACTGCCGGAAACAGCAGGCTGCGCTTTGAAGGATTTTCACACTGTGCCGGTGTTTATGCCAGGGTAGATGTACTGCCGGATGGCCTGCACGGTGAGTTTCTGGAAAACGGAACCACCAATGTAGATTTTAACCAGCCGATGATTACTGCGCTGGGAAGCATCCGTCCCAATGAAAAAATAATGCTTTCCGTGGGTGAGAGAGAAGTCGGGCTTTACAAAGAAGAAGAAAAAGTGACCGAACGAAAAGTTCCGTTGCCTGTAAAATGGATTAAAGGATTAAGTACCGTTCAGATCTGTCTGTCCGAATCAGAAAAGCTTCTTACATTTAATAAAATCCAGACCCAGCAGCTTTTCAGAGGAATACCGAAAGGATCTGTAAAATCAGATTACTACCTGATCATCCGAGGGAACAAGCCCATGTTTTCGCCGGTAAAATCGGTGGATGCGGTTTGTATCGGCGGACTTCACAGGTTACGCCTTTTAGAACCTCTTCTTCCTTATATTGACCAGATGCAGGTATTTCCACATGCTGAGATGCAGTCCACGACATGGCAGCTTTATATGGGAAACATAAGATTCAGCTTCTCATTGTCAAGAGAAACCTGGCGGGGTTTTTCCGGAGAAGGTGCGGTGCTGGACAGCCTTATCGGTGATATTTCTGACGAATGGATCGATGCACTGGATAAATATGCTTATGCAAATCAGTCTTTTAGCCCTTCAGTATTTGCCTTAAATGAAAATATCAGTCTGGAAAAAACAGCCAATCTTACAGGAAGACTGGCTGCAATGGGGCTTTTGGGTTTTGATCTGGATGACAATGGTTTTTTCTACCGCAGGCTGCCCTTTAAGCTCAACCGTATTGCAGGTCTGAATCCACGGATTAAAAATGCAGAAAAACTCATTGAAGAAGGAAAGGTGGAGATTTTAAATATCAATAAGGTCAGAACCGAAGCAAGGGTACAGGGTTCCGTTGTGCAGCATACTGTCATCATAGACCGGGATAAAGAACGGTGTACCTGCGAATGGTTCAGTAAATATCAGGGTGAAAGAGGATCATGTAAACACGTTCTTGCCGTAAAAAAATTAGTACATCATTAATTAAAAGGACAGCTTCTGAAAATAAGTCTGTCCTTTTTATTGATGAACTTTCATCCATTCCTTATAAGAAACTACACCCAATTCCGGTCTTCCTTCGCCTTCAAGAACCGAAATAAATTCAAGCTGATTACCGTCTGGATCATTAAAATAGATCGCTAGCGCAGGCATCCATGCAAAGACCATAGGTTCATTGCTGCCATCTTTTAGAAAATTATAAGGCTTCAGATCTTTTTTCGTCAGAAAATCTGCAGAATAATTTAAGATATCCTCCTTAGTGCTGGAGAATGCAAAATGTCTTGGCTGAAGGTTTTCCTTCTGTTCCCACAATCCCAGCATGAATTCTTTCCCTTCACCGATCCACAAAAATGCAATAGGACGTGTTTCATCCCTATGTGCCAGTTTTAAGCCCAGGACCTCAGTATAAAATTTAATAGAATTCTCTAAACTGCTTACCTGAATATGGGTTTCATATAATCCTTTAATCATAGCCTTAATTTAATGTACACAAAGCTAGACAAAGCATTTTCAGAAAGGAAAGATTTTTGATCCCTTTATTTGAAATGAATGATAGATAAAAGATAAAAGATAAAAGATAAAAGATAAAAGATAAAAGATAAAAGATCTTGTTGCTAAAATTCAATAGGAGCGGGCTTTAGCCCGCTTGCAAAATATATCGTAGCCATTGGCTTCAGCCAAAATCTAAATTTTTAATCACAATTTCAATAATCATCCTTGCACGAAAATCTGCTGCGGAAAATATTTTTCATAAACAAAAAATAAAAATTTTCATTTAAATATTTACTGCGCAAAAAGACTGCGCAATGCTGTCTTTACTTTGCATCAGAAATCAGAGAGGAAGTGGATCCTCCATGTCTAACAAAAAAAACAGTAACTCATGAAATTTAATTTTTTAAAAAAAGAGAAAAATACCGTAGCGAACTACGAAGGTGCAAAGGCCTTTACCATGACGCCTGCGGAAGAACTATATAGTGCTGTTGTTACAACAGGATTATCCGGCACATCTTATGAAAAAGGAAATGACAGATTGGAAAGAATTCAGTCTCTGATCAAAAAAAATGATCCGGAATTTGTAGCTAAGCTGGCGGTTTATGCAAGAAAAGATATGTATTTACGTTCAATTCCTCTGGTGCTGACCGCAGAACTGGCAAAACAGGCCTCAGGTACAGACTTAGTGAGCAAAACAGTAGATGGTGTGGTGCAGAGAGCGGATGAAATCACTGAACTTTTGGCGTACTATCAGACGAGTAATCAAAGGACGGAAATGAAAAAGCTGAACAGGCTTTCCAAACAAATTCAGAAAGGTCTGGCGAAATCTTTCAATAAATTTGATGAATACCAGTTTGCAAAATACAACAGAAAGGCAGAAGTAACGCTTAAAGATGCCTTATTTCTGGTTCACCCGAAAGCAAAAGATGAAAATCAGCAGGCCGTTTTTAATAAAATTGTGGGAGATACTTTGGAAACTCCTTATACATGGGAAGTTGAACTTTCTGTATTGGGTCAGACAAAGTTTGCAGATGAAGCTGAAAAAAAACTGGCTTTTAAGAATAAGTGGGAAGAATTGATTTTCAGCAATAAGTTGGGTTATATGGCAACCTTAAGAAATCTGAGAAATATTTTGGAATCGAAAGTTTCTTCTGATGCGATGTTTAAGCTTTGCAGTTATTTATCTAATGAAAAGGCTGTCATCAACTCAAAGCAGCTTCCGTTCAGGTTTTTAGCGGCTTACAGAGAATTGAAGGCTATGAAATCGCCTTATCTGTCATCTGTTTTGGAAGCATTGGAAGATGCTGTGATGATCAGTGCAAAAAATATTAAAGGTTTTGGTTTTGATACTTCCGTGGTAATTGCGGCGGATGTTTCAGGTTCTATGCGGCAGCCTGTTTCTCCTAAAAGTAAAGTCTTGCTTTACGATATTGGATTACTGATGTCTATGATTTTGCAGTCACAGTGTAAGAATGTAATCACCGGTATGTTCGGTGACAGCTGGAAGAGAATTCCGATGCCTAAAAATGGTATTCTGAGAAACGTGAATGAGTTTTACAAGCGCGAAGGTGAAGTAGGTTATTCTACCAACGGTTACCTGGTGATCGAAGATCTTATCAGAAATAGAGAAAAAACAGATAAAGTAATGCTGTTTACCGACACCCAGTTGTGGAACAGTAAGGGTACCGGACATTCTTTTGAAGATTCCTGGGATCATTATAAGCAGATAGCTCCTGATGCGAAATTATATATTTTTGATCTGGCAGGTTACGGAAAGCAGCCGCTGGATATCAAAAAAAATGATGTATACCTTATTGCCGGCTGGTCAGACAAGGTTTTCGATGTACTGAATGCCTTGGAAGACAGAAAGTCTGCTGTTCAAATCATTAAAAAAGTAGTGCTGTAAAAGGCACTGCTTTAAAAGATTAAACAAAAATTTGAACTAAAACAACAATATATAATTCGCGCGAGTTTTAGAATTTTTAGAGAGTATAGATTATTATTTAAAAAATAAAATAAAATTAACTGCGTAAAAAGAATGCGCACTTCAACAATAACTTTGCATTGTTATTAATCCGGTGCCGTAAGGGAAGAACTTCTTCGATTCCGACTTGAAACAAAGTCTTTCCGCTTAATCGCCGGTAAAACAAACCAATGCCGTACACTAAGAGTTTCATCGTCAAACTTCCAATTTGAATACATTCAAAGACTCTTATGGCTAATTGCTTGGTTTTATACAATGAAAAGATAAAATTTAAAACTATTAACCATGAAAATGTATAAATACTGTCTTAAAGGAACTGTGTATTGAGGTTAATTCTCAATAGACATGAAAAAATATAAGACATTAAAACAAACTTTTGGAGTCAATGAATCCGGCCTCATTGACTTTCCGAAGAAAATTTCCGGGATACAGATCTCAAGATTAATGTATGGAATTGAAATGGGTTGTTCATATTGCTTTCCACATGGCTTCGAAACGGTGAATTCCCATCAGGAAAAATACCAGCGGAACTGGAAAAAATACAGGAAGACCCGTTATAAAATATAAAGCAGGTGCCGTAAAACAGAATTGCTTCGTTGGGAGACAGCAATACAGGTTCGAATCCTGTTCTGGAAACAGATGGTGTAAGGGTATCACTCTGTCCTAAGTTTCTGTTTGGCCAAATGCCCTTCTTAAAAATAATCAAGTGTCGTTTTAGGATCATACTTCGACTGTTAAACGTTTAGGTCGCAGGTTCGATCCCTGCCTTCCTTGTTGTAAACGGGATTGTAGCTCAGCAGGTAGAGCAAAACGCAGAAAGATCCTTTCAGTATTACCTTGATTTAAAATAAAAGAGTGCCGTAGAAAAAGCTTACTTCGAATCAGAATTAGACCGAAAAATCTAAGAAAAGTGCAATACTCCTGAATAACAGTAAGGAAAAAGGTGCATGTCTGCTTTTTCGCCTTTTGCCTCTTTGAAATTAAAAAATAAACAAGTGCCGTAGAATAGTGTTACTTCGCTCATCACGACGGGGTCGCGGGTTCGAGTCCCGCCTCTTCCACAAAAAAAACACAGTCTGTCAATAGGAAGAGTAGCTCAGTTGGTTAGAGCACGACTGCACTCTCAGCTGTTGCCTTGTTTAAAATATAAAAGTGTCGTAAAGGAAAGTTACATCGTCACATATTTGGGAGGAATAGCGAAGTCGGTAATTCCGGCAAGGCTATCCGGTTCGAATCCGGCACAGACAGCCCCTTACTCTCTTTGATCATTACCTTTTACAAAAATGCCGGCGATTATTCGCCGGCATTAATTACTTCTTCTATTTCTTCTTCGAAAGCTTTCTTCCAGTTCATGATCGTTGTTCTGCTGATCTTATATTTCCTGGACATATAGCTGGTAGAAAAACCATGTTTATTCTGATACTGTAAAAGCTTGAACATCGTTTCTTTATCATAGGTTTTAAGCTTCTGGTTGTTAATCTGGCTTTCTTTCGACTGTTCAAAAATCTTTTCGTTGAATTTTAATATATCTTCTGTGGTATTCAGTTTTCCCAGAAGTTCTTTGATCTTTGGATCTTTCAGCTTTTCCGGATGTTCCAGTTTCAGCATATCATAGTATATCTTTTTGTAATTGGGGCGCATAAGAATTTCTGTTTATCCGTTAGTATTATCATTATTTTTCTGAAGCCATCGGTGAAGAGTGCTTTTGGGGATAGAATATTCTTTGATGACCTCACCGTAGGTCATTTCGCCGGATAAAATCCTTTTCATAATAAAATCTTTGATCTCCTGAGTGTAAATATTTTTCCTGAAATAAGGAATCTTATCAGATTTCTTTTGATTCTTATTCACCGCAGAGGGAGGTGCATACAGGATGAGATGCGAACTGTAAAGTCTGAAAAAATCATATTCCAGAAGCTTGCTCCATCTCAAAAGTAAATCCGTGTCTATGGATTTACTTTGGTATATATTTTCAATAAATTTAACATCTTTATTGAGAAAATTACAGATCCTTTCCATGGATATCTCATTTTCATCAACCATCTCCTTGATAAACTTTCCTATATGAATTTCTTTATATAACATTTATTGAGTACTTACTATTTATTAATTCATGAATTAAAGAAAATAGAAAATATATTACATTTCTGCGAATGACAGCACAGGTAAAATACAGGTACGTCGAGAAAATCAGTACCATACCTTGATTATGTACAGTCGGCAGTCCGAGGGATGACCAGCCGATATTGTTTTAGGCTATTTATGACTTAAGAATATTTTATTCCTGATCAATTGCTTTATGTCGCCTTTATCATGGTTCTGTAGGAATATGCCATTATAACTTTTTCATACAGTTACGTAATATTTTTAACTATTGACCTTAGTGTCGGCAGATCCTGCTATCTGTAAATGTTAATAGATAGTGAATAATCTGCCTGTTAGTTTTCAAATTTAAAGAAAAAATAGAACCTAATTCTCAAAAATGCATAAAAAATCTCTTTCAAATCGAATTTTAAATAAAATTAACAAATTAATTATACAGCTATGTGAATTATTTTAATTAAAAAGATCAAACATAGTAATTGCATTCCATCTTTCAAGTATATACCTTTGCAGTTCAATGAAAAATACAATAAGTTTATTCGATTTCTCGAAAAAAATAAATTATAAGAACGAACTTCTGGCGGGCTTTACAGTGGCTATGACCATGATCCCTGAATCACTTTCTTTTGCGATTCTTGCCGGGCTTTCTCCGCTCACCGGGCTTTATGCAGCCTTCATGATGGGAATTGTTACCGCAATTTTGGGCGGCCGTCCCGGAATGGTTTCAGGAGGCGCAGGAGCTACCATTGTTGTATTAATCGCTCTGATAAAATCTCACGGAGTAGAATATCTTTTTGCCGCCGTTGCCCTTGCTGGAATTTTCCAGATACTTGTCGGAGTTTTTAAGCTTGGAAAATTTGTAAGACTTATCCCACAGCCCGTGATGTATGGTTTTTTGAACGGTCTCGCGGTTATTATTTTTATGGCCCAGGTAGAACAGTTTAAAATAACAGACAGCGCAGGAGCATCCGGGTGGCTTCAGGGTATGCCCTTATATATTATGGCAGGGCTTACAGCTCTTACCATTGCTATTGTATATTTTTTTCCTAAGATCACAAAAGCTGTTCCTGCGTCTTTAGTAGCAATTATCATAGTTTTTTTTGTGGTTTTGGGTTTTGGTATTTCCACAAAAACGGTAGGAGATATTGCCCATATCAGCGGAAATCTTCCAAGTTTTCATATTCCTCAGATTCCTTTTACTTTAGAAACCCTGCAGATTATTTTTCCTTATGCTTTGGTAATGGCAGGAGTTGGTCTTATCGAATCTCTTCTTACATTGTCCATGGTAGATGAGATCACCAATTCAAAAGGAAATGCAAACAAAGAATCTGTAGCACAGGGAATAGCCAATATTACCAATGGTTTTTTCGGAGGAATGGGAGGCTGTGCAATGGTGGCACAAACCCTTGTTAATCTCAATGCAGGTTCAAGGGCCAGACTTTCCGGAATTATCGGGTCGGTAATGATTCTGATCATTATTTTGTTCGGAGCCCCTTTTATTGAAAGAATACCGATGGCTGCGCTGGTTGGGGTGATGATGATGGTTGCTATAGGTACATTCCAGTGGGTGTCCATCCGCATTGCCAATAAAATGCCTAAGTCCGATATATTTGTTGGAATTACTGTAGCCCTGATAACCGTTATTCTTCACAATCTTGCATTGGCAGTGCTCGTAGGGGTTGTAATTGCTGCACTGGTTTTTGCCTGGGACAATGCAAAAAGAATCCGGGCAAGAAAATCCATCGATGAAAAAGGCATCAGGCATTATGAAATATACGGTCCCTTATTTTTTGGTTCAGTAACTGCATTTATGGATAAGTTTGATCTGATGGATGATCCGGGCGAAGTCGTAGTAGACTTCAGGGAAAGCCGCATTGTAGATATGAGTGCTATTGATGCTCTGGATAAACTGTCTAAACGGTATAGTCAGCAAAACAAAAAACTCTATTTGCGCCATCTCAGTGAGGATTGTCGTAAAATGCTGAAAAATGCCGAAGCCGTAATTGAAGTCAATATCCAGGAAGATCCTACGTATAAGGTGATGCCGGAGAAGTAGGGGATTTGAAATTGAAAGATTTAAAAATTTAAATATTAAAAGATTTAGAGATTCAGAAATTTAAATTTTGGGGAGGCAAAATATCAACCACAAAAGTCACAAAAGATTTTTTAAGTTGAATATATGACCAGTATAAAGTACACTGAAGTTTTATGAAAATCTTTGATTTTTTACTTATGTGATCTTATTGTTTTCAGGATGATAAACTTTTGAAACTAAAGTGATCTAAAGTGTTTAGAATGAAAATCTTTTGTGACTTTTGTGGTTAAATAGTACACGAAATTCACAATTGACCATTCATATTTCACCCTGCAATAACCAAACAAGGACTGTAAATCACTTTACAGCCCTCGTTTTTTAGGTTATTAATGTATTCGCAATGAAATCCGGCACCAAAGCATAGTGCGACAGTTTCATGCTGATCGAAGCTCTTCCGCTCGTCAGAGTTCTCAGATCGGAAATGTATCCGAACGTTGAGGCCAACGGAACTTCTGCTGTGAAAATCTTTCTTCCTGATCTTTCATCAATGGACGAAATAATTCCCCTTCTTCGGTTGATATCAGCAGTTACAGCACCTGTGTATTCTTCAATACTTTGGATTTCCACCTGCATCACTGGTTCCAGAAGCTTAGGACTGCATGATAAAGCAGCCGCTCTGAATCCGTCTCTCGCGGCATTTTCAAAATCAAATGCTGCAGAATCCTGATTATGGAAAGAACCGTCCAGAAGTCTGATCTTCATACTTTCTAAAGGATAGCCCTTTAATGGTCCATTTTCCATAGAGTCCCTGAACCCCTTTTCTACAGAGGGAATGAATTCACCAGGAATAACACCTCCTTTGATCAGATTAATGAATTCCAATCCAGGTTCATTATTTTCTCTTGGACCAATTTCAAAAGTGATATCGGCAAACTGTCCGCTTCCACCATTCTGCTTCGAAAGCTTTTCCCTGTGGGTTCTTGTTTCCGTTAAAATCTCACGGTAAGATACTTTAGGTTTCCCCTGATTGACTTCTATACCATGATTGAGCCGGATCTTTTCCAGAGTGACCTCAAGGTGAAGCTCACCCAGACCGCTCAATAAAGTTTCTCCGGTTTGCCGGTCTCTTTCAACCACCAAAGAAGGATCCTCTTCCTGAATTTTAGCCAGAACCAAACCGAAAGATTTCTCATCTCTGTTCGTTTTAGGCTCTATTGAAACCCTGATCACAGGAGCAGGAATGGTAATCGCTTCCAGAAGGACAGGTTTTTCTACTGCTGATAGTGAATCTCCGGTTTTGGCGTCTTTTATTCCTGTTAAAGCCACAATATCACCTGCTTTTCCTTCCTCTACCGATAAGGTTTTATCAGACTGCATCTTCAGAATTCTCGATATTCTGAAACTTTCCCCTGTTCTTACATTCAGAACCGTATCTCCGGATTTTATCGAACCGGAATACAGACGGAGCATGGCGAGCCTTCCCATATGTTTATCGATCACGACTTTAAAAACAAGGCCTGAAAAGGATTCCGTTTCATTTCTTACCAATTCTACAGCTTCTTCCGTATCGGGATCTTTTCCCTGAATAGCAGGAAGTTCATCCGGTGCCGGAAAATAAGTTACTACTGCGTCCAAAAGAGGCTGTACTCCTTTGTTTTTAAACGCAGAACCACATAAAACCGGAACTGCAACTCCTGATCTGCAAACTTTCTGTAAGGCTTCAGTGATCATTTCCTCGGTAATTCTGTTTTCAGGATCCATGAAAATCTCAAAGAATGTTTCATCATATTCTGCGAGGGTTTCCATTAATTTCATTCTGCATTCATCAGCATCTGCTTTATAATTCTCTGGAATTTCTTTGTCAACAATGGTTTCTCCGTTTTCATCGGTCCAGTATAAAGCTTTCTGTCTGATTAAATCTATCACTCCCTCAAATTGGTCTTCTGCTCCGATAGGGATTTGAAGTGCCATAGTAACTGTATTAAGTTTCGTTTCAATTTCTTTAAGAACCGCAAAGAAATCCGCTCCGATTCTGTCCATTTTATTGATGAAGCATATCTTTGAAATTCCGTGTTTTTCAGCCTGGAACCAAACATTTTCGGTTTGTGGCTGAACCCCTGAAGAAGCGCAAAAAACGGCAACAACGCTATCCAGAATTCTTAAAGAACGCTCGACTTCTACGGCGAAATCAATGTGTCCGGGCGTATCGATAATATTGATGTTATAAACTGTTTCTCCTTTTTTCCATTGCGTGGAAACGGCTGCGGATGAAATGGTGATACCCCTGTTTTTCTCCTGGATGTCTTTATCCATGGTGGTATTTCCATCATCTACATTTCCGATTTTATGAATGAGGCCTGTGTAATAAAGAAGCCTTTCCGTTAAAGTGGTTTTTCCTGCATCTACGTGTGCTATGATTCCTATATTTCTTGTGTTATATTTCATTTTGCTGAATTTAAATTGTTGATTTTGAGAATACACTTAGGTATTCTCTTCGTTTTGAGGTCTGAAAATAAGGCAGCAAAAAAGACCCATCTGAACAGATAGGTCTTCAATATATTTTTAGTAATAAAAGATCTAAGGAACTATTCAGATAAATATTGATTGCTGCCAGAGTACACAGCTCTCACAGGGTTACTTAAAGTTATTATATTTATCATTGTTGTTGACATTGTTGATTTTTAATCGGTTGCGAAATTAGATAAATTTTTTAATTGACAAAATTTTTTTTGAAGAAATTTTTAAAAATTGAATTTAAACAAATTGTTAAGTCTGGCTATAATCAGTAGAAAAGTAGACAGAAATTCATAAAAATTTCTTAAAACAGAGAAGTAGGTAATGCTTTTCTAAGAAAAATTTTATCTTTGGAAATAATACCCAATTAAACACTTGTTGATGATTAAATAATTTAAATCTTTTTCAAGAAAGCTAAATAAAACTTTTAACTTAAAACTATTGAAAACGGATATCGACATTCACAACCACTGTCATTTTTCTTTTGATTTGTGGCTCACCCTAATCAAATCTCACCCTGAATTTAAAACAAAAAGAGTTGAGCTGTTCTCCTCGTTTTTTGATATTGACAAACCCATTGACGAAGTTGCGAAAACCGTAAAATATTACGATGATCTGTGCAACACGATCAATGAGGTTACAGGAGGAAATATTGATACTTTTGAAATATATTTAATGATCCTCGGTTCATTGGATGTTGATATAAAACAAATAAATAAGGAAAAACTGGAAGGGTTCTATCTTAAAAGTGAAGAACTGTTTTTAGAATATAAACCGGTTATCATTTTCGAAAATATAAAAGAGTTTTTTGATCAGATTAAAAATCAAGGTAAAACAGTGAATATTTTGAGTAATACCGGATTTATCAAAGGAAAAACGATGAGGAAATTTCTGATCCGGGAAGAGCTGGATCAATATATAGATTTTCACATTTATTCTGATGAGATCAATATTTCAAAACCGAATCCTCTTATTTTTCAGGAAGTAAAGAATAACCTTAAGGACCAGGAGCTTCCGATGCACCGTATCCTCCATATTGGGGATAATCCTGTGGCAGATTATAAGGGCGCGAAAGATTTCGGCTTCAGTGCACACCTACTTAAACACTAATATTAATATGAATAACAGATACAGCTTACACCACATTCATTCTGCAGATGAGTTCAGTTTCTCACCCGCAGAATACAGCTATTTCAAGTATGGCGATAAGTCGTATGCCGAAAAGTTTGCTAAAGAATTATTCAACGGATTTATCGCAGAACATGCAGATCTTTTAAATACAGAAAAAGAGATCGTGGTTCTTCCAAGTCCATATATGGCTATTCCTACGGCTTCTAATTTTTTATGTTTTTTCTTTAAAAAGCATCTGGACCTGTACCTGTTTCAGAAAGGAATGAGATCCAGTATTATATCCAAGATCAACCGTAACCATACCTATATTACGGATTATGGAAACCTTAATTTTGAAGACCGTAAAAACCTGATCGCCAATGATACTTATTATATCGATAAGGATTTTTTACGCGGAAAACTTTGTATTTTTATAGACGATATAAAAATCACGGGAAGCCATGAATATACGGTGAACAGAATCTTGAACGAATATCATGTAGAAGCAGATTTTATATTCCTCTACTATGCGGAGCTAATGAATTTTGATATCGATCCAACAATTGAAAACTTTTTCAATTATTATGCGGTGAAAAATATCAAACACGTTGCAGAAGTAATGGCAAAGCCAAGTTTTGAATTTAATACAAGGATCGTAAAATATATTTTAGGCCTGGATTCAAGTAATTTTGACTATCTTACGTCTAAAGTAAAAAAGGAACAGATGGACCTGCTTCTGGAGCTGGCGATCAGCAATAATTATCACTTAATAAAAGAATACGAAAATAACATCAATACTTTAACACAAACGGAACTATATTATGGCTATTAACTTACAAAAAGGACAGAGAGAAAACATTAACGCACCTAAATTCACTGTAGGTTTAGGATGGGATATCAATAATACTTCTACAGGAACAGCATTTGACCTTGACGCGTCTTTATTTTTGCTGGGCGAGGACAAAAAATTAGTATCAGACAATCACTTTATTTTCTATAATAATTTAGAATCTCCGGACAAATCTGTGATCCACACAGGAGACAACCTTACAGGAGAAGGTTCAGGAGATGATGAGCAGATCAAGATCGATCTTACAAAAATAGATTCAGCAATTCAGGAAATTACAGTAGTGGTAACGATTCACGATGCTGATGCAAGAAAACAGAACTTCGGGCAGGTAAGAAATTCTTTTATCAGAATTTTCAATACAGATACCAACGAAGAAATCCTGAAATATGAATTAGACGAGGATTTCTCTATTGAAACTGCAGTGGAATTCGGAAGAATCTACAACAGAAACGGAGAATGGAAATTTGAAGCTGTCGGAGCTGGTCAGAGAGACGGCCTTGACAAATTCGTATCAATTTATCAAAAGTAATTATGGACAACCAGGACAATCAACCTATAGATCCGATGGGATCAATTGAGCCTCTTAAGACATTCGAACCCACCCCATTGGCTCCACCGAGCCAGCCTGTACAAAATACAGCGCCTGCGGTTCTTGTGGATAAAGAAGGAAATGTAAACCTGACTCAGCTGCAGGTGGAAGAACGCCAAAAATATGAGGTTCTTGCCAATTCTATTGATGAAACCAATCCAAGTTCCATCGTGAATTATGGAGCGGAGCTTCAGAAAACATTATCCAACCAGAGTGACAGCTTTTTAGGAAATGTAAGAAGATCCAATTCAGGAGAAGTGGGAGTGCTTATCAATGATCTTTTGGTAGAACTTAATTACGTTGATGTTGATGAACTTCAGCAAAATAAAGTGAAAAGCTTCCTGAGCAAGATCCCGTTCATGAAAAAAATTGTTTCGCAGGTAGAAAATCTGTTCGCGAAATATGATAAGATCATCAACAACATCGAACAGATTGCTCATAAAGTAAACGCAGGAATTATCACCTCTACCAAAGACAATGCTGTACTTCAGACGATTTTTGAGAGCAATGTAAATTCCATCAAGCAGATCGAAGAGCTTGTGATCGCAGGAAATGTAAGAATGGAAAGAGCTGCAGGAGAATTGGCCCAAATGGAAGCCGACCCGCAGAGCTACCAGGATTATCAGATTGCTGATAAGAGAGATTTTATTGCAAGATTAGACAGAAGAATGGCTGACCTTAAAGTGGTGCGTATCATTATGATGCAGTCACTTCCACAGATCAGGCTGGTACAGAATAACAACGTTTCTATTGCTGAAAAGGCACAGACGATTCTTACCACAACACTTCCGGTTTGGAAAAACCAGCTTTCGCTGGCGGTGGCGATGTACAGACAGCAGCAGAATATCGAGATCCAGCAGAAGGTATCTTCCACAACGGAAGCAATCCTTAAGAAAAATGCAGAACGTTTGGGTCAGAATTCAGTGAATGTAGCAAGAGCAAACGAACAGACTATAGTATCTGTAGAAACCTTGAGAGAAACCACTTCCATGTTGATCAATACATTGAATGAAGTGAAACAGATCCAAAAGCAAGGCGCTGAAGGCAGAAGAAAACTGGATCAGGATCTTCAGACACTGGAGCATGAATTAAAAGCAAACGTCAGAGGTTAATAATTAGAATACCAAGGTGGGGGATGATGCAGCAACCATAATGTCTCAGAGTAAAAGAAGATTAACAAAGCTTAAACTTCTTGCTAATTTTTTTGAACATATTGATATCATATCTATTTACATCAAAACAGATATTATACACAATTTATTTCAAGAAAATAAAACTTTGGACTACCATAAGCTGGAACTTTTTCACCTGCAGTATACAGACAGCCTTATAGAACTTCTTACCAAAATAAAAAGGCAGAAGGAAAATGATATGCTGGCTGTGATCAACGAAATCGGCGTTAATAATAAATATATTGAAGGCTTTGAAGAACGGCGCGGAGACAGCTTTCAGACTGAGCGGAAGATGTACAGCGGTATATTTTCCCAGCATCTGAAAGTACTCTATAAAGATCTTACCGAAGATATCTTTACGGCAGACTGGAACAAGGTCCTGTATTTCCATAAAAAATACGGGAAGGAGTTCTACAGAACCCATGCAGATGAAGAACAGCTGAAATCCCAGCCTTTTCCAGCTTATCAGTATAAAGATTATACGATAGAAAGAAAACTCCTGGGAAGGCTGAATATCCAGAACTTTAAGGTACGTTTTGTCTGCGGCTATCTGATCGGGACCTATGAGTATGAGCTTTTCAGGATATTTCAGTCAGATGATTATTTTATTTTTGGCATTGATGAAAAAAAGCTCTACCTGTTTGACGGTGATCTGGAAAAACTTGATATTTCCGAGAACCAGTCGAACCAGACAACAATCATCAATCAGTTGAAAAATAAAAATGAGCTGCTGGAAAATTCCATCAACGAAAGAAAGCGAATGCTTCCTGCAGAAGTGGAAAATGTGCTGAAAGACTATCTTAAAAACCTGGAAAATATAGATATTATGAGCAAAATATTCGATTTTGATGAAGAAACAAATATTCTGCGTGCTATGCTTAATTTAAATTTAAATAATAATTAAAGCGGAAAGAAAACTAATCATTTCGCTCAACAATAAAATAACAATACTAAACCATAAAAAAATGGCTATTAACTTACAAAAAGGTCAAAGAATCAACCTGAAAAAGGAAAACGGTGCCGAGCTAACCCAGGCCTGTGTGGGAATCAACTGGGGGGCAATTGAGAAAAAAGGACTTTTCGGAACTAAAAAAGAAGCCGTAGACTTAGACGGAAGCTGTATCTTATTTGATTCAAACAAAACGCTTACAGAAGTAATCTATTTCGGAAACCTGAAGTCAAGAAACGGTTCTGTAAAACATAGTGGGGACGACCTTACCGGAGACGTAAACGGGGATGACGGACTGGACAATGAAGTGATCACGATAGACTTCAGCCAGCTTGAACCGAATGTAGAACACGTTGCACTGGTACTGAACAGTTATCAGGGACAGGATTTCGGAACAATTCCTTTTGCATCTATCCGTATCTATGAAGGAACTCCTACCAATGTAAGAGAGGTTTTCGCTAAATATGATATCGCCAACGATGCTTCATTCAAAGGGCATGTTGCCATGGTAATGGGTGTTTTCTACAAAAGAAACGGAGAATGGAAGTTCAATGCGATCGGAGATCCTACTTCGGACAGAAAACTGGAACAGACGATCCAGACTGTTCAGGCCAATTATTTATAATCAATAGGTAATCAGTAAGAATGGGCTTTGGTTCATTCGAAAAAAATGAATAGTTTTACAGGCTTGAGCCAAAGCCTATTTATAATATTGATATCAAATAAAAACATTAAAAATTAGCAATATTTGTGCATACCGTACATCTATTGCTTTTATCATATAATAACATAAACTGAAGTGGAACATCAAAGTATTTTAGAATTGCACCCGGGCTTGGTGTGGGGATTTGCGGTAACAGTTGTTATCATGCTGCTCCTGGATTTAGGAGTATTCAACAAAAAAAGCCATGAAGTATCGTCCAAAGAAGCTACCATCTGGTCTATCGTATGGATTTCATTATCCATGGTATTCTCCGGTGTGGTGTATTGGGTATTCAATACAGACGGAAGTCCTGAAAGCCATGCCCTGGCCGTAGAGAAATTTACGCAGTATCAGGCTGCCTACTGGATTGAAAAAGCCCTCTCTGTGGATAACTTATTCGTATTTATCCTTGTTTTCGGGTTCTTTAAAGTTCCGAAATACCTTCACCACAAAGTTCTCTTCTGGGGAATTATTGGGGCATTGATATTCAGAGCGATATTTATCTTTGCCGGAGTTGGACTGATTAACCTGACGTATCTTCCTGAAATGAATATTTTCGGAAAAGCAGTACAGATCAATGTGGTAATGGCTCTATTCGGTCTCTTCCTTGTGTATGCCGGGATCAAATCCTGGGGCGACGGCGATGGTGATGATGACGAAGATTACAGCAATACGGCTGGTGCAAAGCTGATCAAAAGTTTCTGGAAAGTTTCCGATAATTATGATGGAGATAAATTCTTCACCATTCAGAACGGAATCAAGATGGCAACACCACTTTTAGTAGTGGTAGGGGTTATTGAATTTACCGATGTTCTTTTCGCGGTAGACTCTATTCCGGCGATCTTTGCCATCTCCAATGATCCGTTCATCCTTTATACATCAAATATTTTCGCGATCTTAGGATTGAGATCCTTATATTTCCTGTTGGCGAATTTTATCCACATGTTCAGCAAGCTTTCTTACGGACTGGCCATTATCCTTTCATTTATCGGGATAAAAATGCTGATTGCACCATGGATTCATATTTCATCTCCGGTTTCATTGGGAATCGTTGGAGGAGTATTATTGCTTTCTGTTCTTTTATCCATTATGTTCCCTGAAAAGGAAGATGAGGGAAAAGAGAAACTGGAAGATAAATAGATATTAAGAATCTTTCTTAAAAATAAAAGCTCCTGAAATTTAATTTCAGGAGCTTTTTTATTACAGACCAGTGATTTTTTTACCTGAAAATAAAATTCTAAATAATGTACAGACAAGTCTGTCTGTTTTAAAGTTTTGTTGTACATTTGTCCTGTAAATTCATAAGTATGACATCTCCAAGAGAAAGAATTGTTCAAACGGCTACCGGCTTATTTGGTAAGCAGGGATATAATTCTACGGGCATCAATCAGATTATTTCTGAAGCTAAAGTAGCAAAAGCAAGCTTTTATCAGCATTTCAAATCTAAAGATGACCTGTGTGTAGAATATCTGAATGTAAGGCACCGATACTGGTTCGATGAATTAAATCATTTTTGCTCACATGAAGAAAACCTTAAGCAGAGAATCCTGAGGTCTTTTGATTTTCTGATCCATATGAATCAGAAAGAAAATTTTCAGGGATGCAGTTTCCTGAATATTTTGTCTGAAATCCCCATGGACGATGCTGAAATTTTAAACGTCATCCAACATCATAAAACAGAACTTAGACATTATTTCACAGAGCTGTTGAAGGATGATACTTTGTCAGACCATATCTATTTATTGTTTGAAAGCTGCATTATAGAAACTCAGCTTTTTAAATCCAATGAATTAATAGAAAGATCAAAAAAAATAATCAACAATTTAATTCCTTAAAAAAATGGAACAGAAACACCCACTTCCGCCTTTCACCTTTGAAACGGCAATAGAAAAAATACAGATGGCTGAAGATGCATGGAACAGCCAGGACCCGGAAAAAGTATCCAAAGCTTATACTCCTGACAGTGAATGGAGAAATCGGGATACTTTCATTAACGGAAGAGAGGAAATCGTTGCTTTTTTACAAAAAAAATGGGAAAGAGAGCTTAACTACAGGCTTAAAAAAGAATATTGGGCCCATACAGACAACCGTATTGCCGTCCGTTTCGAATATGAATATCAGACCAATGACGGAAACTGGTTCAGAGCATACGGAAATGAAAACTGGGAGTTTGATGAGAATGGCCTTATGCAGAAAAGATATGCAAGTATCAATGATGTAAGCATCAAAGAAGAAGACCGGAAACTTAAATAACGATATAAAGACTGCTCAGAATAGCAGTCTTTTATAGAAAAAATTTAACCTGTTAATAATTAAATCCTGATTATTGATGCCTATTCAGCAACTTATTAATCTTTCTTCTGGTCTGCAAAGAAACCTTATAAGCCTCATCACGCAGCTTCTGTATCTTGCCGACAGGCTGGAAAAAAGATTTGCTTTCAAAGGGATTAAATGAAAGCAGTTCATTGGTACAGTCACGGGGATCAAGCAGTGCTCCCTGGTTGATGATCACTTCCCCGACCTTAATGTAAGGAGCATTTTTCCATTCTACGTTCAGTCGGTTGATGGGCTGGTCTTTCAGATTATAGCAAAACTGTATAAAAACCTCTGCTGTATAAGTATTATCCTGGAAATAGTTTTTTAAGGCATCTTTCATCTTTAATTTCCTGCCAAATTTTTTATCGACGGACCTCGGAACCAGTTTTATCTTGATCATATTCTCACCAAGACGGTAAGCGCCTACGGAATAATAATCAAAAGACAGGATAAAATCATTCCTTTTGCCCAGAAGTTTTACAATATTTTTGAAAAAAGACAGCGTAAAAAAATAAGGAATCATCTTCACAGACTGAGCGGCCAGCGAGAACACACCTCTCCATTTTTTCATATACAATCGGTTTACAGCAGTAAACAGTTTCAAAAAATGAGAAACGGAATTGGTTGGAAATAAAGGAAAATTAACCAGTGGAAAATTTGCGATCAATCCACCGTTTTCATCCTTTACTTTAGCTGCAAATCCATAAGCAGGAATATCTTTTTCAGTTGTATTGATTTTCAGATTGGCATTCGAAATCCTTATGGTCAGATCAAATTTTTCACTGTCGAAAAACTTAAAAAGATCTTCAGGAATATTTTTATCAATAATGAATGAGCCATCAGCTGCTGCATACGTTTTTGCATGGGCGTTTCTGGTGGCATAGTTGACATCGCTTATAGAAGAGGACTGTTCAACAAAATCGGCAATCGACTTTTTATTGATTTCGAGAAGTTTCTTTTCCTCTTCATTAAGCTCATCGAATTTCTTATTATATTTTAGTGGTTGTGGCATTTAGTTTTTAAATCCAATTATAACGCCAAGTTTCCGAATCCGCGTTAACCCAATGTTAAAATTATTTGAATTTTGCGGCAGACAGAGATATGGGTGTTCAAGTTATTGCTATTCTATGATTTAGAAAAAAGGAGGGGAGATGGAAGGAGGAAGCTGTAAGAACTCATGGTTACCCTTTAACCGGAAGGCTTTTAAATTTATTTTTTTAATTATACATTATACATTATACATTATACATTATACATTATACATTATACATTATACATTATACATTATACATTGCCCCTTAAACTCGCAACCCATAACTCTTACCCTACCACCCACCACCATAACTCCCATCCACCGGCTTCCCTCTTCCGTTCTCTCCAAAACTCCTATCTTTGTAAAAAAATATCAACAATGGGAGTAGCAGATATGTTATTTAAAAAGAAAAAAGAACTTGCCGAAAAGAATCTTAATGACGGTAAAGAGTATATGGAAGAATATGGTAAGAGAGAAAGCGTTGTACAGTTGCCTAGCGGTTTGCAGTATGAGATCATTACCGAAGGAAGCGGGGCAAAACCAGGACCTAAATCCACAGTAAAATGCCATTACCACGGAACTACCATTTCCGGTAAGGTTTTCGACAGCTCTGTAAAAAGAGGAACGCCTGCATCTTTCCCTTTAAACAAGGTGATCAAAGGATGGACGGAAGCTCTTCAGTTAATGCCTGTCGGAAGTAAATGGAGACTGATCCTTCCTCCGCACCTGGCATATGGAGATCAGCAGATCAGTAAAGAGATCGGGCCGAATTCTACATTGATTTTCGAAGTAGAGCTGTTGGATATAAAATAATTCTGCTTAAAAATAGCTTAAAAAATTACCTGGATTCGGGTAATTTTTTTTATTTGTACTATATTCGTGTTGATCAATTTCAAAGAATAAAGATGGTTATAATTTTCTGAGGTTCCAGGGAGCCCCGAAAGATGGTGTACAAAATATGCAGAAATCATTGTGCCTTAAAAAAGTAAACCATTACTCTCTTGCGTCTTTGCGATTCCCAACACTATTACACAAAGAAAAAATATAAACTGAATGAAAAAACTCTTTTACCTTTTGGTGATATTCAGCCTGCTGACTTCCTGTGTTTCAAAAAAGAATCAGGTGATTAAACAAAATATCCTTACGCTGAAGGACAGTTACTGTAAAGCACCTTTCAAATACAATTACAGCAACAGAATCCCATCGTATAATGCGGATTCTATTCTTGTGGCCAATAAAGAGCTGCAGGGTCTGTTTTCCGATCAGAGCATCCTTATTCTTAATGCTCTGGATAATCTGGATGAGGTTCATGAAATCATTGATCTTAAAAAAGATTCATCCATTG
This sequence comes from Chryseobacterium sp. UF-81, assembly GCF_058245105.1. Lineage (NCBI taxonomy): Bacteria > Pseudomonadati > Bacteroidota > Flavobacteriia > Flavobacteriales > Weeksellaceae > Chryseobacterium > Chryseobacterium sp. UF-81. Next base: position 81,379 of record NZ_JBSIBX010000009.1, on the reverse strand, counting down.
CTTCTCAGGTTAAAGTACTGCAGCTTAAAACCAGGATCAATAGCAAAATTACAATCGCCCTTACAGAGCTGGATGCCGTAGCTGCGGAATTTGACTGTGAAGGGGAAAGAGTGACACAGATTGGAAATTATGTGGATAATCTAAATGATTCCAAAAATAATAAGCTGATTCTGCTCTCTATTGTAACAGGAGCGGCGGCATCTGTGGCCGGAGGAATCATCAGTGATGGAGGCTGGAGTAATGCCGTTGACATCAGTGGAGGAGTGCTGGGAGCAGGCTTTGGGCTTGCAACCCTTAATCCGAAAGGCAAAAAAGTAGAATTTATTCATCAGAGAAACCTGTTGAGAGACATCTGGAGAGAAAAACTGGAATCTCCGAATTTTCCGCCATTCATCTGGTATATGTATACGGAGAAAAAATTTTCCAATAAAGAAACTCATTCTATAATCGGCAATATGAAGGAAAGATGGCTTCATTATCAGTTTGATGACAATAAAGCAGCAGCTGATCAGTCTGTCATTTTCAGTGATGGGGGCTTTTACCGGGCAGATGATCTTCATAACCGTGCTGCCATGCTGAATCAGATGCAGTCTGCAACAAGAACCATTAACCAGAATATCAATTATCTGCTCCTGGATCTGGATAAATTGATCCTTTAAGAAAAATTTAACTGTAATGAAATTTGTTACATTTAAAAATTTGCTTACATTTGCACTGTAATTACAATGAACAATACAAGATTTGCTACGGCAATACATATCATGACCTTATTGGCGAAAAGTCCTCAGGAGTGGCTCACTTCTGAATGGATGGCAGGGAGCATCAATATCAATCCGGCCATTGTCAGAAAAGAGATCAGTGTATTGAGAGAAGCAGGCCTCATTGCCAGCAGACAGGGTAAAGACGGGGGAAGCCAGCTTGCCAGAAATGCAGATCAGATCAGTATTTCGGAGATTTACAGAGCTGTGAAAAATACAGAAGTTCTGGGCAAGAAAAATCAGAATCCCAATCCTGCATGCAGTGTTGGTAAAGAGATTAATATCCATTTAAATACCTTATTTGAAGAAACAGATCTATTGGTTAGTCAGTTTTTAGGCGATAAGTCCCTGAAAGAATTTTCGGAGCAGTTCGAATAAAATTTTTTTAACCATAAATGTAACAGGTTTTATTACAATTTAATTTTAAAATAAAATATTATGAAAAAAGTATCAGTAATCGGTGCGACCGGTTTTGTAGGAAAAAAAGTAGTTGATGAATTAGCAGAAAGAGGATATGCTGTGGAAGCTTTGGTAAGAGATGCCTCTAAAGTAGAAACAAAGGAAAATGTAACAGCAAAAAGTGTTGATGTAAACAATACAGAAGAACTTGCAGAAGCTTTAAAAGGAAGTGATGCCGTGATTAGTGCTTTCAATGCAGGATGGACGAATCCAAATCTCTACAACGATTTTCTGAACGGTTCTATCAATATTGAAAAAGCAGTAGAGCAGTCAGGCGTAAAAAGACTTATCGTCGTTGGCGGAGCCGGAAGCCTTTACACACCGGACAATGTACAGATTGTGGATACCCCGGACTTCCCTGAAGCGTACAAACCGGGTGCAACGGCAGCAAGAGATTATTTAAACAAAATCAAAGAAAACAGTGCACTGGATTGGACTTTCTTCAGCCCTGCTATTGAAATGAATCAGGCCAATGTAGGAGAGAGAACAGGAAAGTACAGAACATCTTTAGAAACCCCTGTTTTTGACGAAAATGGAAGAAGCCGTCTTTCTGTTGAGGATGTAGCTGCTGTTTTGGTAGACGAGCTGGAGCAGAATAACCATATCCGTGAGCGTTTTACAGCAGCTTATTAATTCACTAAAACATAAACAATGTTAAAAAAGAAATTATTATCACTGCTGGCACTGCTGGGATTTGTAAGCATAGTGTTTGCAGGAAATTTAAAGATTAAGGTTTACAATCCCGGCCCTAAAGCTATCTTTCCTATCACTTCCACCATTATTTATGGAGATAAAGACGCGGTGCTTATCGATGCCCAGTTTCAGAAGCAGTATGCAGAGCAATTGGTCAAAGAAATAAAAGCAACAGGAAAAAACCTGAAAACAGTTTTTATTTCTCACAGTGACCCCGATTTTTATTTTGGACTGGATGTTATCAAAAAAGCATTTCCCAATGCAAAGATCATTTCAACAGCACAGACTGCCTACCTTATATCCGCATCCAAAGATGAAAAAATGGCCGTATGGAAGCCACAGCTGAAAGAGGATGCTCCTTCAGAGATCATTATTCCCGAAGCGGCCGATGCAATTCCGGACCTGGAAGGAAATAAGATCGAGATAAAACAGAATGTGGAAGATCCTGCTCACAGTTTTGTATGGATTCCATTTTTAAAAACAGTGGCCGGCGGCATTTCTGTTTCTGTGGATTCTCATATCTGGATGGCTGATACCCAGAATATCAAAGCAATTGATCAGTGGATCAGACAGATTGATGCCATGAAAGCCCTAAAGCCTGTACAGGTTGTCCCTTCTCATTTTGCAAAAGAGTCTCTGTCTCCGCAATCTCTGGATTTCGTTAAAAACTATCTGGAAAACTATAAAAAAGCAGTCACAGAAAATAAAACATCTGCTGCTGTTATAGATTTTATGGTTAAAAAATATCCTGATCTTCATGGAACGGATGAGCTGGGAATGGGAGCAAAAGTTTTCTTTGGCGAAATGGACTGGGATCTGAAGTCTCCTTATCCGGCGATAGGAAACAAAGTGGAAGTTGATTTCGGAACACTTAAATTTATCCTCGATTTTAAAGATAACAAAGAAATGTCTTTTAGAGGAGTTTCCGAAAATGTAAAAGACAGTAAGGATACTGTACAGTACAATGTTGTAGAAGTGGCGAAAAATGTTTTTATGGTATACTGGCACGAACCTAAATTAGGGTCTAATGTCACCCATGTTCAGGATTACAATAAGAATATAATCTACACCAATATTGCAGAACCCAACGGATCATTCACTCACCTGAAAGGAACACTTAAAATTCTGAAATAATAAATAAGAACTGCCGTCACAAGATGGCAGTTTTTTGCTATAAATGGTTCACACGCATATCAACAGTATGAAACCATCCGCTTCATCGAATCAATGTATTGATTCCTGTCTTTGCCTCCTACATCTACAGTTCATATGATAAATTTTGCGTTAAATAAAAATGCTCTCAAATTTTTTCTGAACCATTAAAATTATTGAAGAAGTTAAGCTTTGTTAAGAAAATCAGGTAGATTTTTTAAGACAGTTTTGCATAAAGCGAAGCTTATCTTAATCTTCTTAAAAACTTAATAAGGTCTTAATGGTTAAAAGAGCTGTTTGTTTTCTGTAAACCTTACCAAATTTCTCAGACTTTAGTCTTTGAATAATATCAATAAAAAATGGCTGTCGTACAGACAGCCATTTTTTTATAAATTCATAAACAGTTTCGGATTTACCGGAGTGTTGTTTTTATGTACTTCGTAGTGAAGGTGAGGTCCGGTAGAACGCCCAGAATTCCCGGATTTGGCAATAACCTGTCCTACCTTTACCTTATCATTTACTTTTGATACCAGCTGTGACAAGTGACCGTAAAGTGTAGCAAGTCCGTTTCCGTGGGATATGATAACACAGTTTCCATATCCTCCTTTCTGACCGGAAAAAATCACAGTTCCGGCAGCGGCAGCTCTCACATCTGAACCGAATGCAACCGCAATGTCGAGTCCTTTATGAAACTGCATCTGGTCGGCTTCAGCAGGTGGATTGTTCTTTTCCACAGGAGCTTTCGTTGAGGTATTGCCGGCAACAGCTTTTGTTGATGCAGCAGTGGAAGATGGGGCCGGAGCAGCAGGTGCCGCTTTTGGAGTCACCATTACTTTTACCTCTCTTTTATTGCCGTAGCTGTCCGTTAATTCGATAATTTTCTCAACAGGCTCAGCTTTTACTTCCGGTTTTGGAGCTGCAGCGACTGCCGGTTTAGATTCTGCAGCAGCGCCTGACTTTACAGAAGCAAATACGGTTTTAAAAGGAATCGGATTTTTTCTGATGCCAAAATTAGAGGAGATATACCCGTCGGTAGGCATTCCCAGAGGAACTTCCATCAGTTTTTTTTGAAGATTCATTAAATATTGGCTGTAGCGGTTGGCCTGCTTGGCCAGATATACAGAATTGGAGATGCTGTCTTTACTCAGGATCATCAGCTTTTGGTCTGTAATGTTTTTGGATTTCAGGAAAGAATTAAGCTCAGCTACAGTCTGATCTACCATGGTGAGATCAGTTTTCATTTTTAAATAATCTACACTGTCTTTCTCAGTGTTTATTTTAACAAGGTTTACCTCATACAGCTTGTCATCCTTATCAGAAAATAACCTGGCGATAAGGATCGCCTGTGCAAAAACTACTAGCAAAAGTCCTCCCAGGAGAATATTCACGTTCTTCTTGCTGTTTAGAAATTTCTTCATTTTTCTTCTCTTAGTAAATTACAAAACGGTTTTTTAAGCATGCAAATTTAATTAAAAATACTCTTTGACGGATATTTTTAAAGAAAACTTAGTTTTTTCTGTATTTAACGTCTGATTAGATATTTAATTGTGTTCAAGTGTTAATTTTTTCAGAAAGTGGCTTTTTATCATAGCTCCAAAGTCTGCGTTCCGTCTTTGTTTTAATATATTTGCAGTTCACATTCCAATTATGGCTAAAAAGAAAATAATTTCAGAATCTTCTCATCCAAAAAAGAATAAGAAAGACATTTCTGTAGGAGTAGTAGGAAGCGGAAGTTTTGCAACCGCTATCGTAAAAATGCTTGTTGAAAACTGCAAAACAGTGCACTGGTGCGTAAGAAGTGAATTCGTAAAAGGAGCTATTGAACTCCGTGGGCATAACCCTTCTTATCTTACAGCAGTTAATTTTAATCTTAAAAGTCTAAAGCTTACAACAGATATCAACGAGCTGGTGAGTGCCTGCGATGTGATCGTCTTGGCCACACCTTCCATCTACCTGTCGGATACCATGGATAAAATAACCTGTGAATATGGTGATAAAATCTTTGTTTCCGCCATTAAAGGGATTATTCCTAAAGTAAATGATGTGGTAGCGCATTATTTAAGGGATGAATTTAAGATAGGTTTCAGAAACCAGGCTGTTATCGCAGGGCCATGCCATGCAGAAGAAGTCGCTATGGAAAGACTTTCTTACCTTACCGTTGCTGCTGTAGAAGATGAAACGGCCCAAAAGCTTGAAGGAATTTTCAGTTCAGATTTTATCAAAGTACATTCCAGTAAGGATATTTTAGGAAATGAGTATAGTGCCATCCTTAAAAATATTTTTGCAATTGGCGCGGGTATAGCAAGCGGGCTCGGTTATGGTGATAACTTCACAGCTGTTTTTGTTTCCAATGCGATCCGTGAAATGGAAATCTTCCTGGAAGCTGTATACGAGGCCCCAAGAGACGTTAATGAAAGTGCTTATCTGGGTGACCTTCTGGTAACGGCGTACTCTCTTTTCTCAAGAAACCGAAGTTTAGGAAACCTTATCGGAAAAGGATATACCGTAAAATCTGCAATCCAGTCCATGAACATGGTGGCAGAAGGATATTATGCCGCAGATTCCATCTATAAAACAGCGAAGCAAAAACATTTGAAGCTTCCGATCATTGATACGATTTATGCAATTCTTTATGAAGGCAAAAATGCAGAAAAGCAATTCAAAAAGCTGACTGCAAAACTAAACTAAACAATAAGGCTTTAATTATTTAAAGCCTTATTGTTTTGAAAATTATTGAGCCATTTTAGTAATTGTTAAAGAAAAGGAAGACCTGACCAATAGATTACTTGCGGTAAAACCATTTCCCGTATCAAATTCAAATTTTTGTTTGATTGTCGTAGGCACAACCAGTTTTAAAAAGAATGTTCCCTGGAAAAAAGTGAAAGTATCGCTCAGCTGGCATGTTCTGTTAAATTCTGTCAAATTCGTATTGGTAGCAGCATTAATCAGATAAGACCTGGTACAGACAAAGTTCTTTGACAGATAAGTTGTGTTTGCTGGTCCTGTATTATTAGTATCAGTAACAGTATCGGTAGAATATCTGAAAATGTAAGTTCCCGCCGGTAGGGTAATCGTTGATTTGTCCGCAGCAAGTGAGGCTCCTGCAATTTTATTAACACCCACTACAAGATTGGGAACAACATTATTAGAGCTGTTAGTTGCAATCAATATATTAGGGTTCGTAACAGTGATGTTGGTAAGCGACATAATCTGTGGCTCTGATCCTGCAAGGATCGCTCTCTGCCATTGGCCTCTTATCCAGATGTAGTATCCTTTAGGGTAGGTAGATGCTCCGCCTTTGTTATAAATCATTAATCCCTCGGCCGGACTGGCAACCGGGGTAGAAGTACTGTTCAGAACTGTTAAATCATATTGAGGAAAAAGAACCCCTTTATTGGATGAAGTGATGTCTAAAACACTGCTGGCATTTGGAGTGTTGGTGTTAATACCGACTTGGGCACTTATTTTCATATTAAATGATAAAAAAGCTAATATGAAATAGATTGTATGAAGATATTTTTTCATTTCGTGTTAATTATTGGTTTAGTGCAGATCTTTGAATATCCACTTTTGCATTGGTGATAATGATCTCTCCGTTATTAGGGGCAGTACCTCCTGTTCCGGACTGGTAAGTACCTCCTGCTGCGTGCGCAATAGCCGGTAAAAGATTGATAGGTGTTGCAGAAGAAGTCACAAACGAAAAACTCAAATTAAGCGTATGTACTTTATTACTTGCAATAGACATCGCATTGATGCTGAGTGTCTTTCCGTACTGGGTACCTGTGCCCGGATCTATAAGTTTTAGCGTGTATTGATGCACATGAAGAGGAGTTCCTCCTATGCCTGCGGTCGTACTTTCCTGTATATCTCTTATGTCTAAACAAAGATTTACAAGATAACCGCTGTTTCCTGGTAATGTAATAAGTCCGGTTCCGGAATTGTAAGATGCACCAATATCATTAGAAACAACTGTAAAAGCTGCATCATTGAAATTTTTGTAGGTACCGTTGGCAAGGCCTCCCAGCACAGTGTAATCTGTGGATCTTTGCAGGACCAGATAACTGACCAGATTATAGGTGTCTGCTATCTGGTTCCATTTACTGTTTTTCCAAATATAAAGTCCGGGAGCTATTGTATTTCCTTTATTGTAGACAATCAGGCCATCTGCAGGTGAGTTCACAGGTGCCGTATTATTCAGGATATCGATGATGTCAACTCTTGGTGGTAAGACTCCTTTGTTGGTAATATTTGACACTTCCAATACTGCGGAGCTATTAACATTGGTTTGCCCGATAGCTACTTGGGCATACATCATATTAGCAAAAACTAATAATAAGGGTAAGATATAATTTTTTTTCATGTTTTTAAAGCTTAGATATTTTAATGTAAGACTCGTCTCCAATGACGTTTACCAGGTCATAGAATGTGCTTCCCTGCATTCTTCCTAGATATAATCTTAATCCTCCTATGATATTGGTATTGGCATTAGCGGGTACACTGTAATAGAACGACCATGTAGCAAGGTGGTTGGTACTTACTTTAGAGACTATAGGAATTTCTTTTCTTGAAGCAGTTCCCGCTGTAAAAATTCCTGTTGAATTATTATATACATCACTGTAAAAATCTATGAAGTAGCCCATAATATAGTAGGTACTTCCTGCTAAAGGAGCTGTTCCGTTAAATCCGGCAGGGTTTTCCTGGGGAGAGTTAAGGTTAAGATTTACTTCCACCAGATAATTTCCCTGTGGTAAAATTAAAGAATAAGCATTATCATAAGGCAATACTTTAAAACCGTTAATATTAGAAACGGCAGAAGTGGAAAGAGGATTCTTTAAAAGCCTGTCACTGATGCCCTGAATAGAATTATCCAGTAAAGGCAGATTTCCCGTAAGCTGTATGTAAGCGATCTTGGGAGTATCTTCAGCATCAAGAGAGCTTTGCCATTGGTTGGTTGTGGAATTAAAGAAATGCAGAGCTTTATTATTGCTGTTTGCACCGCCATTATACGCTATCAAACCATCAGCCGGTGAAGCTACCGGGGTAGTCGTGCTGCTTAGATTAGCCAGGTTCAAATTTGGAAATAAAAGTCCTTTATTCCCTCCCGAAATTACGATAGTTGGTGCAGTGGTATAGCCAGTACCTCCACTGTTGATCGTAATGCCGGTAATTACGCCTCCTGAAACGGTGGCTGTAGCTTTTGCTTTAGTACCTCCGCTTACAACAGAACCTCCGCCATAGAAATTAACGGTGGGTGGGCTTGTGTAGCCGCTGCCTCCATTGTTAATACTGATTCCAGTGACCACACCGCCAGATACAGTAGCTGTAGCCGTTGCAGGGGTTCCACTAAAATTTTCAATGTGTAAAATGGCACTGTTGTCCGGGGTGGACGTGTTGATTCCTATATTTCCACTTTGGGAAAATAGCAATGGGGCGAGTAAAATACCCGCCAGGTTAAAAATTTTCATCTCTGTTATTTTAAATTCGAAATAATTCTAATACGATTTAATTATTATCGTATTAATTTGATGCAAGTTACATAAATAAATGGTTATGTGTTTAGGTCTTTAATAAAATTTCAGGTGAGATTTTTAGTATTTTTCACCTGTTTTTGATATTTGATATGAAATATTTAAATTTATCACTGTTTTTTGATAAATTTACTTTTGTGATTGATTGTTAGCAGGGACTTTCTTTGTGTAAACTTAAGTGATCTTATAATTACACTAAATTAGAATTGAATTGCTTAATTATTTTGTGTGATAAAAAAATAATATAAAAAAAATTATTTCACATGAAATAATTTGGACTGTTTTCTGCTTCTTGTGGTACCTGGGAGCAGATTTGTATCTCATTGGCCTGCAATAAGTAAGCTAAATCCAAAAAAATATGAAACTTTATGTTTACTAGCCTGGACGGTTGATCTTGCTTAGATTGTTGTAGGTATCGATATAGGACTTTGGAGATTGTCCGATAACGCTTTTAAATACCCTGTTGAAATTGGTAATACTATTAAATCCTGCTCTGTAGGCGACTTCTGAAATACAATCGGTTTTTTCTCTGGAAATAAGGTTTTTACAGGCTGCATTCACTCTTACTTCATTCAAAAAAGAAATAAAGGTATGGCCTGTATGTTTTTTAAAATACCTGCAGAAAGCCTGCGGTGTCATAAAAGCAGTGTTGGCAACATCTTCCAGTGAAATAGGGTTATTGTAGTTCTCTGTAATGAAATTAATGATTTTACTCAGCCGCATCCCTTCATTCTCACTGAAATTGGATGAATACAGATCAGAACAGATCAGTTCTACATTTTCGTTCAGACCCTGTAAAGTATTAATCAGTTTCACAAAACTGAATAGCACATCCGTACCTGCTGCCTGATGAATCGTAAAGATTTGCGGGATGATGTCTTTGGTAAAACCATAGGGAACTTTAAAGCCATGTTTGTTTTTGTCTAAAAAAGCTTTCGCGATCTTCATTTCGGGCAAATTAAACAAGGAGGCCAGGATACCATTGGGATTAAAATAAATAGAACAGGCCTTGATCACCTTATCACTGTCTACGGAAAAATATTCCGGATTATTTTTAAATAAATGCGGAAGTTTGGCACCGATCACAAAAATATCTCCCGACTGGAAAGCATGCATATCGCTACCGGCAATTAATGTTCCCTCACCACGTTCTACGTATGTAATCTGCCATTCATCATGCCGGTGAAGGTATGGATAAAAATGAGGGAGTTCAATATACTCCGATATCACACTTTTATCTTTGGGTACAAGGATGGTAAAGGGTAAAACTTTCATAATAAAGGGTTTATCAATTCCGGATTGAAATTAATGATATTAACCCAAATAAAAATGCTAAATATAAAATAAGGTTAAAATATTGCTATATTCCGATAATATTTGAATAAAAGCGTCTTATAAAAATTAGCTGGGAGAATGTTAAGTCCTTACCGGGCCACTGCAAAAGGGTCCAATTTAAGCTCGGTAGCCATTCCTGAAGCAATCTGACTTACTAGTAAGCCTGTTGCCGGGCCTAAACTCATTCCCATCATGCCATGACCGGTAGCGACGATTAAATTTTCTCTTTTTTCACTTCTTCCAATATAAGGCAAACCATCAGGAGATGAAGGACGGAAACCGTACCAGATATCTTTTTCTGCCGGAAGTACAGGTTTTAAATCCGGGAAATATTGGGGAACAGATTCTACAATTCCTTTAACCCGTTGCCTATTTATGCTGGTATTTATCTTATCCAGTTCCATGGTGCCACCATACCTGATCTGGCCGTTCATAGGGGTAAGGGCCACTCTTGCCTCGCATAGCAATGCCGGTATGGTTAAACGGTTTTCGGGTTCAGGTTCCATAAATGAGTAGCCTTTGCCGGGCATTAAAGAGATGTTAACACCTGCCATTTTTGCTATTGCCGGCGACCATGAACCCGTTGCAATTACAAATTGGTCAGCTTCCCAGCTTTGCTTTCCTGTAAAAACTTTGACCACACGTTTTCCTGCTGTCTCCATTCTATCCACTTCTTTACCCCGCACTATCTTAACCCCATTACCGGTTAAATATTGAAGCAAAGAATTCATCATCTTGGTAGGATAAAGATGGGCATCGCAACGGTAATGGACGGCACCTAAAACATCCAAATTTAAATCAGGCTGTAACAAACTACATTCGGAAGCATTTAATACAGCCATATCCAGGCCAAGCTCAATTGCTCTTGCTGCCAGATGTGCTTCCTCCTCTCCGGCTTTCTCGGTTTTGTAAAACGCTAAAATACCGTTATGGGTAAGTTCGAAATCAAACCCCGGTTCTCCGGCGAAGTCTTCATATAATTTTTTACTGAGCAGGGAAAGATCACGTAAAGGTTCTGCCGAATGGTTCACATGTTTTGCTGTGGCATGTTTCATAAACCTGAATCCCCATCTGATAAGATCTGCATTTAATGAAGGGCGCACATAAAACGGGCTTTTACTGTTAAACATCCATCGGATACCTTGCTTAACCATTCCGGGCGCTGCCAGGGGAACAAAATGGCTGGGCACAATCATTCCTGCATTACCAAATGAGCAGTTGTCCGTGATATCACCCTTATCTAAAACGGTTACCTCATAGCCTTTTTTTTGTAGGTAATAGGCTGAGGTCAGGCCCACAATTCCTCCTCCTATAATCAATACTTTCGACATTCTTCTATTTTAAAATCTTCTTAAAATTTAACCTAAATCACCTGAAACCCATAAGCATAAGGATCGTCTTCAGGATCAATTTTAAGAGTGTTATAACCATATATTTTGGCCCAGCCTTCTACACTTGGAATGATTGCTTTGATCCCGTTAAGTTCCACTTCCTCTTCAACCTTTCCTGTAAACTTGCTGCCGATAAAACTTTCATGGATGAAATCTTCACCCGGTTTTAATTTCCCTTTAGCATACCATTGAGCCATACGGGCAGAAGTTCCTGTTCCGCAAGGTGACCGATCGATTGCTTTATCTCCGTAAAAAACAGCATTTCTGGCAGTTGATGCAGGATCGATGGTTTTACCTGTCCACAGGACATGACTACAGCCATTGATCGTTGGGTCTGAAGGATGGACAAAAGTATATTGCTCGTTGATCCTTTTTCTGATGGTCTGGCTCCAGGTAATCAGTTGCGAAGCGGTATAATTTTCCAGTCCCGGAAAATTTTCCTGAGGATCTACAATAGCATAGAAATTTCCACCGTAAGCTACATCAAAAGTAAGTGTACCTAAATCCGGACATTCTACCTGTAGATTTTCAGCAGCAAGATAGGAGGCTACATTTTTAAGTTTAACGGACTTAACTTTTTTTCCTTCCTGCTTATATTCGATCAAGACCAATCCCGCCGGGGCCTCCATTCTGATCACTCCGGGTACTTTTGGACAGATGAGCCCTTCTTCTATAGCGATGGTAATGGTACCGATAGTTCCGTGACCACACATAGGCAGGCAACCACTGGTTTCGATAAAGAGAACCGCCACATCGTTATTGGGGTCGTGTGGTGGATAAAGAATGCTACCCGACATCATATCATGTCCGCGTGGTTCGAACATCAGACCTGTTCTGATCCAATCGAATTCTTTTAAAAAATGCTGGCGCTTTTCGCTCATATTTGAACCAACAAGCTGAGGACCTCCACCTGCAACCAACCTAACGGGGTTGCCGCAAGTATGTGCATCCACACAAAAAAAGGTTTTATTCATAAGAGTTTGTTAATTGCTGATTAACCGTTCTGAAAATACCTAAAGGATTTCCATCCTTTAATTCATCAGGTAATAGTTCCGGGTCCCAATCCTGATAGGCCAGTGGCCTTACAAAACGATTAATAGCGGTAGAACCTACTGAGGTGAACCTGCTGTCGTTAGTAGCGGGGAAGGGGCCTCCATGCTGCATAGCCGCACAAACTTCTACGCCTGTAGGAACTCCGTTTAAGATAATCCTTCCGGTTTTATCGGTCAATTTATTGATTAAAGTCCGGTAATTCTGAAGTTCATTTTTTTCAGCCATTAGGGTCACCGTAAGTTGCCCTTCCAGTACATCGATTGTTTTTTCTAGTTCGGAACTATCCTGTGCAACGACCAAAAGTGAATATGGACCGAAAATTTCTTCACGAAGTTTCGGATTCTTAATAAAATTGCTGGCGCTAACCTGTGCAATTTTAGCTTGAGATTGGTTTTGAAGTTCGTTGTTCTTTACTGTTGAAGCTGATAAAAGAGTAACACCAGTCTCATTTATAATCTCAGAAGAAAGCTGACTGTAATTACTGGCAATTCCTTCAGTAAGCATGGTTGCCGATGGAATAACGGCAATAGAATCTTTTAAAACATTTTTAAAGTTTTCAAGTGCCGGAGATTGTATTGCTAACAGTAAGCCGGGATTGGTACAAAACTGCCCGGCTCCCAGAGTAATGGATGCCGCATATTTTTTAGCCAGTTCTTCAGCCCGGTTTTCTATGGTTTCGGGAAGAAAAATAACAGGATTGATACTGCCCATTTCAGCAAAAACCGGAATAGGCTGTTCGCGTTGCTGCGCAAGATGAACCAAAGCCATACCTCCTTTAAACGAACCTGTAAAAGTTACCGCCTTAGTTAAGGGATGCTGAATCAAAGCAGCACCAACTGTATAACCATCATCGTATAATAAAGAGAAAACACCTTTTGGCATTCCCGTTTTTTCAGCAGCTTTGAGGATAGCACCGCCTACCAAAGCGCTGGCTCCGAAATGGGCAGGATGCGCTTTAACAATCACCGGACAACCTGAAGCTAACGCTGAAGCCGTATCACCACCCGCAACTGAAAAAGCAAGCGGGAAGTTACTGGCTCCAAAAACGACTACCGGCCCGATTGGGATTAGCATTCGTCTGATGTCAGGTCGTGGCAGAGGTTGTCTGTCAGGTAATGCTGTATCAATAATGGCATCTACCCAGGAACCCTCAGCAACGAGATTGGCAAATAACCTTAACTGACCTGTTGTTCTGCCCAGCTCTCCCTGCAGACGGGCCAAAGGTAAACCACTTTCTGCCGAAGCCCGATTAACAAGTTCTTCCCCAATATTTGTAATTTCGTCGGCAATGGCGTTTAAGAAAGTGGCTTTAAGGTCTTTATTTAATGTTCTATAGCTTTGGAAAGCTGTTGTTGCGGATATCAGACTGTCATTAACAAGGCTTTCGTTAGCTTTAAAGAATTCGCCGTCAAGTGTTAATCCCGTTGCGGGATTAACAGCTTTAAGGCTTCCTTCACTAACTTGGGTATATGTATGGGCTACAATATTTTTTCCGTTCATAGTTTTTTTACTATTTACCCCAGCTGCCAGCAGGCAATTCCGGTCTGGTTGCTATACCATCGTTAATTATTTTCAATACCCTTTCTCGTTCTGCGCCTTTTAAAGCTAAACGTGGTGCTCTTGTTCTTTCTGTTCCGATCCCGGTACCTACTTCGGCCAGTTTAATATACTGAACCAATTTAGGATGGGTATCCAGTTCCAAAATTGGTAAGAACCAACGGTGGATTTTTAAAGCTTCAGCGGTTCTGTTTTCTTTTACCAGGCGGAAGATCGCAACCGTTTCTTTAGGGAAGGCACACACTAATCCGGCAACCCATCCTACGCAGCCCATTACAATACTTTCCATGGCAATTGGATCAACACCGGTGAAAATGGCGAAACGGTCGCCGAAACGGTTAATTAAACGCGTTATGTTAGAAATATCCCGGGTGCTTTCTTTTATAGCCTGTATGTTAGGGTATTTGGCCAATTCTTCGAACATATCCAAAGTGACCTCGATTTTATAATCAACTGGGTTGTTGTAAATCATGATCGGTAATTTTGTGCTTTTAGCCACTTCTGTTAAGTATTCAAGGGTTTCGTCAGAATCCGCCAAATAACGCATAGGTGGCAGTAGCATTAATCCCTGTGCTCCTGCTTCTTCAGCTTTTTGGGCCGCAGCAATTGCTTTTTTGGTAGTAGGTTCTGCAATGTTTAGTAAAACCGGAACCCGGCCATTTACAGTTTCAAGCGTATGTTTTAAAATTTCGATTTTCTCATCATCACTTAAAACACTTGCCTCACCCAATGTGCCTCCTAAAATAATACCTTCTGCACCAGCTTCTAATTGTGCCTCAATATTTAAATCAAATGCCGGAAAATCTAATTCATCGTTCGCAGTAAACTTCGTCGTTACAGCAGGGAAAACCCCAGTCCATTGTATACTCATGTATTTTTATTTTTTGTAATTGATAAAAGTGTTGATCAGCCTTTTGCTTAGCTGATTAAAACATTATTTCTTCAAAATTAGAGGATAAATCCAGATTTAAGTTATTGGATTTTAACCAATACCAGCCGGAATTATACTGTTTTAATAACGTTAATAACCAGATGAAATTCTGAATGAAAGAAGGTCCCGCTGTGCCGGAAAATAGTGCTGCAAATAAACAAAAAATGGTATTCTTTTTCGGAAGAATACCATCTGTGAATAGGTCAGATGTTGGAATCTGACGGGACTATAGAATTTTTTAATAAGTTTGGCTCCTGATTGATTCGATTTCTTCAGTAGTTAAAGCCAAATGTTTACCCAACATTCTGCTTCCGCTTTCAGTAATCAGGAAATCATCTTCTACTCTGATGCCGCTGAAATTTCTGAAAGTTTCCAGTTTATCATAATTGATGTATTCGGTAAACTGATTAGACGCTTTCCAACGGTCAATGAGCTCAGGGATAATGTAAATACCAGGCTCAACCGTTAACACATAACCTGCTTCCAGTGCTTTACCCAACCTTAAAGATTTAAGACCAAACTGGGTCGTATTTTTAATGAGATCATCAGTATATCCTACATATTGTTCTCCCAGATCTTCCATATCATGCACATCCAGACCCATCATGTGGCCTGTACCGCACTGAAAAAACATAGCATGGGCACCAGCGTTTACTGCATCCTCAATATTACCTTTCATCAGGCCGATATCTTTTAAGCCCTGTGCCAGTATTTTGCATGAGGCCAAATGCACATCCAGATACCTTACACCAGGTGCCAAGAGACTTTTTGCATGATGATAGGCACTGAGTACAATATCATAAACATCTTTTTGCTCTGCACTGAATGTTTTGCCTACAGGAAAAGTACGGGTAAGATCGCCGGCATATCCTAAAGCGGTTTCCACTCCGGAATCGTTTAAAACTAATTGGCCCTCCTTAAGCTGATTCCCGTAATAGTGGTTGTGGAGAATTTCACCCTGAACCGTTAAGATTACCGGATAAGCCAGGTTACCTCCTGAAGCCAGTGCTTCGTTTTGTATTTTTGCGGCAAGTTCGCGCTCAAACATTCCGGCCTTTGCCTGTTGCATCACCATCAAATGAATATTAGCCGATATCGATGCTGCACGATCCAGTTCTGCAATTTCCTCAGCCGATTTTATTGAACGCTGTGCAACAACGGCTTTTATGAAGCTTAATGATGCATGTTCTTTAAGCTGATCTATGGGAATATCAAACCAATTCGCCAGTTTAATTTTATTTTCCGGACGGTAAGGTGGTAAAAAATGGACGGTGCGGTTTTTTGCCTGATATTTTTTGAGATAAATATCAAGTTGGTCCAGCGGAGCAACATTTGATAAGCCGGAATCTGCACTTTTTTCGGCTAGCGTTTTCTGCCTGCCCATCCACACAATATCGTCAATACTCATTTCATTTCCGAATAGAATGGTTTCATCTTCATCCAGATCGATAATGGCTGCCAGTGAAGGTTCGTTGATCCCAAAATAATACAGAAAGGTACTGTCCTGTCTGAAGTGATAAATATTATCTTTAAAGTTCATAGGGCTGTCTTCATTACCCAAAAAGAGCAATATCCCTGAATTTAATTTCGATTTTAATGCAGAACGTCGTTGAACGTATACCTTCTTTTCAAACATATCATTAAGTATTAAAACAAATATCTTAAAAAGCGGATATTAACTGATTAATATTTTGATAACCGGCTAAAATGTGGTTGATATTTGCAAATTATAAGCTAAAATATAAAAGTTATAAATAAAAAACGAAATATGATTCGATTACTTATTTCAATAATGCAGTATTAACTGTATCCTAGATTTTTTCTGTTGGTTAGAAAACAGTTTAAGCATAAAAAATTAACGTGTTAAAATAGTTAAACCCATTCTTACTTTTAAAACTTTTCCCGAAATTTGATGTAAAATTTAGAATTATGCCACACTCGCTTACAAGCAGAACACCGAAGCCAAAATATGACGTTGTACTGATAGGCGGCGGAATCATGAGCGCCACTTTAGCAACACTGCTTCACGAATTTGATCCCAATCTGGAAATCGCCATATTCGAAAGGCTTGGCAGGTTTGCAAAAGAAAGTACAGCGGCCTGGAATAATGCAGGGACGGGGCATTCAGCTTTCTGCGAACTCAATTATACTCCTGAAAAATCAGATGGAACTGTTGATATTACCAAGGCGGAAAGTATCGCAGAGCAGTTTGAAATGTCGAAACAGTTCTGGGCATATCTGGTTACTAAAGGATACGTTCAGGATCCTAAAGATTTTATTAATTCATGTCCGCATATGAGTCTGGTATTCGGCGAAAAAGATGCAGAATATCTTAGAAAGCGTCACGAAAAAATGTCCGGTTCCGTGCTGTTTTCCGGAATGAAATACTCCACGGATCATGAGCAGCTCAGAGAATGGCTTCCCTTGGTGATGAGCAAAAGAAATCAGTCTGAAATAATGGCTGCGACTAAAATGGATATGGGAACAGATGTTAACTTCGGAACATTAACCAGAAAAATGGGGAGGCATCTGCTGGAAGACTCCAATGTTGAGGTATTCCTGTACCACGAAGTAAAAGACGTTGATCCTAGAGAAGATGGCAAATGGGAAATGAAGGTGAAAGACAGAATCCACAATCATAAACAGGAAGTAGTCGCTGATTTTGTATTTATTGGTGCCGGAGGTTACGCACTTCCGTTGCTGGACAGTTCGGATATTAAAGAAAGTGAAGGCTATGGAGGTTTCCCTGTTTCCGGTCAGTGGCTCGTGAGTCATAATCAGGAACTGGTAGAAAAGCACCATGCAAAAGTATACACCCAGGCGACAGTAGATGCTCCGCCGATGTCGGTTCCTCACCTGGATCTTAGAATTATTGACGGTAAAAAAGCGCTTCTTTTTGGGCCTTTTGCCGGATTTTCTACAAAATTCCTGAAAGAGGGAAGTTATCTGGATCTGCCTGAAAGTGTTAATACAAAAAACTTAAGATCACTATTCGGGGCATGGTGGCATAATCTTCCTTTGACCAAATACCTTATTCAGCAGGTGGCGATGACAAAGTCTCAGAGAATGCAGCACCTGAGAGAATTCATCAAAGATGCCAAAGAAGAAGACTGGGAACTGAAAGTAGCCGGGCAGAGAGTGCAGATCATTAAAAAAGATGAAAAAGAAGGTGGAAAGCTGGAATTCGGAACTGAAGTCGTTGTAAATAAAAGCGGAACCATTGCCTCATTGCTTGGTGCTTCTCCGGGAGCCTCCACAGCAGTATATGCCATGCTGAATGTTCTCGAAAAATGTTTCCCTGA
The DNA here is from genome assembly GCF_058245105.1 of Chryseobacterium sp. UF-81. NCBI lineage: Bacteria > Pseudomonadati > Bacteroidota > Flavobacteriia > Flavobacteriales > Weeksellaceae > Chryseobacterium > Chryseobacterium sp. UF-81. Next base: position 63,220 of record NZ_JBSIBX010000009.1, on the reverse strand, counting down.
AAAATTACAAGGCGAATGGAAAGACAAGTTGCTGGAAATGGTTCCTTCTTACGGACAGAAATTAGCCCACAACCCGGAGCTGACTGAAAAGGTGAGAAATTATACAAAAGAAAAGCTGGAATTAGAATATTAAAAAAGTGAATGGTGAATAGTCAATTGTGAATTTTGCTTCGCAAGTGATATGTGAATCGGGATTTAGACTTCAAACTATTGAGGTTTTTGATTCATTATTATTTTGCCTAATAAATGAAAAATAAATATTTAAGCAGAATTAAAAATTCACAATTGACTATTCACCATTCATATTACTCATCACTCATTACCTATTACTCATTATTTATGGAGGTGGAAGAAATAATTGTAAAGCCTGTAATTGCTAAAGAACTCCTGGAGTCTCTTCAAACCAAAATAGAAGAGGAGAAGCAGGTTATTGTACACTGCTGTTTTCCTGCATCACCGTTTCTGGGTAATCTGATCAGGATATGGAATTCCACTTATCTTCTTGATAACCAGTCTGAGCATAAAAGCAAGCTGATTCATGCTGAAAACATAACGATATATCCTAACTGGACGCCGGTACCGTTTATGCGGGATTTCTGGTTTACGTTGGTGTTTTCCGGTTTGCCGAGAGACTGTAAAAGTTTCGATCTCAAAGAAGTTATTCCGGAAGAAGGAGGCTTCTTTGTGGAATCTATCAAAAGAAATTCTCTGGATGTTTACCGCGTGAAAATTTCAGAATCTTATTAACGGGAATGATGAAAGCACGTGATGAAAAACTGAAGCAGATCATCAGTTGGGCAGAAAATAATCCTGACATCCGTGCTGTACTGCTGACCAGTTCACTGGTGAATCCCTATGCGCCTGTAGATGATTTCAGCGATCTCGATGTAGAGATGGTTTTTGAAAACATGAAGGAATATGAGGCTGATAAAAAATGGATTTATCTTTTTGGTGAGCCTATTTCCATGGTCGAAGAAGATGAGACTTATTTTGACGGAAAGCACGCCATGAAAATGGTGCTGTATGCCAATCATGTAAAGGTTGATTTTAAACTTTATCAGAAATCAGAATTTATAAAAGACTGTCAAGAGGAAAGTCTTCCCGAAGATTGGGATGTGGGCTATAAAGTCCTGGTGGATAAAGACAGCCTTACTAAAGATCTGAAAATGCCGACCTATCAGTCTGTCATGATCCAAAAGCCAACACAACAGAGATTTCAGCAATTAATCAATGATTTCTGGTGGGATACAACCTATGTTGCAAAATGTCTTAAACGCGGAGATCTGTTTTATGCCAAATTTATGTCCGAAGATGTGATCAGAACAGATTATCTCATTCCTCTCATCGAATGGTATATTGCCAGCTCTCATGACTGGAAAAATATAACGACCAATAAACATGGCCGCCTTTTCAGGAAATATCTTTCTGCAGAACTCTGGACACGGGTAGAAGCTACGTTTTCCGGCAGCAATATTAATGATAACTGGCATGCTCTGTATGCCGCTGCGGATCTTGTACACGAGCTGGGAACAGCTTTGGCAAAGAAACTTGATTTTGAATATCCCCAGAAACATGAACATGACATCAGGAAATACCTTGATGAGGTGAAATCTATGCCCTGACATCAGGCAAATTCATTCTGCGTGATAAGGTTTTCCATACAGTATTCTGCAATGGCGGTGATCGTTACAAACGGATTGACACCAATGGTTCCCGGAATCAAAGATCCATCCAGGATATAAAGATTTTCATGACCTTTTAATTTTCCGTATTCATTAGTCGCTTTACCTAAAACACAGCCACCCAACGGATGGTAGCACACATCTGCACCGAAGCCGTTATTAAATAAAAAATGGCTTCTTGTTCCGCCATTGGCTCTGTTCATCTTCTTTATGAAATAATCAGCATTTTCCCTCATTTTAGCGGTATGGCTCTGGTCCCAGTTCAGGCTGAGATTTTTCTTTGCGCTGTCATAAGTAACCTCTCCCTTTTTATCCACCCGGTTGATCAGCAGATACAATGCAGTAGCCACATCCATTCCCATGGGAAGCGGAGCGATTTCTGTGAAAAAAGGATGTTCCTTATCATCCCAGTTATCTATACCGCCCACAGGAATAGTGGATTGCTTGGAGCCTGTTCCCCCTGAAAGTGGTTTTACCCAGTTTCTGCCGGTCATGAAATTCCCGTTGTTTCCCCAGTTTTTTCCGATCTGTTCATGAATGGGAAAACCATTGACTGCATTAGAATGTAAAAGCAGTTTTAAAGTTCCCATCGTACCTGCAGCCAGAACCAGCTTCTTACAGTTGAATACTTTATCAGAAATTACAGCTCCCGAAGTATCGGTTTGCTCAACTTCCAAAGTATAGGTTTTATCCTCATTAAGTTTAATATTTTCAACACAGTGCAGATCCAGGATCTCAAGATTTCCGGTTTCCAGGGCTTTTTTAAGATATGTTTTATCCAGGCTGTTCTTACCGTGATTATTCCCGTAGATCACCTCAGTGTTAAAAGCAGAGCGGGGAACTTCATTTTTATATTCCTTTTCCATATACTGAAAGTCGTAGACATTTGGAACCCGTATGGTTTTAAAGCCTGCTTTATGGGCTTCTGCTTCACCTACTCTTGTAAATTTATAATAAGGACAATCCTTTAAAAACTGCTCATCAATAATATTTACCTTGAGTTCTTTGTGTACCAGGGGAAAGTAGTGGCTGTAGAACTTTTCAGCATCCAGATCAGGAAATATCTCTTTGAAATAGTTTTCTTTCGGAGTTACTGCCATTCCGCCATTCACTAAGGAACCACCGCCAACGCCCCTGCCAACCCAGATATTAATATTTTCAAAATCCATTCTGTCCAGAGTTCCTGTAAAAGGTGTCAGAGAAAAGATATTCATGAACGGCGCAACCGTCTTTTTTTTCAGCCATGCAGCACTTTTCCCGGGCTTCAGCATACTAGAAAACGGAATCCCGGATTTTTCCCAGTTAAGGCCCATTTCCAGCATAATAACCTTTTTTCCGGCTTCGCAGAGGCGAAGGGCAGAAACAGCACCTCCGTATCCGCTTCCAACAATTAAGATGGGAGCATCTATGATATTTTTTTCTTCTTTACCAGCTGTGGGCTGCATAGCCTGAAACAGATTGGAATTAAGGAAATAAAAACCTGATATTGCGAGAATGCCTGTCTTAATGAATTTCTTTCTGTCCATGTACTTTGTAGGGTCAAAAAATATGCTAAAGAAATTGGAGTATGGATTATTTAAAACAGATTGTGTTTTTTTATTACAATTTTAACTTTTCATGCCATGAAAAATTCATAGTTTTACTCATAGTTTTTGAAAAAATCATGAAAAAATATATTTTACTGTTCCTGCTGTTTCCGCTTTTTATCTTTTCTCAAAAAATGGTGTCAAAAGAGATCATGGAGATCAGGAAGTTTCAGGAAGATCTCAATGCAGAATATCTTAACCCAAAGGAAACGCCTTTGCGTGGAGATAATTTTACCAGTTTTAAAGGACATCCGTTCTTTCCGGTAGATTTAAAATATATTGTCACTGCTGAATTCAGTAAAACAAAAAATGCCAGACCTTTTGAGCTTCCAACTTCTTCCGGTAAAACGAAATCTTATAAGGAATACGGAAAAGCAATATTTCAGCTGGACGGAAAATCCTATACACTGACCTTGTATCAAAGTCTTGATCTGATTAAGCAGAAAAAATATAAAGATTATTTATTTCTTCCCTTCCGTGATGCTACCAATGAAAAAGAAACCTACGGGGGCGGAAAATATATGGATCTGAAGATTCCAAAAGGAAATACCATCATCCTGGATTTCAATCAGTCCTATCAGCCTTACTGTGCATACAATGCTTACGACTACAACTGTCCTGTCGTGCCTGAAGAAAATAAGCTTCCGGTAGAGATCAGAGCCGGTGTGATGTACCAGGATGTTTATCATCATTAAGCATATGGTCAGATTAGAATTTTTTAAAGAATCCGATTTCACGGAGCTTAATTACGCTCTGGATGAAAATCAACTGCAATATACTTCAACGGTAGAAAAGGCTTTAGCGAGAATTAATGGCAGAAATGACGGAAAAGAATTTGCAGTGACCATCTTCGATGATGAAAAGCCTGCAGGTTTTTTTGTCCTGGATTTTGGAGAAGATAAACTGGATCTTACTGACAATGAAAAATCTGTTTTGTTGAGATCTTTGTCTATAAATCCCGGCTTACAGGGAAAAGGAATTGGTAAAACTGCGATGCACAAAGTAGACGGTTTTGTCAGGGAAAATTTTCCACATTGCGATGAAATCGTTCTTGCAGTTAACCAGAAAAATGTTTATGCGTATCATATCTACCTGAAAGCAGGTTATCAGTACGACGGTAAAACCAGAACAGGAAGAAGCGGTCCCCAATATCTGATGTATAAAAAATTTTAAGAAAATTTTAAATTCAAAAATTCCATCCTGCTGATTTCTTTCCATAACTTTGAGTAAAACCAAATAGTAAAATATGGAAATATCACTTCGTAATCAGGTAGCTGTCGTTACAGGAGGCTCAAGCGGAATAGGTTCAGGAATAGCAAAATCTCTGGCTTCTGCGGGAGCAACAGTTATTGTCAACCATTCTTCAGAAAGATCAACAGATGAGGCACAAGCTGTCCTGAAAGAAATTACAGATGCCGGCGGAAAAGGGATCACGTACCAGTGTGATGTCTCCAAAGAAGATCAGGTTGTCAAAATGTTTCAGGATACCGTTTCTCAATTCGGAACGGTAGATATTTTAATCAATAATGCCGGAATTCAAAAAGATGCCAAATTTACTGAGATGACTCTCGATCAGTGGAATGCGGTGATAGGAGTGAATCTCACCGGACAGTTTCTCTGTGCCCGCGAAGCTATAAAAGAATTTTTGCGCCGTGGTATAGATCCGTCCCGTTCCATTGCCTGCGGAAAAATTATTCATATAAGTTCAGTTCATGAGATTATCCCTTGGGCGGGCCATGCCAATTATGCGGCGAGTAAAGGGGCAATCAGGATGCTCATGCAAACCCTGGCACAGGAATATGGAGCTGACAAAATCCGTGTTAATTCCATCTGTCCGGGTGCTATTCAGACACCGATTAATAAAGACGCGTGGAGTACCCCGGAAGCTTTGAATTCACTGCTCAACCTTATCCCTTACAATAGAATTGGTCAGCCACAGGACATCGGGAATTTAGCTGTTTTTTTAGCAAGTGACCTGGCGGATTACATCACAGGAACCAGCATTTTTGTAGACGGGGCAATGACCACTTTTGAGAGTTTTTCTACTGGAGGATAGATTTGGGAGTGTTAGAGTATTAGAGTGGAGAAACTGCTAGTTAAATATAACAGCATTTCTTATTTCAATATCTGATACCTCATGTTTAAAATCTAAACTCTTGTTTCACAAAACATTTATATTATACAAAAATCAATACATGTCAGAAAAACAAAGACTTTCAGATCTTGCATGGAAAAAATGGGGGCCCTATGTCAGCAACCGCGAATGGGGATTAGTACGTGAAGATTACAGCGAAAGTGGTGATGCATGGAATTATACGACTCATGATACTGCGGAAGCCCAAAGCTACCGATGGGGTGAAGAAGGGATTTGTGGGATCTGTGATGATCTTCAGCAACTGGTTTTTTCCATAGGATTCTGGAATAAGAAAGATAGAATAATAAAAGAGCGTTTCTTTGGACTTACCAATGGACAGGGAAATCATGGAGAAGATGTAAAGGAATATTTTTACTATCTGGATTCCACACCCACCCATTCTTATATGAAAATGCTGTACAAGTATCCGCAGAATGCTTTTCCTTACGAAGATCTTTTAAAAACCAATGCAGAAAGAAATAAAAAAGAGCCTGAATATGAACTGATCGATACAGGAATTTTTGATGGGAACGAATATTTTGATCTTTTTATTGAATATGCCAAAGAAAGCGAGCATGATATTCTGGTTAAGCTTACAGTAGTCAACAAATCTAAAAACGAAGCTCCCATTGTTATACTGCCGACAGTTTGGTTCAGGAATACATGGAAATGGGGTTATGATAACTATAAGCCGCAACTTGAAAGCGAAGATGCGCAGCATATTGCCATCAACCACAAAAATATTGAAATCAAAAATATATATGCCAGGCAGTCTCTGAAGACCTTGTTCTGTGATAATGAAACCAATACCGAAAAACTTTATCAGTCGGCCAACGAATCAAAATACTGCAAAGACGGGATCAATGAATTTGTCATTAACGGGAATTCGCAGGCTGTAAATCCACAGTGTACAGGAACTAAAGCCTCTTTTTTTCTTGATCAAATACTGCAAGCCGGAGAATCAAGAATTTTTGAATTCAGAATGACGGATAAGGACTTAAAAGATGCATTTGCTGATTTTAATAAAATTTTTGATCTGAGGAAAAAAGAAGCAGATGAATTTTATGCTGAAATTCAGAAAGGAATAGAGTCGGAGGATGAAAAACTTGTACAGAGGCAGGCATTTGCGGGAATGCTCTGGAACAAAATGTTTTATCATTACAATGTCGAAAAATGGCTGAAAGGAGATCCTGCAGAAATGCCGCCAGCCAAATCCCGGGAAAAGATCAGGAATTACGACTGGAAGCACCTCAATAACGAACATATTATTTCTATGCCCGATAAATGGGAATATCCCTGGTATGCAACATGGGATCTGGCATTTCACACCATCAGTTTTTCGTTAATCGACCCGGACTTTGCCAAGCACCAGCTGAAACTTTTCCTGTTCGAATGGTATATGCATCCTAATGGGCAGCTTCCTGCTTATGAATGGAATTTCAGTGATGTGAATCCCCCGGTTCATGCATGGGCTGTGTTCAGGGTTTTTAAAATTGATGAATACATCAAGGGAAAACCGGATATTGAATTTCTGGAAAGTGCATTTCAGAAGCTGTTGATGAATTTTACATGGTGGGTCAATAAGAAAGACAATAATGGCAATAATATTTTTGAGGGAGGCTTCTTAGGACTTGATAATATTGGTGTTTTTGACCGGAATACAACCCTTCCGAACGGTGAACAGCTGGAACAGTCGGACGGGACAAGCTGGATGGCCATGTTTGCCCTGAATATGATGAGAATTGCTCTTGAGCTGGCTCTGTACAACAAGGTGTATGAAGAAATGGCGATGAAGTTTTTTGAACATTTCCTTTCCATTGCCAATTCACTGGATAATATGGGGGAAGAGAATTTCAGCCTTTGGGACCAGGAAGATGAATTTTTCTATGATGCTATTTCTTCCAGCGACGGAAATCATATGTATTTAAGACTAAGGACTATTGTAGGATTAATACCCATGTTTGCCGTAGAGGTAATAGATGATGAAATGATCGAAAATCTGCCCAATTTCAAAAAAAGAATGAAGTGGGTTCTTGAAAATAAGCCGGAGCTGGCTTCCCTGGTGTCAAGATGGGAAGTGAAGGGGCAGGATTCCAAGCATCTTCTGTCGCTGCTGCGTGGCCATCGATTAAAAAGGCTGCTGAAAAGGCTGCTTAATCCTGAAGAGTTTTTAAGTGAATATGGAGTGCGGGCATTGTCAAAAGAATATGAGCAGAATCCGTATACCTTGAATTTGAACGGAGCTGATTATTGTGTAAAATATACTCCTGCGGAAAGCGACAGCAGTCTTTTTGGCGGAAACAGCAATTGGCGCGGACCGATATGGTTTCCCATCAATTTTCTGATTATTGAGAGTCTTCAGCGGTTTTTCTTTTATTACAGCCCGGATTTTCTGGTCGAATATCCTACCGGAAGCGGAAATTATTCAAATCTGGATCAGATTGCAGATTCTTTAAGTAAAAGACTGTCCAAAATCTTTTTAATGGATGAAAACGGAAAACGTCCGGTAAATGGCCAGTATGAAAGATTTCAGACTGATCCGGATTTTAAAAATTATATTTTATTCTACGAATACTTTCATGGGGATAACGGGAGGGGAGTAGGGGCTTCCCATCAAACAGGATGGACAGGTCTTATTGCAAAAATTCTGCAGCCAAGATTCTCCAAAAAAGAAATAGCAGAATCCGAAACGGAAATGCCTGGGGAGGTAAAGGGATAATAGTAGAGTTAGAAGAGGGAAGTTGTGGGCTACTTTTAGGCTTTTAATTTCTCTCTCGGCTATACACTTGATGGAATATACTCTAAAATTACAATGAAAATTGTTCAGTATCCTTGTCAAGGTTTTAAACCTTGACAAGGATACTCGTCGAAACTTTGCGATGATGTTTTTACAGCATAAAAATTAATAAAACTGTGCTTTAATTCTTTTTCATACCTCAATAACTTCCTTGTTCCGGAGCTTTAAACGTCCTTACCTAAAACTATTCAAAGATCTGCTGAATAACTTCCAGCGATGCTGGTATTTTAAAGTCCGTAATATGATAATGGTAATAGACCAGAAGGCTATCCAAAAAATCTTTTCTTAATGAGGAATGTATCTTTGTTGCATAAAGATTTTCTGAGCGCATGGCTGCTTTCCAGATGGCTGATATTTCTTCGGTAAACAACTGGTGAGATAGAGTTACAGAGAATGTTCCGGTTTCGGGATCTAAATATTGCCCCTCATTGATCAGAGGAGCTACCCCCTGAATTTTTAATACCATAACTAAAAAAAGCAGATGGCACTGATAATTTTTGCCTGCCAGCTCATTGACAAATTCATCGATACTGAAAAAGAGATTTTGGTTTTTATTTTCGTGCCTTAGAACCTGATTCAGGAAATCGGAGATGAAGAATATGACCGTATTGGCTTTGATATCCATATACATATCGTGGTTCTTTACCAGCTCAAATCTTGAGACCGAAGGAATTCCGTTACCTCTTGCCGGATTAATGGTAAAGCTGAGCATACTCAAAGGCTGAAGCAGGGCTTTCTTTTTATTTCTTTTGGAATAGATCCCCTTTACAAAATAGGTCTGAAAGCCTTCGTCTTCTGTAAAACAATGCAGAACTGCATCATTTTCGCCGTATTTTATGAATGATAATAAAAATCCGTTTTGTGAATTCATTAATTAACCACAGCTATTTTTGCAGTAGCTTTATCCGAACCGTCTTCATTGGTCATCAGTACAAAATAAATACCTGAAGCTACTCTGTTCCCTTTCATGTTGTTAAGGTCCCATTCATAATAACCTCCTCTGGCTACCGCAGAATGTATTACATTTCCTGCCGCATCAGCAATTCTGATATTTGTTTTTTCTGCAAGCCCTTTAATGGTAACTTTCCCTTTAAAGTTTGAATATACTACAGGATTAGGATACACCACTACATTTCCGAAGTTGGCCGTTACATCTGCTACATCTCCCTGATAAGCTACAATACCGTTAAATGTTACAAAATACACCTTTCCTGTTTTTCTGTCTACCTTTATATCGGTAACGGAATTGGTGGGAAGAGGAGAGTTTTCTTTTGTAAAATGCTTTATAGTCTGCTGTCCGTCGGAAGAAAGGTAATATACACCACCACCGTCTATGGAAATCCATTTATAATCCCCGGCATCTACTTCTATCTGCTGTATTTGGGCATCTCTGAAAAGTTCTTCTCCAAGTCCGCCTTGTTCTATAATGATCGGTTCCACTTTCGGATCCGGATTTTTTATTGCTGCAGCGGCATTGGGTAATATTCTTAAGCCGCTGTCGGTGCCGATCCAGGCATCCCCTGATTTACTAAAAGCTACTGATAAGCTTCCTCTTGCATTTCCTGCGAATCCGTTGGTATCTTGTAATATGTAATCAGTGTCATCAGAAAGATTGGTCGCGTTTTTATAATCGTAAACTATAAAATTATTGCTTCTCGGGGTTGGGATCCACAGCATATTTTCATAATAAACAGGAGTTTGTACACCATCACTTGTTATTCCGAATTTTTTTATCACAAAATCATCTGTTCCCCTGTCATAGATTCCAATGGACGGACTTCCATAATTGAAACCAAAAGAAACAAAAAGATTATTTTGCGGATCTGTGGCGAAACCTACGGGACGGTGTGAGAAATCACCCGGAGATCCCAGATCATAGCGTTTTACAAAATCAAAATCTTTACTGCTGGCATTGTATTTCATTTTATAAACTCCCTGGGCAGTAGTTGTATAATTCGTAAAAAATACCTCATTGTTATTAGCCGGGTTGAACACAGCATCCAATACATTGATTGGAGCGGAAGTTGTTGAGAAAAAAGAAGATCGAAGCCACTCTGATCCGTTAAAATAATAAAATCCGGGCTTTTTAGGATTATCTCCTGGCTGATTGTATCTGTTCAGTCTTGCTCCGGACGATACCAGCATTTGATTATTGTCATACAGATTGATCTTGTATGAGGAGTTTGAATAAGGGCCTGATGGTTTATAGGTCGTACCACTTTCTTCCTTTATTCCGGACAGTATTGTTCCGCCATATACCTTTCCGTTGGCCGTTATGGCTGTGTTGCAATCTTCCCCCATACTTACAGCGCCTAAAGATACTCCGTTCAGTCCGAATGTATAAATTCTGCTGTCCGTTACTATAATGTTGCTTGAATTGATAACAATATCCTGAATATTTCCGAAACTCGCCGGAAGCGGGGTGCCCGTACCGTTATTGTAGATAAATGCTGAGGTGGCAGATGAGAATACAAGTAAAGATTCCGCGTCGATATGTTTATATGATCCTGGAATTTCTGTTGACCAGGTAGAGAATACCGGAAATGTAGTGTTCATCTCATGGCTTTTAAGGCCGGTATTGGTCACAGAATATACTTTATTTCCAAATAGGGTTGCTTCGTTGCTGGCTTCATATACGCCACCAGTTACAAAGAATGCAGAATCCCCGAATTCTTTTTTATTAATATTAAATATAGAAACTCCATAGCCTACAGACACTACAGCCTGATCTCCTGTAATAGAAATATGATTGATTCTTTTGCTTCCGTTATAGCCGGTTGCAATAGGAATATCCACAATATATTTGATCTCCTGCGGGGTAACAACATCCATGGAACCGTTTGCATATCCTATTACACCTGTTTTAGTTTGTGGATTATAATCGAAGGCGGATATATTAACGTCATGGAGACCGTTAGCCTTAGACAGCTTGGTAATCTCTCCGGTTGAAATGGTATAATAAAATATCCCGTTTTCAGTAGCGGCAATTATTTTTCCATTGTCTTCCTTCATGGCCAGGACATTGTTGTAGGAAAAAAGATCCGTCCATTTTTTGGACGAAATCACCTGCGCATTCAAAAACTGCAGGGATGTTAAAATACCAAGAGAGATTAAAGAGAGTTTTTTCATATTATACGGTTATGCTGCTGTCTATGATCTGGTTGTTCCAGGAAATATGCTTTACATTTTTATTTGCATCAAAGTAAAAGTCTATTCTGCCAAGAAGAAGACCTGCCCAGCCTACCTGATTCACCAGAACATTTTTACCCTGTCTGTTGGTAAAAGTCTGCGGTTCAGGTAAAAAAGTATGGGTATGCCCACCCAGGATGATATCAATATTTTCTGTTTTGGCAGCCAGAATTTTGTCGCTTACTTTATTGGGTTCATCTTTATAATCATAGCCGATATGAGAAAGGCAGATCACAAGATCACATTTTTGTTCGTTTTTCAGGAAATTGGAGTAATGTTGTGCCACATCTACAGGATCAGAATATACGGTTTCACTATACTGCTTCTTGCCCACAAGGCCGTCCAGCTGAATACCTACTCCGAAAATTCCGACTTTTATTCCATTTTTATTAAAAATCTTATACTGTGAGGTCTTTCCATCCAGAACTGTATTTTTAAAATCATAGTTTGAACAGATGAATGGAAATTTCGCATTAGGAAGAACTTTCAGGAAACCGTCCAGGCTATTGTCAAAATCATGATTTCCCATGGTAGAAGCATCATACTTCATCATAGACATCAGCTTAAATTCCAGTTCGCCTCCAAAAAAATTAAAATAAGGAGTTCCCTGAAAAATATCACCCGAGTCCAGAAGAAGAACATTGCTTTCCTGGCTCCTGATCTGCTGTATCAGGCTTGCCCTTCTTGCAAATCCGCCCTGATTGGGATTCTTCGTATAGCTTGCATCAAAAGGTTCTATTCTGCTGTGCTGGTCATTGGTATGAAGAATGGTGAGTTTATTTTCAGATTTAAAAGGATTGAATTTCAATTCTTCTGCCATCATCATATTGGGAGCTAAAGCTGCTGCTAAAGATCCGCTACCTATTACTTTTAAAAAACTTTTTCTATCCATTATTGCTTACCGGTAAAATTTAAACGAACATCTGTATTCGGAACTACTTCAGATGTTTTCCTGAAATATTCAATGAAAAGATCCCTTAACCTGATTCCTGTGGAAATAGATTCCCCTTTGGAAAAGAACTTCATATTGTCTCCGCCAAGCGCCAGATAATCTGAAGTAGCAATATAATAATCCTGATCGGGATTTACTGGCTTTCCATTGATCTGAGATTTGACAAGCTGTCCGTTATTGGTTTCAATATATAAGTGAGAAACAGGATTGTTGACCTGAGTTTTTGCATAATAATCAAAAAGTCCCTGCAGATCTGATCCTTTCATTTTTACGATGATCACCTCATTTTCAAAAGGCATTACTTCAAAAACACTTTTCAGAAGGATATCCCCTTTTCCAATAGTTGTACGTATTCCACCAATGTTGATCAGGGCAGCATCTACACTTTTATTAAGATTCTTTTTCGTCCATGCATCAGCTCCGTCAAAGGTATAGTCCGCTAAAAGATTACCCAGATTGCTGTTGTCTCCCTGCTTCGTAAGATCTATGCTGGTGTGGGAGATCTTTTGGTTCATCTCCTTATCCAGTTTTTGCTTATAAGGTTCAATAACTTTTACAAACTCCTCATCATTCTTCAGCTCATTATTAATAGAAATATTTTTCTGAGGCTGAACTTGTGCCAACTGCAGTGTAGAAGCTGTTTTGCAGGCAGTAAGTGTGGCCAGAGCAATTCCTAGTAACAAGAATTTATTTTTCATATGTTGCAAATTATTTTTTAAAGGTCTTATGTAATCGCCGGTAATGACAGTGTTTTTTGTAAACAACTTAGCTCATAGCGATGCCATAATATCTTTTAGTATATGCAAATATAATTATATGTATAATAAAACATTATTATTTATTATAAATTCTTATCGTAAATTATTAAATTTGAAAAAAATAATTCTAACAGATGAGCATTTTAAAAGGAGTAGGTGTTGCGTTGGTAACGCCCTTTAATGAAGATTTATCCGTTGATTTCGATAGCTTAACGAAACTTGTTGAGTATAATATTGAAAACGGAACCAATTATTTAGTTGTTTTGGGAACTACAGCAGAAGCTGCAACACTTTCTGAAGAGGAGAAGAAACAGGTAATTGAGCATATCATTAAGGTTAATAATAAACGCCTTCCCCTGGTTTTGGGAATTGGCGGAAATAATACTCTTGAAGTAAAGAAACAGATTGAAGAAGCAGATCTTTCTGCATTTGATGCAGTACTTTCTGTATCTCCATATTACAATAAACCTAACCAGGAAGGTCTTTACCAGCACTATAAAATGTTGGCATCCACCGGGAAGAATATTATTATTTACAATGTTCCGTCAAGAACAGGTCAGAATGTTGAGGCTGAAACCACTATTCGTCTGGCCAATGAATTTCCAAACCTATTCATGATCAAAGAAGCGGCACCCAATATTCTTCAGTATTTTGATATTTTGAGAAAAAAATCTGAAGGATTTTCCCTGGTTTCCGGCGATGATGAATATACGCTTCCTGTAACCTTAGCAGGAGGAGATGGCGTGATCTCTGTAATAGGGCAGGGGTATCCGAAAGAATTTTCTACCATGGTTCAGCTTGCTTTTGAAGGAAAAGTGAAAGAGGCCTATGAAATTCACAATAAACTGGTAGAGATCACCCGACTGATTTTTGCAGAAGGAAATCCTTGCGGGATCAAAGTGGTCCTTACAGAAAAAGGAATTATTAAAAACTATCTGAGACTTCCTTTAGTCCCTGCTTCAGAAGGGCTTTACACGAAAATAAAAACTGAAATGGCGAGAATTTAAAAGATGTGAATAGTGAATAGTCAATGGTGAATTTTTAAATGTACGGTTGAAAATTAATCATTTACCTGCGAAGCAAAATTGACCATTCACCATTGGCCATTTACAATAAAATAACAGGTGAAAAGTTCCGGCTTTTCACTTTTTTTAATCATAAAAATTATGAAATTAACAGCAGCAACAGAAAAAGATATTCCTCTTATTCAGGATCTGGCGAGAAGATCCTGGGAAAACGCTTATGCAGATATACTCTCCGGTGAGCAGATGGAATATATGCTTTCAGAGATGTACTCTGAAGCTGAAATTGGGAGTCATTTGCAGAATCCCGATTACCATTATTATATAATTCAGGATGAGAATAACAGCTCTTATGAAGGCTTTATCGGATTCCAGCATCATTATGAAGAGGGAACTACAAAACTGCACAGGATTTACTTGGTTCCTGAAAGCAAAGGCAAAGGTTTTGGTAAAAAAGCGCTTCAGTTTTTGAACGGCAAAGTTTCCGAGAGCGGTGATCAGCGAATTATTTTGAATGTCAATAAACATAACGCAGCCCGAAACTTCTATGAATCCCAGGGATACAAGATTTATGATGAAGGAATCTTTGATATCGGGGGCGGATATGTAATGGACGATTACCTTATGGAGTTCTTAATTCACAAATAATTGACTTAAAATTTTGTAACATTTAATTTTAATTCTATAACAAGTGATGTTTCTTTTTGCGCCATCTTTGTATCAGAACCAAATCACTTTCAATAATACATTCATATGCTTGGTTTTGAGCTTTGCAGCTTTTTATCAGTATATTTTTTTCATCCTTAGTGTTTAATTCCTGTATTCAATATGCAGGAGTTTTTTCTTTATTATATATTGTAATAAAAAATTCACAGTCTATTTCACTTTTAAATGAAATAAATTATTATATTTACTTCGAAATCTAACACACTTATATCAGGATGAAAATGTATGTAAAATTTGATTTCAATGCTCTCTGCAAGAAAGTATTGGATGAGAAGCTAAAAGAGCACGGGCTGAAATACCGCCTGCTGAACTTTGGTGAAGTGGAGTTCTATGAACCCATTACCCAGGAGCAGCATAATCTTTTTAAGAAGAATCTTGAAGATTACGGCATAGAGATTATTGAAAGCCAGAAGACGGCTTTGGTACAGAAAATAAAAGATGCCATCGTAGAACTTGTTTTCTCTGAAAACGCTGTTCCCGTTAAAGCATCCATTTATATTGCTGAAAAACTGAACCACAGTTATGGATATCTTTCCAATCTTTTTTCTGAGGTTGCTTATACCTCTATAGAAAACTTCATTATTCTTCAGAAAATTGAGTATGCCAAGGAACTAATTCTGAATAATAAGCAGAGCCTGACAGAGATTGCCCACAAACTGAATTATTCAAGTGTGGCCCATTTGAGCACCCAGTTCAAAAATACAACAGGTATCACGCCTTCTCAGTTTCATAAAATCATTATAAAAAGAAGAAAAAACCAGAGTATAAATTCAAAAATGCTGTATGAATAAAGAATATCTGAATGTAATCACAGTAGATGATGACGAGGGTAATATTATATTCTTTAAAAATATTTTCAAAGATTTAAAGATAGGAGTAAAATCGCAGTGTTTCTCCGACGGAGATGATCTTATGAAATATTTGAGCAGCAGTGGTGCAATTATTCCTGAAATAATATTCATTAAGTATGATATTCCGGGAAAAAGCTGTATGGAATGCCTGAGAGAAATTAGAATAAATCCTGGATTCAGCAACATCGTAATTACAGTATACGCCAGCCAGATTTCCGAAAACGAAACAGAAGAAATATTCGTTAACGGAGGTAATATTTTTATGAAAAAACCTGAGACTTATGAGGGCCTTAAAAAATCGCTTACAGAAATTATTACCATAAACTGGCAGTATCATTCTTCAGGCCTGAACAAAGATAATTTTATTATGAAAGTATGATGGATAATGGTTTTATGATGTTAATTTTTTTAATTAAATTATAATATTCAGCGCATACTATTCACATAAAAGTGAAAATTGTATAATTAATAATTAAAATAATATAATAAGAAATCCACGCAATATCATCAATTTTGTAAATGTAAACTTTGGAACACAAATTAGCTATATAAAAAAGCAATGGATGGTAGAAAATAGATTATTTCATTTAGAAAGTAAGATATAAGTCACAATGTTAGTTTAACAAAATGAATTATGTTTATTTCCAGCTATAAAGCATAGAAGATCTTTAAACAAAACGGTACAATCATGAAAACTTAAGAGAGTTGAAGGGTATTTATTCGTTTCATTCCCACTCCTTCAACTTGAAACAGTTAGTTTTTATAATAAGCAAGTTGGAAAAATAATTCATTTTGTTTTTTTAATTTATTTTAATAGTCAGGACTGAGAATTTAAATACATATAAATATTTTCAAACCAAATCATAAGATATTAGTTCTTGCTATTAAAATAAATTTTTTAAACAGACTAAAAGTAATTTCTTCTAAATAACAGTTTTATAAGGGGGCCGCGGGGAGATTTTCTTTTCGCGGTTTTTTTATGAAATTTTGCTCCACTTATTCTTTCCCCTGTAGTGTTTCAGGTAATAATTTTTGATAATCAGGTTGTCCGGATTTGTCAGATGTGGATCTGCCTCCAGGATTTTATCAACCGTATTTTTTGTGGTTTTTATAATGGCGGAATCATTCACAAGATCAAGTCTTTTAAAATCTACAACGCCGCTCTGCTGTGTTCCCAGGATATCTCCGGGACCTCTTAGCTGCATATCCACTTCAGAAATCTTGAATCCGTCATTGGTTTCCGTCATCGTCTTGATGCGGGTTCTGCTTTCCTTCGATAATTTATCAGAGGTCATAAGAATACAGTAGCTCTGTTCTGCTCCTCTTCCAACACGCCCCCGAAGCTGGTGAAGCTGGGAAAGCCCGAATCTTTCTGAACTTTCAATCACCATTACAGAAGCATTGGGAACATTAACGCCCACCTCAATCACGGTGGTAGCTACCATAATCTCAGCTTTACCCGAGGCAAAATAATTCATGGCGATATCTTTTTCAGCAGGTTTCATTTTCCCGTGCAGCATTGTGGTATTGTAATCGGGGAATGCATTCATCACATGATCGAGCCCTTCCATCAGATTTTTATAATCCAAAGTTTCCGATTCCTCAATCAGCGGATACACAAAATAAACCTGTCTGCCTTTTTTAATCTCATCTCTGCAGAAATTATATACATACGTTCTGTCTTTTTCCCTTCTGTGTGCGGTAATGATAGGTTTTCTCCCTACCGGCATTTCATCGATCACAGAGACATCCAGATCAGAGTAAAAACTCATCGCCAGCGTCCTTGGAATAGGGGTGGCGGTCATTACCAGAATATGTGGGGGAATTTTATTTTTAGCCCATAATTTTGCCCTTTGCGCCACACCAAATCTATGTTGCTCATCAATGATAGCCAGTCCAAGGTTTTTAAATTTAACTTTATCTTCCAGAACCGCGTGCGTTCCTACCAATATAGACAGTGTTCCGTTGTCCAGTTCTTCGTGAATGATTTTTCTTTCCGAGGTTTTGCTGGAACCTGTAAGCAGACGGACGTTGATATCCGTGGCTTCCAAAAGATCTTTGATGCCGTTATAATGCTGTTGTGCCAGAATTTCTGTAGGAGCCATTATACAGCTCTGAAACCCATTGTCCATAGCGATTAGCATGGTAAGCAGGGCAACCATTGTTTTTCCGGATCCTACATCACCCTGAAGAAGCCTGTTCATCTGGATAGGTCTTTTCATATCTAAGCGGATTTCTTTTAAAACCCTCTTCTGTGCATTAGTAAGATCAAAAGGAATATGGTGATTATAAAAATCATTAAAGTGGTTACCTACGATAGGAAAAGGGTTTCCTGGTGAATGGGTTTTATGATGAAGCTTTTTCAGGGCGTATCCCAGCTGAAAAAAAAAGGACTCTTCAAACTTCAGCCTGTTATCAGCTTTTTCAAAATGCTTCATATCCTTTGGGAAATGAATGTTTAAAAAAGTATGCTGCCTTGATAAAAACTTAAATGCTTTCATCATATAATCAGGGAAGTTTTCTTCAATCAGATTGGGGATCTCTTTGCAGATATTCCTTAAGACAACCTGGAAAAACCTTTGATTCAAACCTCTTTTAGTCAGTTTTTCAGAGCTTGGATAAATAGGTTTCAGGCGGGTGTCGCTTTCTTTATTTTCCACAGCTTCAATTTCGGGATGAGGCATGGAGAACTGACGATTAAAAACATTGATCTTTCCGAAAATATAAACTTCACGGTTGATCGGAATCTGTTCTTTCAGCCATTTTGAATACTGAAACCATACCAGATCCATCGTTCCGGTATCATCATTGAATTTTGCAGAAAGTCTTTTTACCTTCCCGGTCTGAATTTCCTGTACCTGTGTGATTCTTCCTTTAAGTTGTAACTCAATACTGCTTTCCTCGAGTTGAGAAATTTTAAATACTTTACTTTTATCCAGATATCGGATAGGGTAGAAGTTCAGAAGGTCATCAACGGTTGACAGGCCCAACACATTCTTGATGAGTTTGGCTCTTTCGGGACCTATGCCTTTTACATATTCTATAGAAGTATCTAAAGTCATTTTAAAAATGAGCCCTAATTTCGGTAAAATAGGCTTAAGATTAAAATTTTTGACCGAAAATATTGAGCTTAAAATCAAAAAAAGCGGCTCTCAATTTTTGAAAGCCGCTGTATGGTTAATCTTTGATTTTGGATTTAAATTTTTTCTGGTAATCTTCCCATTGTTCCCGGGTACGGATCTTTTTGAAGAGGTCTTTCGAAATAAATTCTAAATAGGGTTCAAGCTCTTTGGCTGACAGTTCTCCCTGAAGAATAGTAATGGGGCCACCTTTCTCATCAAGGAATACAGTACTTGGAACAGCACCAACGTTCATATATTGGGTGAATTCGTGCAAAGAATTTCTGCCTTTTTTATGCTCAGTATTATCATTGGAAAATGTTCTTCCGAAAACATCAATAGACTTTTTTTCTTCTGCATTAAATTTTACAGGATAGAAATTTTCATTTAAGATTTGTATAATAATATCGTGACCGTATGTTTTTTTATCCATGATTTTGCATGGTCCACACCAGTCAGCATAAAAATCGATCAGGATTTTCTTTGGATTTTCCTTCTGCGCTTTTAAGGCTTCTTCAATAGTCATCCATTTTACCTGGGCAAAACTGAAACTTACCAAAAATAAGAGTATTATGCTTATAATTTTTTTCATAATTTGATATTTACGTAAAAATAAGCATAATCTTGCTTACTTTATTTTACATCCTGCATTAATTTTTTTACGAACGGAGATATCAAAATTAATACCACACCGGCAATTACCGCGTATAATCCCAATTGTTTATATCCATCAGTATAAGTGATCAAAGCATCATAGTTGGTAGACCCTTCTTTTGCTGTAGCAAGTCCGGCACCAATAATTCCGGCAACGTACTGTCCGTAAGCCGAAGCCAGGAACCACATTCCCATCATCATTCCCTGTAGGTTTTTGGTGGAAAGCTTGGTCATAATAGACAGTCCTATCGGAGAAAGGCATAGTTCACCGAGAGTGATAATCAATAATGCCAGTGTGAAGAAATTCAACGATGTTATTCCCTGAAGGTCAGCAAACAGTCTGGTTGCGAATAAAACATAATATCCAATACCCAGGAAAATAAATCCTAAACCGAATTTAACGATGGTATTGGGTTCAATCTTTCTTTTATTCAGCCATATCCAAAGAAGTCCGATAAGCGGTGCGAGGAAAATAATAAAAAAGGCTCCTCCTGAGTTATTCACTCCATTCGGATCTAATCCAAGAAGATCTTTATTCAGATTTTTGGCAGCAAAAATACTTAACGAACCACCACTTTGCTCATAAATTCCCCAGAACAGGATCGAGAAAATAATGAAAACTAAAGCTGCCCAAAGTTTTTTACGTTCTGATGTGGTTACTTTTGACATTTCATAGAACAGATAGATCAGTGTCAAAGGTCCGATAGTCAACATAAAATAATCTGTATATTCCGTTTTGGCAACCATCTTCATGATAATCGGAACGAAAATAAGAGATAATACGTAAACTCCATATTCTTTCCACTTCGGAATCGGAGCAGATTTTACTTCTGCCAAAGGATGTCCTGGCTGAAGTCCTATTGTTCCCATTCTTTTTTGGGTGAAAATAAAGTTGATAAGACTTATGACCATTACTACTGAAGCCAGGCCGAAAGCTACATTCCATCTCATTGCTTCCGGAATAGTGCCGCCCAAAATTTCTCCTTTACCAATGGCAATACATAAATAACCACCTAATAAAGCTCCCAGATTGATTCCCGCATAAAAAAGAGAAAAACCTGCATCTGCTCTTGAATCATTAGGTTTGTAAAGCTGTCCAACCATAGATGAAATATTCGGTTTGAAGAACCCTGTTCCTACCACAGTGAATGCAATTCCTAAGAAAAAGAATTTGTGGGGATCAGTTGCCAGAATCAAACTTCCAACGATCATCAGAAGACCGCCCCAAAAGAGAGATTTCCTGAATCCGAGAATTTTGTCTGCAAAAAGGCCGCCTACAAAGGTAAAGGCATACACAAATGCCTGGGTAGCACCGTATTGAAGGTTAGCTTCTTTTTCATGGAAATTAAGCTGGGAGATCATAAAGAAAACCAGCATTCCGCGCATTCCGTAAAAACAGAAACGCTCCCACATTTCAGAGAAAAACAGGCTCCAGATCTGTCTGGGGTATTTTCCTTTGAAATTTTGTATTTCATCTAGAGTTAAGCTCATAATTGTATATGATTGTTTTAATTAGGGTTTTATTGTTGTTTTGGTCCAGTTCAAAACGGATTCTGTCCTGGTCTATGATTTCTTTTAACTCTTCTTCTTTTGGTAAGTAAAGAAGATATTTGCTGGCAAAGAGATTGTTTTTGTCATTCAAAACAGAATATTTTACAATAGTTTCATCTTTTTCTGAACAGAGAAGAATTCCAATGGTAGGATTATCACCTTCGCCACGTTTCAAATCATCATACATTCTCACATACATATCGATCTGCCCGATGTCCTGATGAGATAGTTCACCGGTCTTAAGGTCGATAATGACAAAGCATTTTAAAATATAATTGTAAAAAACGAGGTCTATATAAAAGTCTGAAGTATCAGTGGAAATATGCTGCTGTCGGGCTACAAAAGCAAATCCTTTCCCGAATTCGAGAAGGAATTTCTGAATATGATCAATGATGGCAGTTTCAATTTCTTTTTCTGATATTTTTTGATCGGCTATTAAACCTAAAAATTCAAATATATAAGGATCTTTTAATAAGCTGTGGATGTTTTCTTCGGGAGATTTCTTGTGTTCCAAAACTCTTTCGTAGGCAAGTGAGTTGATCTGTCTTTTTAAATCCCTGTAATTCCAGTTATTCTGAATAGTTTCACTAATGTAATAGTTCACTTTACCAATATGATCCAGTCTTACGAGTAATCTGTAATGGGTCCAGCTCAATTCGTGACGCAATGCGTCACATTTTGGAAAAGTCTGGTAAAAGGAGCGCATATTTCTTAAATTACTCTCATCAAACCCTTTCCCAAATTCCAGAGAAAGTTTTTTAGAAAGATTTTTCAACGTTTGTTTTCCGTATTCAGCACGTTCTTTTCCCTGCTGTTCATCTTCCACGATCAGTTTTCCTATTTGCCAGTAGGTAAGCAATAAAGTAGAGTTCGCAATCCGAAATACTTTTTCGCGCGACTGCCTAATAATTTCCTTTACGGACTGGAATAAAGAATCTTCGGAAATTTCCATCATACGAAAATAAAAAAAACCTCTGACTTTGCAGAGGTTTTGTTGTATTTATTGATGCGGTTATTTTACACCGTGCATCATTTTCTTTAAGATTGGAGAGATCAGCCCCAAAATAACAGCTGCAATACCACAAAGTACCACGAATACCATAAAGAATTCGAATAGGTTGTGGATCTCAAATCCTGCAAATGTAGGATTGTGTAATGGTAACTGAGCTTTCTCAAATGCTGCTGCCTGCTCAGCTGTTAATGTTACTTTTTTGTCCAGAACATCCTGAAGGTTTACTCCTATTTCCTCGGCTTTTTTAAACTTATCACCTGTAGCTGGTATAAGAGCTCCTAACGAACCTGCTAAAGCATACCCTGCAGCATTGGAAATAAAGAATACACCGTACAATAACGAAGCAAATCTTTTTGGAGCAAGTTTACCCACTAATGAAAGACCAATTGGAGATAAACAAAGTTCACCACAAGTCTGGATGAAATAAAGAAGCATTAGCCATTTGATGGCTAATAATCCTGAATTCCCAAGATCTTTTACGTTGTGTGCAATGATAAAGTAAGAAAGAGCGATCAACGCCAATCCCATTGCCTGCTTGAACGGAGAAACGGGCTCTCTTCCTTTTGTTCTTAATTTATCCCAGGTTAAACTGAATGGAACGGCTAATAGAACTACAAAGATACCGTTGAAGATCTGAACCATGGAAGGAGGCATATTCCAACCGAAAATGTTTCTGTCTGTCTGGTTATCAGCAATAAATGTTAATGAAGATCCTGCCTGCTCGAAAGCGGCCCAGAAGAAAATGATAAAGAAGGATACAATATAAATTACCCAGATTCTCTGTCTTTCAATTTTGTTTTCTGCAGAACTCATAATCAGGAAAGCCAGAGAAATACCGGCCGCATAGATGAAAGGATAAATAATTCCTTTGATCATTTGTCCCATTTCTACAGCGTTAAATCCGAATTCCCCTACCAGCAGATACCTGAAGGCAAAGAATAAAACGACAAATAAAAATCCGGTAATACCCAGAGATGTTCCTGAGAATTTTGCGGTCTGAGTTTCACCTTCTTCAAAGTCTGCACTTGTATTGTTCTTTGGTAACCCGCCGATAGGTCTTCCTTCCGGAGTTACCACATATTTATTTTTAAGGATAAAGAATGTTACGGTTCCAATTATCATTGCAATTGATGCGGCTAAGAATCCCCATTTAAAAGCAAAAATATCTCTTACTCCGGTAGTTGCATCTTTCACATCTCCTACATATGGGCAGATAAACTGTCCCAGGAATGCTCCGATGTTGATCCCCATATAGAAAATGGTAAAAGCAGAGTCAAGTTTGGATTTCTCCTGCTTAGGATAAAGACTTCCCACCATTGAGGAGATATTAGGTTTGAAGAATCCATTACCGAAAATGATAACGAATAACGCCAGCCACATCACCATTTTGGAACTGCCCAGATCGGCAGAGAAAGTAGAGGCGCTGATAAAAAGAAGGAACTGGCCGATAGCCATTAAAGAACCACCAATTAAGATAGCATTTCTGTTTCCTATGTATTTATCCGCAATGAATCCTCCCAAAAGAGGTGTTAAATAACATAAAGCTAAAAATCCACCGTAGATGATTGCCGCATCAGCTTCTTTTATCAATAAGGAATTTACCATGAAGAGCGTCAAAAGGGCTCTCATCCCATAAAAGTTGAAACGCTCCCACATTTCTGTTCCGAAAAGAACCCACAATCCTTTTGGATGCCTTGAATTCTTATTCTCTACAAATTCATCCGGTTTCGGACTTAATGCTTCAATATTATCCATTCTATGTTAATTTTTGTTAAGACTGACAAATATAGTTTTTTTTGAGTTTTTGGCAAGGTTTTAATTTTATATTTAAATAAAAAAGCTGCAGAGTGATTCTGCAGCTTGATATTCTTTATGATAAATAAGGATTAGTGTCCTTTTTCCTTCATGATTTTGTTTAGTCTTTTTAACATGGAAAGGCCTAAAAGTGTTGCAAATATTAACAAAGCAAAGTTGACAAGGAAATAATTCATCTTGTTATCGTAACTGTACCACGTACTCGCCAGGATCCCTGAAAGTTTATTGCCGACTGAGTTGGCCAGGAAGAAACCTCCCATCATTAAAGCGGTAATTCTTGCCGGTGATAGTTTAGATACGAAAGAAAGACCCATGGGAGAAAGGCAGAGTTCCCCAATGGTAATCACTCCATATCCTGCTACCAGCCATAACGGTGAAACTTTTTCGGCTCCATTATCCCCAGCCATAACGGCAATAACCATAACCAGACATGATAATCCTGAAATAAATAATCCTAAAACAATTTTTGTAGGAGTAAGCGGTTCTTTTCCTTTTCTTCTTAATAAAGCCCAGAATCCTACAATGACAGGTGTTAGGGCAATTACCCAGAATGGATTGATAGACTGGAACAATTCCGTGTTGTATAGATAGACTTTAGATTCCGGGTTTCTTTCCAGAGCGGCACGCTGCTCAGAAGAGATATTTTCGAAATAAATATCTTTTCCTATTTTTTTTAAAGGTTTCCCATTTTCATCTTTTTGAGACCTGAATTGTTCATCATAAACAGGTACCTCTTTATCTTCGTAGCTTTTACCCTCTACCATATAAATATCCTCAAGAGGCTTTTCCAGTGAAGCAGGAACACTTCTGTCCGTGTAATAGTTCGCCCATCTTGTTAAAGCCGTACCGTTTTGCTTGAAAACTGCCCAGAAAAACATGCTGATCAGAAATACCGAGAGCAGGGCCCCGATTGACGGTTTCTCTTCCGGCTTAGCTTTAAAGTATAGTGAAGCATAAAAATAAATAACAGGAACACAGGCAAAAATAAAGGCGTCCGTACTGTCGCTTCCGAAAATATTTCCGGGAATGAACCATCCAATAGCCCCAACAGCAATTGCCGGAACAAAAACTTTCATTAAAATTTCAGAAAGCTTGGTATCTCCTTCCTCTCCGGGCTTCATCTGTGCGGCATGGATATAGTGTTTTCTGCCGATGGTAAAGATCACAAGACCAACAAGCATTCCTACTCCCGCAGTGATGAAGGCTTCACCCCATCCGAATTTATTACGCATAAAAGCAGCAATAATATTACAGATAAATGCTCCGATATTGATCCCCATATAGAAAATATTATATCCGGAATCTTTATTGGCTTTATAAGGTTCCTCAGAATACAGGTTTCCTAACAGGGTAGAAATAGTAGGCTTAAAAAAACCATTTCCAATGATGATTAATGCCAGAGAACCGTAAAAAAGGGGCAGCTCTTTGAAGACACCCATTCCTATATATCCTGCAGCCATTAGAATTCCGCCCAGATAGATAGATTTGATATATCCTAAAATCCTGTCAGCCAAAAATCCTCCAAGGAACGGTGTTAAGTAGGTCAGGGCGATGTATGTTCCGAAAATATCATCAGCTGTTTTGTCCGGGAGCCCAAGTCCTCCTTTCAATCCGGTAGGCTCAATGACATAAAGAACAAAGATTCCAAGAATCAGATAATACCCGAAACGTTCCCACATTTCTGTGAAGAAAAGGAAAGGCAGGCCTTTAGGATGTTTAGTCTTCATATAATCAATTTTCAAATTTCCCAAAAATAAGTTTTTAATTTCAATTGATAAAATAAATAATCTCTGCAGAAATGATTAATGAAATAAATGTAAAAAACCTCTCAAAAGAACATTGAGAGGCTTTAAAAATTTATTTAAGGAAATTATAAATTATTCAAAATGAAATCTGTCATTTTCTGGTACAGTTGCGGTCTTGTCTGGCCACCATTAATTCCGTGTTTTTTATCCGGATAAGCCATAAACTCAAACTGTTTTTTGTTCTGGATCAAAGCTTCAGAGAATTCCATAGAATTCTGGAAATGAACGTTGTCATCAGCTGTTCCGTGGATCAATAGAAATTTACCCTTCAACAGACTGGCGTATTCCGTTGGAGAATTTTTATCATATCCATCAGGATTTTCCTGAGGGGTTCTCATATATCTTTCGGTATATACAGAATCATAATATCTCCAGTTTGTTACCGGGGCTACGGCAATTCCGGCCTTGAAGACATCGGCTCCCTTGGTCATGGCCAGGCTGGTCATATAGCCTCCAAAGCTCCATCCGAACATCCCGATTCTTGTTTTGTCAATATAAGACTGGTTTCCGAACCATTTTGCCGCGGTGATCTGATCTTCAATTTCATATTTTCCTAAATTCATATAGGTAACTTTTTTGAACTTAGTCCCTTTGTAACCCGTTCCACGACCGTCTACACAGGCAACGATATAGCCTTTCTGTACCAGATGGTTGAACCATAAGGCATTTCCATTGTCCCATGAATTGGCAACCTGCTGCGATCCAGGGCCGGAGTACTGGAACATAAACAGTGGATATTTTTTATTGGGATCAAAATTTTTAGGTTTCATGATCCATGCATTCATCTGGTCACCTGCATCGTTTGGAATCGTAATGAATTCCTTTTCTACAAAATTATCTGCCTTTAATTTCTGCAGTTGGTCATTATTGTTCTGCAGCTCTTTTACCGTTTTACCGTTTCCGTCTTTTAAAACATACGTGTAAGGTTTTGACACCGAAGAAGATGTTTCAATGAAATAACTGTAGTTTTTGCTGAAACTGGCAGAATTGTTTCCTTCCGCATTAGAGATCAGCTGTGACTTTCCGTTTTCAATATTAACTTTGGAAACTACTTTATTAATACTTCCTTTTTCAGTGGTCTGAACATAGATTTCTTTAGATTTTGGATTGAATCCGTAGTAGTCGGTTACTTCCCAGTTTCCTTTTGTTACCTGCTTTTTAAGCTTTCCATCCTTGTCATACCAGTACAAATGACGGTTTCCGTCTCTTTCGGATGCCCAAAGGAAAGAATCATCTTCCAGGAATTCCAGGGTAGAATCGGCTGTCTCAATCCATTTGTCATCGGTTTCTGTGAATAGCTTTTGAACGGCTCCGGTTTTGGTATTGACCTTTAAAATATCTGAAGCATTCTGAATTCTTTCAGAAGTAACGAGAACAATTTCATCAGGTTTAGCCGTTTGGATAATGTTCGGAATATAATAGTTTTTAAACGAACTTAAATTGATAGGCATTGTTTTTCCTGTATCAAGACGGTACAGCTGGGCAGAAACTATAGAATTTTTTTCTCCTGCTTTAGGATATTTATAACGCATTTCTTCCGGATAAAGTTTTTTTCCATAGATCGGAATATAGATCTCCGGAACCTGGCTTTCATCGGATTTTACAAATACAATGGCATCTGAATTTTTTGTCCATTCATACTGTCTTGCATGCCCGAATTCTTCTTCATATACCCAGTCTGCCAATCCGTTGATAATCGAGTTTTTCTTGCCATCATTCGTAATCTGGGTAATTTTTCCTGAACTCAGATCCTGGTAGAATAAATTATTTTCAACAATAAATGCTACTTTAGTGGCGTCAGGAGAAAATCTGGGTTCCTGTACTGCTTTACCCTCATTCAGATTAATCGTTTTCCCCGATTTCAAATCTTTCACCTCAAACTTTCCAAGGAAAGAATGTCTGTAAATTGGCAGGCTTTCTGTCAAAAGAAGAATCTTTGATTCATCATCGGAGAATTCATAACTCTCAAATTTACCATCAACAATGTTGCCTTCCTTTTGTGAAGTTTTGTAAGAATATTTGGCAATTCCTGTAGGTTCAATGACCAGATAATTTTCTCCGTTCTTCATGGATGTTATACCGGAAATCCCTTTTCCACGATAATATCCTGAATATATTTTATTTAAAGTGATTTCCTGTGCCGATACATTATGAAATGCTACGGCAATAGTAAGAGTTAATAAGAATTTTTTCATTTTGATTATAAAAGAAATCCAAAGATATAAAATATTGTGAATAGATGTGTCAAGTGCCGTAAATATTATATATTATGAAAATAAATATTCTATATTATATGTCAAATATTTGTGAATATTGTAATTTTAATGAATATTTTTGTTGTTTGTCTCGAAAATAATTATTTTTTTTTATTTAATTGATTGTTGTGTGAACGCAGAAATTATTTACTTTTGTATAAACACAAAATGGTTATGGTTCCGCATTATAACTTTGGGAAGAAGCTTTGCTTTTTCTTTTTATTGATCTTTTCATACCACTTCGCACAGGTTGGTACTGAAGCTGCTGAAATTGACAGCCTGCAGAAAAAAGAATATGAAAGATTAAAAGAAATAGGAGATTTTAAGGGCATTGTCTTACAGGAACAGAAATTGATCAGAAAATCTGAAGAACTCCATTATATTAAAGGGGTCATTACAGGATATCTCAATATTGCCAACTCATTATTTGTACTTAACAGGAATAAGGAAAGTCTGAGCTTTCTTGAAATTGCGAGCCAGAAATTAAAAAACTACAATGATCCTGTATTAGAGACGAAGCTCAATATTATTTATAGCAAAAATTATACGATATTAGACTTGCATAAGCAGTCTAATACGATTTTGAATAAGGCTGAGGGTTCAGCACGTCATATTGGCAATAAACAAGAAAGGGAGAAGCTGTTATTTCTTATCTATTCATGGAAAAAAAGGAATTTTAGCAAAATGCAGATTAACGATTCTGTATTTAAGATGGAGCGTATGGCTTTGGCGCTTTCACCTGATCCTGAGTTTTATGCAGGAATTGCCGAAAGGAACTTATACAGTAAGAAAATAGATTCAGCGGAATATTATTTGACGAAAGCAATAGCATTATGTAATAAATGCCCTGTTAGACAAAAAGCTGTTGTTTTTAGAACTTTCGGAAAATTATATACAGAAAAAAAAGAATACGAAAAAGCGATTCAATATCTTTATAAATCATTGGAAATCACTCGTAAAGCAGGCTTTGTAAAAGTAACCCGGGATACTTATAAGGTTATCTTTGAGACCTACAGAAAGATGAACAATATTGAAAAAGAGAATGAATATCTGAAAAAGTACACCTTACTGAACGATAGTCTCAATGCGGCTGACAAAAGTGTTTTGATGATCCCTATAGAAAATCTTTTGAAAGAACATGCTGAGGCTCAGAAAAACAGTAAAAAAAACCTTTACTATTTGATTATCGGGATTATTTTGATCTGTCTGGTCATTATTTTGATTATTTTCCGTACATATAGAAAAAAACAAAAGCGGAAGGATACACTTATTGTACAAAAAGAGGCAGAAACAGATATTCTCAAGAAGAAATTAGACGACGTCTTGGAAAATATAATACAGCTTGCCATCAACAAGGATCCCTTATTCATTATCAAATTTAAAGAAACCTATTCTGAGTTTTATCATAGCCTGGCCCGGCAGTATCCCGATCTGACTCCTGGTGACTTGAAATTTTGCGCCTTCGTAAAGCTTAATTTTTCCAATAAAGAAATTGCAGAATATGGGAATATGTCCATACGTACGGTAGAATCAAAAAAATACAGGTTGCGAAAAAAGATGAATCTTCCTTCTGATATTGATCTGAACAAATGGATAGCTTCATTAGCATAGTAGTAATTTATAAATACATTGTATAAAATGGCTCAATTTTACGGCTTAAAAAAAATATTTTGTTGTTTCCTTTTATTATTTTTTTCATACCATGATGCACAGGTAGGATTAGCTAATACAGCTGCAATTGACAGTTTGCAGAAGAAAGAATTTAAAATATTGCTGAAACGGGGTAATTACAAAGAGATAATCCTGAAGGAACAGAAACTGATTGCAAATTGTCAGAAGCTCAATTACACGAAAGGAGAAATAACAGGATATCTTAATATGGCCAATGCACTATGTGCAATGACAAGAAATAAAGAAAGTTTTTACTTTCTCGATATCGCAGACAAAAAACTTAAAAAAATTGATGACAACGAGCTGAAAGCACGGCTGGAGCATCTCTATGGACGGAATTATTACTTTCTGGGATTACATAAACAGGCTATTAAAAGTTTTGACAAGTCATTTCAAATTGCCTTAAAAATAAAGAACAAAAAAGAGCGACAGAGAAGAATATATGATGTTTATGATTGGAAAAGGTCAAGCTTCAGTTTTCTGAATATGATGGATTCTGTTTACAGCAATGAAAAAAAATGTATGAAGTTTCCCAAACCCGTGCTTTATATAGATATTGCGGAAAGGCATTTGAAGGCTAAAAATATTGATTCTGCTGAATATTATGTAAACAAAGCCAATAGTCTTGTATTGGCAGATAATGATTTGATAGAAGGAAAAGGCAATGTACTCCGGGCTTTCGGTAAATTATATATTGCTAAAGGAGAAAATGAAAAAGCACTGAAGGCTCTTTTTGCGTCATTGGCAATTACTAAAAAAATGGGAAACAGAAGAAGAGATCTTGGATCCTATAAGCTTATTTCTCTGGCTTATAAAAATATAAATGATGTTGAGAAGGAAAATGAGTACCTGGAAAAATATACAAAATTAGATGACAGTATTACTCAGGTGGACAAAAGCATTCTCAATATGTCCATACAAAAATTCCTGAATGAGTCTACAGAAAATGAACAGGAAAATAAGAATAAGCTTTACTATATTATTATAGCAATTATTTTAGCAAGCGCCGCAGCTATTCTTATTCTTTTTAATGTATATGAAAAAAACCAGAAACAAAAAGACGCTCAGCTAAGCCAGACTGATCTTGAGACCCATAAACTCAGAAAAAAGCTGGATGCTGTGTATGAAGAAGTAGCGCAGCTGGTTATCAGGAGAGATCCGTTATTCATGTCAAAATTTAAAGATGTTTATCCTGAATTTTATCGTCATCTTATTTCTAAACATCCTAATCTTACGGAGAATGATATAAAATTCTGTGCCATGGTAAAACTTAATTTTTCCAATAAAGAAATTGCACAGTATGATAATATGTCTATCCGTACCGTAGAATCAAAAAAATACAGGTTGCGGAAAAAATTAAATCTTGCAGCAGATACTGATTTTAATGGGTGGATCATGTCATTATAATCATTTATTTAATATTTATGGGGTATAAACAAAAGCCCGGTTAACCTTTATAAGAACATTGATGATTAAAAATTCGCAATTCGTTATACGCAAAGTATCCATTTTTATCACTGTATTTCTGGCTTTACTGTTGGATGCTCAGGCTTATACAGTTCCTGAAATTGATAGTCTGCAGTCAGAAGGATTCGACAAACTACTTCGGGCGGGAGAGGTTAAAAAAGCTTTTATTCTGGAACAAAATGCAATAAACAGTTCGCGGAAGCTGCATTATGACAAAGGAGAGGTGATGGGATATCTTAATATGTCAATAATGATAACAGGAATGGAAAGATATGAAGAAAGTATGCGTTTTCTGGAAATGGCAGATAAAAAGCTTAAAAGAATTAAAGACGACGACCTAAATACTGTATTGTATCACCTTTATGGTAGGAATTATTGCCTTTTAGGATTATACCAACAGGCAATTGACAACTTTAATAAATCTTTACAGTATGTTGTTAAACTTAGAGATAAAAAGGTTAAAGCATCTCGTATGTATGATACTTATAATTGGAAACGGTCATGCTTCATGGGATTGAATATGATAGATTCTGTATACAGCTATGAGCGGAAGTGCATGCAGTCTCCCGCGCCTATACTTTACATAGATATAGCTGAAAGGCATTTAAAAGCCGGTGATGTTGATTCTGCAGAATATTACATCTATAAGGCCAATGATCTTACGAAGAAAGTAGAATATGAAGAAGGAAAAGCTAATGTGCTACGGGCCTTGGGGGAATTATATATTGCTAAGAATGAAAATGAAAAAGCTCTGGATTATCTCTTCCGGTCATTAGCGATAGCTAAAAAAATGGATTACAAAACTAGAACCTTAGAGGCATATAATTATATTGCTAAGGCATACAAAAATATGAATGATATAGAAAAAGAAAATGAATATCTGATAAAATATGTCACATTGAGTGATAGTATTACGTACATAAAAAAGAGTAATCTGAATATACCGGTAGAAAAATTTCTTAAAGAACAGGAAGAAAGTGAAGAAAAACATAAAAAAAACCTTTATTATCTTATTACTTGGATTTTTCTGGCAGGCATTACAGCAATAACATTTTTTCTCGTTCAGAATAAAAGAAAGCAAAAGCAAAAAAACAGGCTGATTCTTCAAAAAGAATGGGAAAATAATACCATAAAAAGAAAACTGGATACTGTTTCTGAAAAAATAGTACAGCTTGCCATAAAAGGAGATCCTTCATTTTTTAAAACCTTTAAAGAAGCTTATCCTGAATTCTATAATCATCTTATTAGCGAGTATCCGCACCTTACAATGAAAGATGCTGAGTTTTGTGCGATGGTAAAACTTGGCTTTTCCAATAAAGAAATTGCACAGTATAGTAATATATCCATTCATACCGTAGAATCAAGAAAATACAGGCTCCGCAAAAAAATGGGCCTTTCCGAAGACGCTAATTTTAATAAATGGATTATGGGACTGGGTTGATTTAGCAGAGTATCCGCACTGCATTCCCAATGTTTTTTTAAATTCAATTTACTTTAATTCAATTATTTATAATTATGCACCGTATATGCGGTGCATATTTTTTTTTAAACTTTTCTAGTTTTGTTCTCAGATTTTTGTCCTTCTTATGAAATGTATAATTGGGTATAGACACTTGCTCATATCACTAAGTATTTTAAAAAATATTCTGTTTTTATTGTTCCTTGTTTCCGGGTAATACAACTATTAAAATTAACAGCCTGCAGACAAAAGAATTTTGAAACCGATACCTTCAAGAAAAAACCGGATTATGCCTATGAAGAGTTCGTTCAGCTGTCTATAAAAAATGATAACCCGTTGCTGATGTTAAAATTTAAGGAAGTCTATCCTGAATTTTATAATAATCTTATTTCCCGATATCCCACCTTCACAGCAAATGACATGAAGTTCTTGCAATGATAAAGCTTAATTTTTCTAATAAAGAAATTACACACTACGATAATGTGTCATCCATACTGTAGAATCAAAAAAATACAGGTTGTGAAAAAATTGAAACTGGCGTCTGATATTGATTGTAATAGCTGGATATAGCATTATGATAACTTATTAATCTTATAGATTATAAAGAAAAATTCAATTAAAATTACTAGAATGCTGATGATTAAAAATTCGCAATTCGTTATATACAGAGTATCCATTTTTATTACTGTATTTCTGGCTTTACTCTTGAATGCTCAGGCTTATACGATTCGTGAAATTGACAGCTTACAGACAGAAGAGTACAGAAAATTGACACAGGCAGGAAATCTTGAAAAAAATTTTATTCAGGAGCAGTATTTAGTGGATTATTCCCGGGAATTAAACTATGTTAAAGGTGAAGTAAGAGGCTGCCTTAATATAGTGACCATATTGTTAGCACTGGGCAAATATGAAGAAAGCGTGCGTGTTTTGGAAATTGCAGATAAAAAACTTAAAACACTTAATGACAATGAGCTGAAAGCACGATTGGAGCATCTCTGTGGAAGGAATTACTATCATTTGGGGTTGTATAAGCAGGCCATTAAAAGTTTTGACAAATCGTTAGAATTTGCCTATAAAATAAAAAATGAGAAAGAACGGCAGTGGAGAATATATCAGGTGTATGACTGGAAAAGATCAGGTTTCAGTTTTCTGAATATCATGGATTCTGTTTACAGTAATGAAAGGAAATGTATGAAGTCTCCAATGCCCATGCTTTATATAGACATTGCAGAAAGGCATATGAAAGCTAAAAATATTGATTCTGCGGAATATTACATTGATAAAGCCAATAACCTTTTGCTTACCAAGAAAGTCGTTTCTGAAGAAGGGAAGGCCAATGTATTACGGGCATTTGGGGAATTGTATATTGCTAAAAATGAAAATGAAAAAGCATTGGAATACCTTTTCCAATCTTTAGCGATTGCAAAAAAAATGAAGCTCAGGACAAGGAGCCTGGAGGCATACAGGTGTATTGCGGAAGCCTATAAAAACATGAATGATATAGAAAGAGAAACTGAATACCTGGCAAAGTACGCCGTACTGAAT
This sequence comes from Chryseobacterium sp. UF-81, assembly GCF_058245105.1. NCBI lineage: Bacteria > Pseudomonadati > Bacteroidota > Flavobacteriia > Flavobacteriales > Weeksellaceae > Chryseobacterium > Chryseobacterium sp. UF-81. The sequence goes on along the minus strand of NZ_JBSIBX010000009.1, from coordinate 29,170 downwards.
GACAGTCTGATCCGGATTACAAAAAGCAATCTGAATATAACAATAGACAAGTTTCTTAAAGAACAGGAAGAAGGCGAAGAAAAAAATAAAAAATCCCTTTATTATCTCATTATCGGGATTTCTCTGGCGGGTATCACGGCAATAACATTTTTTCTCGTTCAGAATAAAATAAAGCAAAAGCAAAAAAATAGGATGATTCTTCAGAAAGAACGGGAAAATAATACCATAAAAAGAAAACTGGAGATTACTTCTGAAAAAATAGTACAACTTGCCATAAAAGGAGATCCTTCATTTTTTAAAACCTTTAAAGAAACTTATCCTGAATTCTATAATCATCTTATTAGCCAGTATCCGCACCTTACAATGAAAGAGGCTGAGTTTTGTGCGATGGTAAAACTTGGCTTTTCCAATAAAGAAATTGCACAATATAGTAATATATCCATTCATACTGTAGAATCAAGAAAATACAGGCTCCGTAAAAAAATGGGTCTTTCCGAAGGTGTTAATTTCAATAGCTGGATTATGTGGTTAAGTTGATTGAGTGTGATATCCTCACTGCATTATCAATGCTTTTTTTTTATTTAATTTATTGATATTCAATTGTTTATTATTATGGGTCGTAACTGAAGTACATGTTTTTTTTTAAAAACTTTTCTAATTTTGCACCCTCTTTTTTGTCCTACAGAATGCATATTTGGGTACTGACACATTATAGAGAAACTAAGAATTTAAAAAAAATACACAAATGAGAAAAAATGTTTATCCGGTTGCGGATGATTTAAAACAGTATTACCTCCTTTCAGGAGAAATTTCTTCTTTCCGACAATGTAATGATATTTGGCTATATGAAAGAGACCTAAACATTAAAAAAACAGTTAAATGATGAAAAAAATGAAAGGCATAGTTAATTTCTTTATGATATGCTTATTTCTCTCGGCAGGGACAGGTATAATGAAAGCACAGGATTCAGATGGCGATGGTATAGTAAATACTAATGATCAGGATGATGATAATGATGGTATTCGTGATGCGATTGAAGATTGTCCTTTTCTCTCTCAAAATTCATCGGGAGTTTGGATTGGCCAGACTGCCTCTAATGCTTCGGTCACTACCAATAGTCTATATTAAGTTTTGGGTTTACATATAATATGTATCAAAACAGATTTATTTTTTCTAACAGAAGAGAATATCTATCCCCTAGTGGACAACTTACTTTTAGAGTTACCTTCAGCAATCCAGTTCCTGTAAGTGAAATCGCGATATCTTTAACGCTGAGTCCATACCCTTTAAATACCAATTCTCGAGGTTATACAATCAGGATAAATAATGCAGCTCCTAATAATACACTGGTTCCAATACCATCTTCTTCCAGTTATATGAGTTATAATACAATGACTGGAGTCGCTACGTATAATGGTAATCTATTCATAGGTCTGCAAGGTACCGGAAGCACAATGGTATCTTCGTTTGAGGTTACAAGTACAGGAATGGCAGGTGATACAACAGCTCTCGAATTTTTTGGTAAAAAGATCTGTGATGCAGACGGAGATGGTTCTCCCAACCACCTGGACCTGGATTCTGATGCGGATGGTTGTTATGATGCGCTGGAAGGAGATGAAAATGTTACCTCTGCTCAGCTAAATCCTGATGGAAGTATTAATACAATTTCAACCGGAGGGGTGGGGTCAAGTGCTAGCAGTCTCACTATGGGGGTTCCTAATTTAGTTAACCCGGGAGGCGCAGCTGATATGGGTAGCGATGCTGGTCAGGGTATTGGTGATTCCCAAAATGCTTCTGTAAGTTCAGGATGTCTCCTTCCCTCCTGCTATAAACCGGCGGCAACTGTTGGAACTGTTTTAGATATCAAGCATGGGATAACGGCATTAGGCCGGGCCGGGGTAAATTCCGGCAACTGGCCAATGGTTCGCAAAGGAGCCTGGACAGCCCTTGAGGCTAAAACCAAAGGGTTTGTAGTGAACAGGATTCCTACCACAGCGCAGGTCATTGCAATTGCCAATCCTGTAGAAGGGATGATGGTATACGATGAAGAAGCGGATTGCCTGAAAATCTATACGACTACAGATAACGGTGCTACTTTCAGCTGGCAATGCTTTAACACCCAAACCTGTCCGGATTAATACAAGATTAATTGATAACACAATAAAAAGATGAAAAAAATATTTATATCCCTATTTGCCTTTATTTCCGCCTGTGTTTATTCACAGGTGGCGATAGGCAAAAGCTCAGTAACAAATTCCTCAGTTTCTTTAGAATTCGGAAATACCGAAGCCAGAGGATTGCTGCTGCCCCGGGTAACCTCTGCAGGGGCGGTATCAGGAGCAGTGGACGGTACAATGATCTATGATACGACTGATAAAAAAATAAAATACAGGAAAAACGGGAACTGGTTTGACCTGAGTGTAGATACTACAGGAACAGTGAATACAGCCTTACAGGATCCTCTTTCGGAGCAGACTGCTGCAAAGACCGCTATAGGACCCAATGCAGGAACAGATCCAACTCCGGGCATTCTGGTATTAACTGATACCAATAAAGCCATGATCCTTCCCAAGGCAGACAGTCCGCATCTCAATATTATCAATCCTGCCCCGGGAATGATGGTTTATGACAATATAAAGCACCAGCTGGCTGTCTTCAATGGGACAGTATGGTCTTTCTGGAAGCCTTAAAACTTAAAATGCAAACCATAAAAATTAACAGATTCTAATTACACAATGAAAAATTATACATTATTAATCGTTTATTTTATTGATAATATAAGATTTAATTGATATGATGTCATCCACTGCATTTACACCGCGATATTTAATTAACTATTTAATTATTAGTTATTTAAAATTATGCGATGTATTTGCAGTGGATGTATTTTACTATCTGAACATTAGTTTTGTACGAATTTTTGTATCATATCAGAACCTTCAGGTCCTGACACAAAAAATTAAACACAATTAAGGATAAAAAAAACACATGAAAAAAATTGTTACCCTTTTAGGGCTTATTTCTTATGAAGCTCTTTATTCTCAAACTGGTAACGTAGGGATTAATACTATCCCTATGCAAAAAACCTTATATGTTAACGATTATTTGCAATTGACTTGATTTGGAGGAATCAGCATCAATAGTCAGAATTGCGAGAACTTCAGGTGGTTTTATTATCCTCATCTGGGTATGGCAAACATGTGAACTACTTCTACAGCTATCAAATATTAATAAGTATTTAAAAACAAATTAAAGATAACAAATAAAGATGATGAAAAGTTTAAGTTTTTTAATTAAATTTTTTTCTATATGTTTATTTCTGTCAACAGGAACCCATATAGTAAAAGCCCAGGACTCAGATGGTGATGGCATTACAAATGTCATTGATCTGGATGACGATAACGATGGTATCCCGGATGCAGAAGAATCACCGGACTGCTTCTATACCGTATACGAAGCCAACAGGATTGCTTCTGTTATTTCAACATTAAATGGAGGAGTCGGGGATCCTGCAGCAGGAAGTGATATTCCGTTACTATATAATGACAATACCAATGATGGAACTACCGTTACTGCTTATAATTTTGCGGCATTACAAACGATTACTTCGGGATCAGGAATCTTTACGGTTCAGTACCCAACTCCGGTCGTTCTGAAATCATTGTCCGTTACCCAGGCTGCCAGTGGAATGGCTGCCAGTGGTTTTGCCAAATTATATGGCTCAAATGACGGTTCTACGTTTACCCTTCTTACGACAGGTGCAGGGATCAGTATATCAGGTACAAATCCCGTCTTTACCAATACCTCAACAACACCTTATCTATATTACCAGATCAGGTATATAGGAACTGTTTCTGCAGGTAATGCAACCTCGGTCACAGCGGGTACGGCTGCTATACATGAGATCACATCCCTGCTTTCCACAACTACGGTCTATATCCCTTCAGCGCACCCGAAATCCGGAATTTGCAGTGTTGATACCGATGGAGACGGAACTCCTAACCATTTGGATACCGACAGTGACGGAGATGGCTGCCCGGATGCTTATGAAGCAGGAGCGACTTCGAATAAAACAGTCAGTGTTCTACCTGCTCCTTATGGAACGAACGGTTTGGCCAATTCAGTAGAAACCAGTGCAGACAGCGGACAGGTTTCTTATGTTTCAACCTATGCAAAATATGCCAGCAATTCTAATCAGAACCTGTGTACCGATACAGATAATGACGGAGTTCCCAACCCTATTGATATAGATGATGATAATGACGGAGTACCGGATACCACCGAAGGAGACTTCTGCGGAAGAATAAACAGGAACATCAGGGTAGGGTATTTAGCAAGTGGTGCAGGAGATGACGGTCTGGCTTCCAATATGCTTTTAAACCTTAACAACTTTGGTCCCTATGGAACCTATAATAAGACCACAGGGATTACTCTGGTTCCTTTTGCCACAGAAGCCAGTATCACCGAAGCTAGCTTACTGGCTAATAATGTAGATGTATTTTTTGTAGGATCTTCTGCTAACGCACCTCCATATGTTAGTACAGATAAAGTTTCTACAGCACTTAATACCATCCTGATCAATTGGGCAAAGAATAATAATAAATCTATATTCGCTCTTCAGAATAATGCCATAGATTATGGCTATACCATTACAAATAACAACGTAAACCCAAACACTCCCTCGGGAACAATAGGAACGAATACCTATACAAACGGATATTGGCCAACACCAGCTTTGAATCAGTCAGGAAGTGTTCAGATGACGATCCAGTCCAGTACAAGGCAGTTCGATATTTTGATGACGGATGCGAATCTCAGACCTGTGGTGATTACAGACCGGGAGTATAATTTATTAATTTTTCCCGATGCCACTATCTATAATGCAGAATCGGGTATGATCACTCCGACGACCGATGATCAAAAGGCCATTGCAGACACCTGGACGTATTTTTTTGACAGGTTTGTTGCGCCTCAATGCAGCACACTGGATACGGATGGAGACGGTACTCCCAATCATCTGGATTTAAATTCGGATGGGGATACCTGTAGTGATGCTTTAGAAGCCGGAGCAACAACTTCCTTAACTCCTAACTTTGCCTTTACTTCACTGGCGGGTACGGCAACGGATACCAACAGTGATGGGTTAGCAGATATTGTAGATGCCAATACCAACGGAATCCCGAATTACCTGAGTACCTATGATCCTCAGGCATTAGATGCTACGATCAGAAAATGCCTGGACAGTGACGGGGATATTCTGCCGGATGCTGCGGATCTGGATGATGATAATGACGGTATTTTGGATACGAATGAGGGGAATACCTGCAGTGGATTGACCAGAAACCTTAGAATAGGATATTTAAATACAACTCTTGGAAGAACTGGTTTTACGATGAATATGCTGAGCAATACGGCTAATTTCGGACCTACAGGAACCTATAACAAATTTCCGGGGATCACTTTTGTTCCATATGCTACTGAAGCTGCGATTACCGAAGCTCAATTATTAGCGGACAATATAGATATCTTTTATGTCGGTTCATCTACAAATGATGCCCAGACTTCTGCAGACAAGCTTTCAACAGCGGTGAATACCAGAATATTATCATGGTCTGACAATAATAACAAAGGTGTGATTGTAATGCAGAACAATGCGAATGATTACGGATACCAGATCACTGCAGATAATTTAAACACAGATGTTCCTTACGGGCTTATCGGTGATGCTGTTTTTACCAATGGATACTGGCCTCAAAATACTTTCACCCAATCGGGTACAGTGCAGATGACAATTGCTTCTCTGACAAGAACCTATGAAACTGCAATGGTTGATGCTAACGGGAAAGCTGTTTTCATCCGCGATGCAGACAGGAAAATTGTACTTCTCCCAGATGCCACGGCTTTCAACGATATTGCCACAAACTTCGGCAGTAATGGTAGTATTATTGATACTAATTATGAAAGAATAGCTGCAGATGTCTGGGCTTATGGTTTTGATGTGTTTTTAGGCGGGTTTGAAACATGTACTACACAAGACACTGATGCAGATGGCACCCCCAATCAGCTTGATCTGGATTCTGATAATGACGGATGTGTTGATGCACTGGAAGGAGCGGCTAATATTGTAACCTCACAATTAGTAACTGCGGCAAGCAGTCTTTCTGTAGGAACAGGATCTACGGCTTCTAATCAGAATTTATGTGCAGGTTCTTCATGTGTTGATGCCAACGGTGTTCCTACTATTGCAGGAGCCGCAGGACAGGCAATAGGTGATTCCCAAAACGCTTCCATAAGCTCAGGATGTTTGTGCTATAAGCCTGCAGTGCTGGCCGGAACTGTACTGGACACTAAATCTGGTATCACAGCATTAGGAAGAGCAGGGGCAGACATGGGCAACTGGCCAATGGTCAGAAAAGGAGCCTGGACAGCACTGGAAGCCAAAACCAAAGGATTTGTAGTAAACAGGATTCCTACCACCGCCCAGGTGAATGCCATTACCACTCCTGTGGAAGGTATGATGGTGTATGATGAAGAAGCGGATTGCCTGAAAATCTATACCACTACAGATAACGGAGCTACCTTCAGCTGGAAATGCTTTAGCACACAAACATGCCCGGATTAATACAAGATTAATTGATAACAATAAGAAGATGAAAAAAACATTTATATCCCTATTTGCCTTTATTTCCGCCTGTGTTTATTCACAGGTGGCTATAGGCAAAAGCTCGGTAACAAATTCCTCTGTTTCTTTAGAATTCGGGAATACCGAAGCAAGAGGCTTACTGCTGCCTTGGGTAACGTCTGCAGGGGCAGTATCAGGAGCGGTGGATGGTACCATGATCTTTGACACTACCGATAAAAAGATCAAGTACCGTAAAAACGGAAGCTGGTTTGATCTGAGTATAAATACTACAGGAACAGTGAATACAGCCTTACAGGATCCGCTTTCAGAGCTGGCTACTGCAAAGACAGCTATAGGTTCTAATGCCGGAACAGATACAACTCCGGGCATTCTGGTATTAACAGATACCAATAAAGCCATGATCCTTCCCAAAGCAGACAGCCCGCATCTCAATATCATCAATCCTGCCCCGGGAATGATCGTCTATGACAATGTAAAGCACCTGCTGGCTATCTTCAATGGGACAGTATGGTCTTTCTGGAAGCCTTAAAACTTAAAATGCAAACCATAAAAATTAACAGATCTGATTACACAATGAAAATTATACATGATTAATTGTTTATTTTATTGATAAGATAAGATTTAATTGATATGATGTCATCCACTGCATTTACACTGCGATATTTAATTAACTATTTAATTATTAGTTATTTAAAATTATGCGGTGTATTTGCAGTGAATGCATTTTGCTATCTGAGCATTAGTTTTGCCTGAGTTTTTGTATCAGACCAGAACCTTCAGGTCCTGACACAAAAAATTAAACACAACTAAAGATAAAAAAAAAACACATGAAAAAAATTGTTACCCTTTTAGGGCTTATTTCTTATGGAGCCATTTTTGCTCAGACTGGTAATGTAGGGATTAATACTGCAACACCAAATGCTAATGCTGTTTTAGATGTTGTTTCTACCAACAGAGGTTTTTTACCTCCAAGAATAGCATTAACCTCAACAGCTTCATCATCACCACTTTCAGCTCACGTGGCAGGGATGGTAGTGTATAATACGGCAACAGCCGGAACATCTCCCAACAATGTAGTACCGGGCTTATACTATAACGATGGGACACAGTGGGTGCTTAGCAAAGGGACTTCCGGTGGGCCGGCGGTTAATATTTACAATTCAGATGGTACCCTTACCTCGGCTAGAACTATGACTATGGCCGGAAATCAGCTTACTATGGCCAATGGAGGAACAAATACTACATTTGTTCATAATTCCGGAGAATCCATTATTAGGAATACAGGAACAAACAGAGGTACATTTTCAGCAAAAGCTGGAAGTTCTTCTTTAGACATGTTCATAGACAATGGTAGTGTTGCTCAGATTAGTTCCTCTGGTACTGCAACAGGACTTAATATTGGACCTAGTACAGCAACCCCTTTGAAACTTCAGACTTCCGGAGTAGACAGGGTGACTGTTACTTCTTCCGGTCTTGTTGGAGTTAATACAGTTTTTCCTACCGAACAACTGGATATAGCTACAGGTAATGTAAGGATAAGAAATATCAATACCATTACCGGAACAAGTGCCGACAGGGTAGTAATAGCTGATGCTACCGGGGTTTTGAAAAGCATTCCTGCCTCGGGTCTAGCAATTAATAATATTTATAACTCAGATGGGACCTTAACGGGTAACAGGCTGGTAACCCAAAATGCCAGTAATCTGACTTTTGGCAGTACAACCGGTAATCTGATCTTTAGCCCAAGCAGTACAGGCAGATTCGGTGTGGGTACGGCTTCACCTACCGGTATTGCCCATATTGTAAACCCTGTTCCCGGTAATACTACCGATGCATTGCAGGTGGGAATCAACAATTGCGGCCTTGCATGCGCGCAAAGCACGGCCCGTAATATTGTCATGTATAATCTCAACTCAAGTAATTCCCAGTTTGCCAATCTTGCTTTTGTGCCTTCCGGCACTCCAACAGCCCAGGAAGGAGCTTTAATAGCGGGAATAGACAGGGATGCCACCAATAATTCTGCCGGCATACTGATCCAGACAAGGGATGTTCCGGTAGCCTCAGGCGGCACAGGTACCACCAATATGATCGATCGTTTCGTAGTAAAAAACACAGGGAATGTAGGAGTGAATACTTCTGTGCCAAATGGTAATGCCATATTAGATGTTGTCTCTAGCAACAAGGGTTTTTTACCTCCGAGAATGGCATTAACTTCCACAGCTTCACCATCGCCTCTTTCATCACATGTTGCGGGAATGATGGTATATAATACAGCAACAATAAATGACGTATCACCTGCTTTATACTACAATGACGGAACCCAATGGGTTATTAGTAAGGGAGGAGGCACTATGAGTAATATTTATAATTCAGATGGTACACTCACTTCGGCCAGAACCATGACTATGGCAGGAAATAAACTTACTATGGAAGACGGAGCGGGGAACATATATTTTAGTCCTAGTGCTGCAGATTCTCGAATAATAAACACCGGAACTAACAGAGCCTCTTATGGATTTAGGGCAGGAAGCTCAGCTTTAGATATAATTGTAGATAATGGTAATGTGGCTCAGATTAGTTCCGCTGGTACTGCAACAGGGCTTTCTATCGGAACAGGTACGGCAACTCCTTTGACTTTAAAAACTTCAGGAACAGGAAAGGTTACTGTTACATCTTCAGGATTGGTCGGGATTGGAACCACATCACCCACCTCAACACTTTCGGTAAACGGATCGGCGGATAAGCCGGGTGGGGGATCCTGGGGAACTTTTTCTGATCGCAGGGTAAAAAAAGATATTCAAGAGTTTAAAGATGGGTTAAATGTGATCAATAAGCTTACTCCTGTGACGTACCGGTATAATGAAAAATCCGGATATGAAGATCTGGACAAAAAATATGTAGGCTTTATTGCCCAGGATGTGGAAAAAGCAGCTCCGTATATGGTAAATATTATTGATGACAGCAAAAAAAGCGGTTTAAAAGATAAACGCGAACTTGATGAAAGTGCCCTTACCAAAATACTGGTGAATGCGGTAAAAGAACAGCAGCAGGAAATTGCACAGCTGAGAAAAGAAGTTGAAGAACTGAAAAAAAGGAAAAAATAATATTTTTCTTAAGAAGAATGAATGATGCAGCTCCTATTGAGCTGCATCATTTTTAATATGGGATAGGATGTGAAAAAATAGATTAATCGAAAATCAAAAAACACAAATGAAAAAAGTGATTACTTTCTTAGGGCTTGTGTACTTTGGAGCTGCCTTTTATCTGATCGGGAATGTAGGAATTAATACGAGTACTCGCCAAAAAACTTTACATGTGAATGGCTTCCCTGCGGATTACTAATGAACTCAGTATACGAGGAACTGCAGGGCAGTTTTTTACAGTCAAACGGCCCGAATGCAGCCTTCTTGCAATCGGCATTTGGAATAATGCAATCAAAATATCCGGTAGCCAGAGCTAATGATCAGTATACACGTATCTGTTACAAATGGTCTGCAGGCCTATATATTGGTTACGTCTATTCTCTATGTTGATTTCCCATACTTATTCATTTAGAATTACTGATAACAATTTTATTGCTATGGAAGCAATTAGCTCCAGGACTGCCGGATCGGGTCTGGTAACACAAGTAACATTAAGGTAGTTGAAGCAAAAAGACATTTTACTGCATTTGCACTGCATATGTTTTGTTTTGCGTTATAAAATAAGGGTTTATGCGCGCGCAGTGTAGATGCAGTAAAATATTTTTTAATCAGACTTATTAGATTTGTTTCACCTCTGTATCAAATAAGGCTTTTACGCTCTTAATTGTAATTCAATAAGATCCGCCACGAGAGCATTTTTATATAGTTTTCTGCAACCGATTTGGTAATGTAGAGATTGATACTGAAAACAAGGTACAGAAGAATAATTGAGACATTTATAATAAAATAAAAATAATACGATTCTAAACCACAAACAATGATGAAGTAGGTATAGTTCATAAACCTAATGGACTATACCATTTTAAGACAAATTAATTTTTAAAATAATAATATAAGTCATGAAAAATTTACTAGCTATAGCATTATTCGCATTCTCAGGGGTTTGGCATGCACAAACCGGGAATGTAGGTATCAATACAGTTTTACCAGGGAGTACCCTTACGGTAAGCGGCTCTATGGCAGGACAGTACAAAAATGTATCAGCATCCACGACACTTGGAGTAAACGATTTTTATACGGCTTTTAACGGATCTTCTGCAGGAACATTTACACTGCCTGCTGCAACAGCTGCAGCCCCTGCCTCTGGAAATACACTTGGAAGGGTTTATTACATTAAAAACACCGGAACTGCTCCTCTTAGTATTGCAGCCAGTGGATCTGAGCTCATCGATAATCAATCCGGTGCAGGAGTGGCAAGCGTATCTGTAACCCCGGGAGGATATGTCATGCTGATAAGCAAAGGAACTACAACAGGAACTACCTGGGAAATCGGGCTTTTAATTAACAAAACAACACCTACCATAGCGGCATTGGCAGCTACAGATACGGTGACTTGGACCGGAGCAGCCCTTACTAACTTTAATGCCGGTACTCCACAAATCATCCCTTTTTCGGTAGGAGATATTATTGTGAACCAGGGAGGTTCTGCTGTCTGGAATGATGCAGGAGATTACTGGCAGATAATAGAATCAGGAGTTTATAAAATAGAGGGATATGCTTATTTTGCTAGTGGAAGTAATACTTCAGGAACAGCCGGATGGTCAGGGATTAACCTGAATATTACCAAAAACGGGACAGCTATTAGCAATATTATTGGAGGTAACAGGGCAAATATCGTGGCCACAGTTGTAGATGCTGGAGCAAATACACCGATTAATGTGAATTGTATAGTGCATTTGAATGCCGGAGACAGGGTTTACCTTTCGATGAATTGGGCATTCGCAAATAAGCCTGTTGGTGATGTCCATATTGATGCGCCGGCATCTTTGTTGGAAAGCAGGAATTTTTCTGTTCAGCAGTTATCTACTCCTTAAGCACCTATGATTCTAAAAAACACCAATGATGAAAAAAATATGCATTCTCGGAAATATCTTACTGGCCGGACTTGCGTTTGGTCAGGTAGGTATCAATCAAAACAGTCCCTCGGCTACCCTGGATATTGTTTCCAAAGGAAATACTTCTGCCACGAAAGCGCTGGAGATCAATAATTCTTCAGGGACTGAAATGGTAACGGTATTGGATAACGGGAATGTAGGGATCAATGTACCTAACCCTACCGCCAAACTGCATACTAACGGAAATGTACGGTATGAAAACCTTCCTGTAATTTCCGGGGGAACCATTATGCCATTGGCCATAAAGGATGATGGTGCGGTGGGTACTTATGTTCCGGTACCCACAAGATATCTGTATATGGAGCTTCCGGCGGCAACAGCTACAGCCTCATTTCCATTGGCAGATACAAACAATTATACTAATATTCCGCTTACCGCTGCAGAATCCGTAGGGCATCTTCCGGGATATCAATCCTTAGAAGAAGTGAAGAAAAAGGATATGACGGTAGATATTACTCAGAATTCCATTACCAATATGGAGAAAATTGAGGAATTGTATCTGCATGTTATAGAGCTTGATAAGAAAATCAAGTCTTTGGAGGAGAAGAATGGAGAACTTGAAAAGCTCGTTCTGCAGGTAAAATAAAAAAACAAATAAGCAATAAATATGAAATTTAAAAATATTCATATAGGTTCAGTCATTAATCAAAGAGTTACAGAATATGGGATAGAAATACCCCGTATCTGTAATTTCTTTAAATGTAGTGAAGAAGAAATAGAAAAAATGTATAACGCGGAAAGTCTGGATTGCCAGGTTCTTTTACGCTGGAGTAAGCTGTTGGGATATGACTTTTTCAGAATATATTCTCAACATTTAATTCTGTATTCTCCCCAGATCAATGTAAAGGAAAATGCTATTTCCAATACAGCTGCAATTCAACCCCCTCAATTTAGAAAGAATATCTATACTAAAGAATTAGTTGATTTTATCTTAGAATTATTAGAAACAGAAGAAAAAACCAAACAGCAAATTATGGATGAATATAAAATACCTAAAACCACCCTATACAAATGGATAGAGAAATACAAAAAATAAGCACCCCCGATTACAGGCGTATTTATCATGATATTATTGTAAGAAAATATCCGGATAAAAAAGAGAAATGTTTACCTATATTGGAAAAGACCAGCCTATCTGCCCTGGATATTATAAGGCTCAATACTATGATATTTGATAATGCCACCAAGGATGCTCTTTTGTTTAATCAAAGGCACAGATCTTACAGACCTTCAGCAATTCGGGAAATATTAAAATATCAGACAAAAAATGGCTTGAATAATAGCCAATTAGCTAGTCATTTTAAACTTAGCAGGAATACAGTGGCAAAATGGAAAAAATTATATGCTTAACTAGCTAGCCTGAGGTTACGAAGTGCAGTTACTTATATTATTATTTTGATAGATTGGCAAAAAAATTGAATGTATAATAGTTAAATCAAATTAATATAATAATTATGGAAACGAATGCCTACAACCAAAAATTAAATCGGTATGTTTTAGATGATCAGGTAATATATACAGGATTTTCAAGTTTCAAAGATGCTGAAGAATGTGCGCAAAAAAAAGGGGGATTATTGGTCGAAGTAGAATTTAAAGACGGCAATGATAACCCTCAGATATCGGATGAAGCAGGACTGATTGAAAAACATCTTCATTATTATGTTTATGCAGGTGAAGAGTATCAATTTATACATTCATCTGATCCGGGATTCCGAAAATATGCAGACGAATTACAAAAAATCAGAGCAAAGCAGCTACAGTCACCACCAGACGAGAGGTATTTAGCTAATTTTGAGTTAGAAAATGCAGAAGATCCGATCGTAGTGATTAAAAATGGTCATTTTGAATCGGTAACTTCAAGAGAGCGTTCAAAATATTTGAAGCATGCAAAAGTTTATGAAATAGGGATATCCCTGCCAAAATCTTAAAAAAAATTATCATGAGCAAGACAAAATATTCAGAAAAAGCTCAGGACAAAGTAGGAAAAGTAATGCACGAATTCAAGGAAGGAAAGTTAAAAACGTCTTCCGGGAAAAAAGTGACAAGCAGAAAACAGGCGGTCGCCATAGGTGTTTCTGAAGCCAGAGAAAAAGGCTTGAAAGTACCGCCTGAAAAGAAGAAAGATTAATTTTCTTGTTCCTGAAAGTTAATTAATCTAATCAGATCAAATACAGGAAAAAGCACCTTACTGTTCTACTTACATTCCTGTAAGGTGCTTTTAATAATAAGAAAAGAGATTTCCCAAATACAATCCCACTTCGTATATGTATATATTGTATACAGTTATATATTTTTCCCAATAGAACAATCAATTGGAAGTAGGTTATTCATTGATTCCCTGAGGTATTTTATTGAAGCGGTCGGTACACGGAAGCAAAAATAAGGCATCAGAATGGAGATATACAACCTTTATATATCCAGCTGTTGAAGCTATTATAGCATTAAACAAATTTTAAAATTTTAATATATGTTCAAATTTTTATCCTTAACAACTTTGTTACGTGTTATCCTTTTTATTATACCAATTACCGGTATGGCACAAGGGAAAAAAAGTAGTCGTCCCAATGTTATATTTATTACTGTGGATGATTTAAGACCAGAGCTGGGAGTATATGGCAGCCCTGTAAAAACGCCCAATATTGACAGGCTGGCAAAGAGAGGAACGACATTTACAAATGCTTATTGTCAGGTAGCCGTTTGTGCCCCTTCAAGAGCAAGTGCATTAACGGGGCTAAGGCCGGATTCTACCAGGGTATGGGTACTGGGCGAAGAGTTTCGTAAGATCCATCCGAAGGTAGTGACTATCCCTCAACAGTTTAAGAAGTTCAACTACCATACTGTTTCTATCGGAAAGATTTTTCATAATTATATGCCGGATTCACTTTCTTTCGACGAACCGGATCTTCGTCCCGCAGCCTATACAACTAGGGATATGGTAGACCGTGATCCCGAATCCTTCTATTTTGATGACGACATTAAAAAGGAATTGGCAGCCAAAAGGTTAGAAAGAATAGCTAAAAACCCTAAGAGATATTCTAACGGATGGGCTTACGGACGTTCTGTAGAAGTAGCGAATTGTCCGGATGATTCTTTATATGACGGTGCTCAGACAGCCCTCGCCATCAAAACTATAAACAGGATCAAAAATAAAAAGCAACCTTTCTTTCTGGCTATGGGATATTTCAGGCCACATTTACCGTTTGTAGCTCCTAAAAAATACTGGGATATGTATGATCCTAAACAAATCCCATTGGCCGATAATGATTTTATTCCATACAATATGCCAAGCATGGCACTGTATAATCAAAAGGAAATGACAGCATGTTATGATCTCGAATATGTGAAGCCTCCTGCCCAGTTCAGAATGCCTGAAAATGTGGCAAGGACACTTAAGCATGGTTATTATGCTTCCGTAAGCTATATAGATGCGTGCATTGGAAGATTAATAGATGAGCTGGAAAAGCAAAAGCTAATGGATAATACCATTATTGTGCTATGGGGAGATCACGGATGGAAGCTGGGCGAACATAACGCCTGGGGTAAACAGACCAATTTTTTAAATGATACCCGTGTACCGCTTATTGTCTATGCCCCGGGAATGAAGAATTCAGGAAATAAAAATAATGAACTTGTTGAAATGGTAGATGTCTATCCGACATTATGTGATCTTGCAGGCATAGAAACCCCGGATTATTTACAAGGATTAAGCTTCAAAAAACTGTTGAATGAAAATAACATTACCTGGAAACAGGCTGCATTCAACCAGTTTCTTCGTCCGGCAGGAGAAGGTGTCGATATACTGAAGAAAGATTATATGGGATATTCAATGGTAACCAAAAACTACCATCTGGTAGAGTGGTATTATTGGAATAAAGAAAAAAAGCAGCCCGAAGACTTAGTAGCCAGGGAACTTTATGACCTGACCAACGATCCGCAAGAGAATTTTAACATAGCAGTTTATCCTGAAAATAAAGAATTGATAGATAAGCTCTCTGAACAGCGCAAACGAGGATGGAGAGCCGTAAAAACCCAGTTGATTACTGCTGATAATTAAAAGTCAGAAGAAGATTCATTATATAATTTAAAAAAGAGTTTACATATGAGATATCAAAATTTCATCAAAGCTATATGGGCTTTATCCCTATGTTTCATGGTGATGAGCTTTTCTGAAAATCCCGGGAGCAAAAAAAATCCTGTAAGGAAAGTAAAACCGACACAAAAGCAACAAAAACCCAATATCCTTTTCATTCCCATTGACGATTTAAGACCTGATGCAATAGGTTGCTATGGAAATGCCATTATAAAAACACCTAATATAGACAAGCTGGCAGCCAGGGGAGTGGTCTTTAACAGGGCCTATTGTCAACAAGCAGTTTGTAATCCGTCGCGGGCAAGCCTGCTTACAGGATTACGTCCCGATTCTACCCAGGTATGGGATCTTCAGACAGACGTCAGGAAAAACCTGCCCAATGTAGTAACCCTGCCACAAATATTTAAAAATAATGGGTATTATACCGTAGGCATTGGAAAAACTTTTCATAATGATATTCCCGACAATGTTTCTTGGAATGAAGAGCTTCATATAGATGGCTTCCCTTTTGACCCTGATGCTACTTATCAGTTGAAGGAAAATCTTGTTATTCAGAAAGAAAAAGAACTTGCGCTTTTGAAAGATGGAAAAGCTAAGTTTGATAAGTATGGTTTTATATATACCAAAGCTAATGCAACTGAAATGGTAGATGTGAATGATGATGCTTATTATGATGGCGCGCAAACCACAATGGCGATCAATAAACTAAAAGAACTGAAACAAAAACAAGAACCCTTCTTTTTTTCAGTAGGCTATTACCGTCCACATTTGCCATTCAATGCTCCTAAAAAATATTGGGATTTATATAATCGTAACGACATTCCGCTTGCCAGAAATCAATTTGTACCCAAAAATGCACCTGAATTTGCTGTACATGGCGATGCCGAGCTCAGAGCATACACAGGTAGAGGAGATTTACCCTTGCCCTCAGACAAACCTTACGATATAGAAAAACAACGTGAGATTTTACATGGCTATTACGCTTCTGTGTCTTATACGGATGCACAGATAGGAAGACTTTTGAAAGCATTGGAAGAATTGGGCCTTAGTGACAATACAATAATTGTGCTGTGGGGTGACCATGGCTGGAAACTGGGAGAACATAATAGCTGGGGAAAGCAGACCAATTACGAAATTGATACCAGAGTTCCGCTTATTGTGAGTGGTGTTGGTGTAAAAGCAAAAGGACAGAAAAGCAACGCCCTTACCGAATTTGTAGATGTTTATCCTACCTTATGTGATATGACAGGAATAAAGCGACCTGATTATCTTCAGGGGACCAGTATGAAACCTTTACTTACTAACCCAGACAGAAGCTGGAAAACAGCAGCTTTCAGCCAGTTTTTGCTGGGCAGATTTGGACCAAAAGAAAGCCGCAAAGCCGAAAGAATGGGGTATGCCATCCGGACAGACAGATATCGGTATGTAGAATGGTATGAATGGAACAAGGAAGCTAAAAAGCCGGGAAACTATTTGGCACGGGAACTTTACGACCATACCAATGATCCTGATGAAAATGTGAATATTGCTGAAGAAAAAACAAATAAAAAGCTTGTAGAAAAACTTTCTTCACAATTAAAAAAAGGATGGAGGTATAGCAAACCCAGCAAAGCATATCAATAAAACAGATGAGAAATTTAATATTCCCTGCAAAAATAGCCCTTCTCGGTTCATGTATTTTAGCTATCCTATGTTCCTGTAACAAAGATAAAACTTTAAAAAATCAGCAAGATAAAAAAACTGCCCACAGTTGCATGAATATGCCCGGACGTTTTGGAGCTGGAAATTCATCAGGTATAGCTTTCAGTGGAAACACTTCTGTGGAAGGAATGGTATTGATATCCGGAGGCAGATTTGATATGGGAGGTGATAACAATCAGGCCGATGCCGATGAATATCCTAAACATCAGGTGCAGGTTTCATCATTCTATATAGACATAACGGAAGTCACTAATGCCCAGTTCAGAAAGTTTGTGGATGCTACGGGATATATAACTACCGCAGAACGTACACCTGATTGGGAAGAATTGAAAAAAAATGTGCCTGAGGGAACACCCAAACCTCCTGACAGCTTATTGGTGGCAGCATCGTTAGTATTTAAACCCACCAGAAAACAAGTGGATTTAAATGATTTTACCCAATGGTGGAGCTGGATAAAAGGAGCCGACTGGAAGCATCCAAAAGGCCCTGGAAGCAATATTGAAGGTAAAGATAATTATCCTGTAGTGCACATAAGCTGGGACGATGCCCAGGCTTACTGCAAATGGTCCGGCAAACGCCTGCCGACAGAAGCTGAGTGGGAATATGCGGCCCGTGGCGGATTGGAAAATAATATTTATCCCTGGGGCAACGAATCCATAAATAAAGGAATACCGAAAGCAAATAGCTGGGAAGGGAAATTCCCGTATTTTAACGAAAAAAAAGACGGATATACAGGACTTGCTCCCATAAAATCATTCAAAGCCAACGGATATGGACTTTATGATATGGCCGGAAATGTCTGGGAATGGTGTAGTGATCTCTATTCTTACGATTATTATAAGAAATTGGAGGGTAAAGTAAGCCTGAATCCCAAAGGCCCGGATACATCTTATGATCCACAGGAGCCCTATACATCAAAACACAGTTTGCGCGGTGGAAGCTTTATGTGTAATGACAGCTATTGCAGTGGTTACAGGGTGGCACGTCGTATGAAAAGCAGCCCAGATACAAGCTTGGAAAATACAGGCTTCAGATGTGTTAGAGATTTAAAATAATAAAAAATAAAACGGTTTGAAATATTAAATCTTTTCTAGTTAAAATGAAAGTAATGAAACGGCTTGGGAAAATTTTCCCAGGCCGTTTTTTATTGATAAAGCTGCTTCTTACAGACTGCGGATTATCATAACTCAGGTAATTTTAATAAAATTAAATTTAATTATTTATAATTAATTATTATTTATCTTATCATAATGTTTAATCTTGTTGCTTATAAATATAGAAAAAATAAAAATTTGAAGATTCTGGAAGAGTGTATGGGCTTATAACAAAGGAAAAGCACCTCATCATAATAAAAATAGAGGAATTAAAAAATAAGTCGTAACTTAACTAATGAAATAAAGATGGTAATTACAGATTGCATAATTAAGAAAATAAATTGAATTATTGTGAGGAAGAAATAATTCAACACTAAACTATACAGATGGATGAAAATAGGTATGGTTCTTAAGAGAAGCTATGAACTGTACTATTTTAAATTTTAGATCAACTTTAAAATAATACGACCATGAAAAATTTAATGATTTTAGCATTAGTAACATTTTCAGGATTTTGGTATGCCCAAACCGGAAATGTAGGGATCAATACAGTTTTACCCGGGAGTACTCTTACGGTAAACGGTTCCATTGCCGGGCAATATAAAAATGTATCAGCATCCACGACACTTGGAGTAAACGATTTTTATACGGCTTTTAATGGAACCTCCGCAGCAACATTTACTTTACCTGCTGCTGTAGCAGCCAGTCCTGCTGCCGGGAATATTTTAGGAAGAATCTATTATTTCAAAAATATCGGGACAGCGACTCTTACAATTGCAGCTAGTGGATCTGAACTTATTGATAATCCGCAGGGGCCTGGAGTTTCCAGTGTCTCTATTACTCCGGGAGGGTATGCTATGCTTATCAGCAAGGGAACAACAAGCGGAACTACATGGGAAGTTGCCCTTTTAATTAACAAGACAACACCTACCATAGCGGCATTGGCAGCTACAGATACGGTGAATTTTACCGGAGCAAATCTTACTAATTTTAATGCCGGTGTTCCACAAATCATCCCTTTTTCAGTAGGAGATGTTATTGTGAACCAGGGTGGTTCTGCTGTTTGGAATGATGCCGGAGATTACTGGCAGATCCTGGAATCGGGAGTATATAAAATAGAGGGATATGCTTATTTTGGTAGTGGAGGTAATACTTCAGGAACAACCGGATGGGCAGGGATTAACCTTAATATTACTAAAAATGGTACAGCTCTTAGCAATATTATTGGAGGTAACAGGGGAAATATCATGGCTCAGATCGCAGATGTTGGAAATACACCGATCAATGTGAATTGTATAGTGCATTTGAATGCAGGAGACAGGGTTTACCTTTCTATGAATTGGGGATTTGGAAATAAACCTACTACAAGTGTGGATATTGCTACTCCAAACTCTCTGGTAGAGAGCAGGAATTTTTCAATACAGCAATTATCAACACCTTAAACATAACGATATTAAAATTATAAATGATGAAAAACATTTATTCTCGGAAATGTTTTTGAGCGAAACATTCAAATATAATGATCATAGGAATTTCAAAAGCCATAGAAAAAGGCCTGAAAGTTCTGAAAAAGAAAAAAGAATAATACCATAATAAAATTCCGTGAAATTAATTTCACGGAATTTTTATAGAGATGTAAGTTGTAACCAGTTGGCTGGTTTTTACCTTTTTACTTATTTGTAAAGCACTTGGTAATATTCATCCGCCATCCTGTCACTGTTGAATTGGTCCTGAACATCATTCATAGCCTTATACTGAATATTTCTCCATTGGTCAGGATTGTCGTAATAAGCCGGCAAAATTTCGTTTTCAAGAATTTCGTACAGCTTATTCAGATCATAAGTATCCTGTTCGTAAATACTCATATTTAAATAATCGGCTTTCGGAACTACAAACGAATTTTCGCCCGGTTTTGCAAATTCCGGGATCCATCCGTCATCAGTAGAAAGATTTACAGATCCGTTCATGGCAGCGGTCATTCCCGAGGTTCCCGAAGCTTCTCTTGGTACCCTTGGATTGTTAAGCCACAAATCAGAGCCTTGTTTCAAGGACTTGCTTAAAGCAAGCTCGTAACCGGTAAGGACCGCCATATTTTTGTGATTTTTGCTTTCCTCTACCAGGGAGTTAAAAGTAGAAATCGCGGAATAGTCCATCGGGTAAGGTTTCCCTGACCAGATAATCTGTACCGGATATTTCTGATTATTCAATAATCTGTAGAATCTTTCCTTATCATGAAGCAGTAAGTCTGCACGTTTGTATCCTGCAAATCTTCTGGCCCAGACAATAGTGAAAATATCAGGATTGAACAGATTTCCGGTCTGGTCTGCGACAATGGTGAATAATCTTTTCTTTAAATGCTTTTTGCGGTCATCAAAAACAGTTGCATCGTTTTCATCTTTGGCTTTATAAAGAGGCTTATCCGCCCAGTATTTAAATTCCTGTGCGTTGGTAATGGAAGTAATTTCGCAGATTCCGGGATATTTACTCCACATAGCTCTGGAAACCTCACCATGCAGCTTAGATACTCCGTTCGCCATTCTTGCCATTTTCAGAGCACACAGCGAGTGGTTGAAACGGTCATCATTTGTTCCTTCGATACTTTTTACTTCATCCATGCTGAAACCTGAAAAATAAGACATATCATAACATAGTTTCAGATTATGCTTTTCATTTCCGGCCTCTTCAGGAGTATGGGTGGTGAAAACCAGTTTTTCTTTTACCCGGTTCAGATCTCCGTTGTACTTTTTGAGCAGATAAAATGCAGCCGGAAGTCCATGAGCCTCATTCAAATGATAGACTTCTCTTTCGGCATTCATTTCGTCCAGTAACTGAGCACCTCCTTTTCCAAGTAAAATATACTGAGCCAGTTTTGTAGATTCGTTGGCATCATATAATTTGTGGCAGATTGTTTTGGAAACATGATCATTTTCCGGAACATCCGTAGAAAGGAAAAACATGGGTGCCGTATTGAAAATTTCAGGGTCAAGATACCATACTTTTACCCAAACAGGGGCGCTGTGGATCTCTATCTGAAATTTTATTCCGGTATCTTCAAGGAAGCTGTACATCTTTCTTGTCCAGACCGGCTGAAGAGTCTGGTCATGATTTCTGGCCTGGTCATAATACCCGAATTTCCATAGAATTCCGATCCCGATAAGGTCTTGTTTTAGGTTATAGGCACTTCGCATATGGGATCCTGCAAGGAATCCTAAGCCTCCCGAATATATTTTTAAAACCTGTTCAATGGCAAATTCCATCGAAAAATAGACGGCTTTTTTAGAATATTGTGGATTGATGCTGTAAGGTATTTTAAAATTTTTAAAATCCATATAAATCACAGTTTTATTATTTGAACGCTAAAGGTATTGATTATGAAAATAAACTTTACATTAATTATTTGATAAATTAAATTAAAAGTATCCTGTGAATAGTTTTTTTACTTACCTTTAATATGTAAATTTTTGAAAATCAAAAACTTCTAACGGTGAAAACCATATGGCACATGTTCTTTGGTCACATAAAAAAATCACCTATGAAAAAGACATTTTCTGATGAAGATTTAATAAAGAATCTAAGCCTATACTATATGAACCGGCATTTGAAAAAAAAGCCGATGGAAAAGTATCACCGTAAAATAGACGAATCTCTGCTTCATGACCGTGAAAAATACAGAAAAAAATCTGAGATTCTGCTGCTTAATTCTTTTATGCATCATTTCCCCGATGTCAAATTTGAAGATCTTACCTGCGAAAGTCCGGACTTTATCGCCAAACTCAACGATAAGAAAATTGGTATAGAACTGACCGAAGTGATTAATCATCTGGAAATGAAAAAAGTGGAAAGTACTTTGAATAAGATGTTCCGTCAGGCAGAAATATTATTAGAACAGGAAGACACCGCGAAATATCGTGGTGTTTATTTTTTAGAATTTCACCCGAATATTAAATTTGATAATATAGAACAGCAGGAGGAAAATATTCTCAGTATTTACAGAAGCATTAAAAAGAATAAGCCTTTAGGCTGTGTGAAAGGAATGAGGAAATCTTTTCACCGCAGAAATGTTTTTATCACCCATGAATACAGCATGAATCTTTTTGATGAACTTTGCTCCGAGAAGATCCTGGAACTTATTGATAAGAAAAATGAAAAATTTCCATATTACGATACGTCCGTAGATGAATGCTGGCTGGTGATTGTTTCCGATATGAACTCCATTGCGTCAAGGTATACATTCATTCAGGACAAAGAACATTTGAAGGAAGTGAAGAGCCCGTTTCATAAAATTTTCCATCTTGAAAATCTGTGCGGAAATATTACAAGCATAAAATAGTTGGTGTTTATCGTTCGATATCATAATTATTCTATGTTTTTATTTAAAATAATTCAATATTTTTAAAAATCCATTGTTTGTGATTAAAATATAGGTATATTTGATATATGTTGCCAATCAACATATACGTGTGGTTTTCAAATCATTCACTAAAAACTATATATCTATGAAAAAACTTTTACTCCTTATTTTTTTAGGTATTTCTCAGGTATTTTTTGCGCAGGCAGACTGTTCAACGGCGCTTGCCGTCTGCGGAAATTCCAATATTACTTACAGCCCGACCGGATATGGCAACACTAATGAATTGATTAATTCAGGAAGTTGTATAGACGCAACCGGTGAACACAATTCAATCTGGTATAAAATAACAATTGCGACAGGAGGAACCCTTACTTTCAATCTGGTCCCGAATAATCCGGATGCCGATTATGACTGGGCCATTTTCGGTCCTAATGTAAACTGTGGAGCTTTAGGGGCCCCCATACGATGTAATGCTGCAACGGTTATTGGACCCGGACCGGCTACCGGCTTAAATATGACAAGTACTCTTACCACGGCTGTTGGAGGTTCACTCACACCTTATTGTAAATACCTGGATGTTTTGCCGGGGCAAACCTATTATTTATTTATTGACAACTGGGTGAGCAGTACAAGTACGATAACGGCTCCGTTTTCTTTAACATGGGGTGGAACTGCAACGTTGGCTTCTCCATTTACAGATCCAACTTTACAGCCGTATCCGTTTATTCCTCCGGGAGTTCCGGCCGCTAATCCGGCCGATCCAAAAGAGGTAATTATATGTGTAAACCCCGCCGTATTTGATTTTTCTACACTTTCTGCAGGAATTTTAAATGGAAATCCTAACTTTAGCGTAAGCTATCATACAAGTCAGAATGATGCATTAACCGGAAATAATGCCATTACTGTTCCTACAACTGTAAATACAACGTCTGTTTACTATTACAGCATAAGTTATACAGATCCAACCAACCCAAACAGTCCGCTCAATAAATGTAAGCAGATCGGAACATTTAAATTTAAGGATGGTAAAATCACGGCAAAAAATGCAACACTCACCCAATGTAACAATAATAATGCAGGAACAGCAGTATTTGATCTTACAACAGCAGACGTTATTACAGATCCAACCGTGACCAAGAAATATTACCATACACTCTCAGATCTGAATGCAGGTATCAATGAAATTATAAATCCGTCAGCATTTACTTCTGCAGAAGGAGCCATTTTTGTCAAAGTGATTTCATCCTTCGGATGTACTGCTGTTGCACAGATAATATTGAAATTCCATCCGGTGGTTGTGGTAAATGATACTACATTAAGATCCTGTGCAATTGAAGGTAATCCGTCTACATCATCCTTTAATCTTACAGTTGCATCGGTAACCTCACAGATCGGGGCAGGTAAAAAATACTATCCTTCTGCGACGGATGCCGTTAATCAGACCAATGAAATTTTAACGCCAGCAGCATACATTGCTCCCAACGGTGTGGTTTATGTGCGGGTTTCCAATGCGCAGGGTTGCTACAACATAGCTAAAATTACATTAGTGGTTATTCCGCCGGTTTATTCCACCATTCTTAAAGATAAAATCATTTGTATAGAAGACAGAACAACTTTGGATGCAGGCCCGGGATTTAACGGTTACGAATGGAGTACTGGAGCAACCACCCAGACGATTACAAATGTGGGCGTAGGAACCTATTGGGTAAAGCTTAAAACAGGGGATTGTACTGTGGTACAGAATGTAAAAGTATATCCTTCTGAGCAGCCCGTTGTTTCAAGTATAGAAATTTCAAACACTAATGTTACGGTATTTGTGATAGGAGGAACACCACCCTACAAATATTCCATGGATAATATCCACTGGCAGGACTCTAATGAATTCAGTAATGTTAAAAGAGGCGATGCCACTATATTTGTAAAAGATTCTTACGACTGTGATCCGATAGACATCAGCATAGTAGTTCCTAATCTTGTTAATGTCATTACACCCAATGGTGACGGATACAATGATGTTATTGATTATTCTGCCTTAGCCAATAAGAAGAATTTGGTCATGAATATTTTCGACCGTTACGGAAATATGATCTTCCAGATTGATAAATTTACCGGCTATAAATGGTACGGAACCAGCAAGGGCGGATTAAAGGTGCCTACCGGAAACTATTGGTATTCTGTGGGCTGGAATGAAAATGATAAAATGAACACACCAGTTAAATATTCAGGATGGATCTTGGTTAAGAACAGGGATTAAGCTTTTTAATAATAAACTATATAGACAAAACCATTTCGAAAGAGATGGTTTTGTCGTTAAAATAATTTTAAATTAGTTCCACCAATAATAGAAAAATGAAAGATCTTTTTGTAAATCGCTTTAAGTACTATAAATCTCTCGGAGATAAATCATTCGGACAGCTTTCCGATGAACAGATGTTCTGGCAGTATAATGATGAAAGTAATTCAATTGCTGTCATTGTTAAACATATCGCCGGCAATATGCTTTCAAGGTGGACTAACTTTCTAACGGAAGACGGAGAAAAAGCAGGGCGCAACCGAGATGGTGAATTTGTCAATACTTTTAAAACAAAACAGGAGGTTATTGATTTCTGGGAAAAAGGCTGGGGGTGTTTTTTTGATGCTTTAAGCCAGATCAATGATGAAAATTTATATTCTACTATTTATATCAGGGGAGAAGGACATTCGGTTTTAGATGCAGTTTTGCGTCAGCTCGCCCATTATCCCTATCATATCGGACAGATTGTTTCTATTGCGAAAATGATGAAGAATGACGATTGGAAAACACTTTCTATTGAAAGAAACAAATCCCAGCAGTTTAATGACGAAATGAAACATAAGTTTTCTAAAGAAGATGCTTCCAATTCATCTCCGGTATGCTTTCAAAACAGCCCTGAAGTAAGAGATGAATATAAATAATAGACTGAATCGATTCAGAATTATTATTTAAATTACTATCTTTGCACCCAGAAAATTCAGGAGTAAATAAATGTCAACTTTTCACGGAACTGCCGCATTTCATACACTCGGCTGCAAATTAAATTTTGCGGAAACATCTACTATTGCCCGCCAATTGACAGATGCTGGTTATGATAAAGTAAGTTTTGATGATAAAGCTGATGTCTATGTCATCAATACCTGCTCGGTAACTGAAAACGCAGACCGTGAGTGTAAACTTCACGTAAAGCGGGCGATGAAAGCTAATCCGGAAGGGCTGGTGGTGATCGTTGGATGTTATGCCCAGTTGAAACCTGAAGAGATTTCACAAATCGATGGTGTGGATCTGGTTCTGGGAGCCAAAGAGAAATTCAATATCTTAAGCTACCTGGATGATTTGGAAAAATCAGAAAGTGAAGGCATTGTCCATTCTTGCGAAATTGAAGAAACAGATTTCTTTATTGGAAGCTATTCAATTGGCGACAGGACAAGAGCTTTTCTGAAAGTACAGGATGGGTGTGACTACAAATGTACCTATTGTACCATTCCGCTGGCAAGAGGGATCTCGCGTTCAGACACCATCGAAAACGTTCTTAAAAATGCCAAAGAAATTGCCGAAAGAGACATCAAAGAAATTGTTCTTACCGGAGTTAATATCGGTGATTACGGTAAAGGTGAGTTCGGAAATAAAAGACACGAACATACTTTCCTTGATCTGATCTCAGAGCTTGATAAAGTGGAAGGAATTGAAAGAATACGTATTTCTTCCATTGAACCGAATCTTTTGAAAGACGAAAGTATCGACCTTGTTTCCAAAAGTAAAAGCTTTGTTCCTCATTTTCACATCCCGCTACAGTCAGGATGCGATGATCTGCTGAAAAAAATGAAGCGCCGTTATCTTACGAAGCTTTATAACGACAGGGTGAATAAAATTCGCGAGGTAATGCCTGATGCTGCTATCGGGGTTGATGTTATTGTAGGATTTCCTGGCGAAACAGAGGAAAAATTCATGGAAACCTATAACTTCCTGAATGAGCTTCCTATTACCTATCTTCACGTATTTACCTATTCCGAAAGAGAAAATACAGAAGCAGCCGGTATGGATGGGGTAGTGCCTATTCCTGAAAGAAAAAAACGTAATAAAATGCTGAGAATACTTTCTGAAAAGAAAAAAATGGCATTCTATCAGACCCAACTTGGAAAAACGCTTCCCGTTCTTTGGGAGCATGAAAATAAAGACGGCAAAATGTATGGCTTCACTGAAAACTATGTGAGAGTCCAGAAAGATTTTGATCCCGCATCAGTTAATCAGATTGAATTTCTAAATTTAGAAAAAATCCTGTCAGATGGCACGGTTTCTGTGCAGTCATCCTTCGAAAGTTTTTTAGCAAAAGCGTAGTCTCTTTGCAAAATTTCTACTAAATTTATTTTAAACTTTAAATACTACATTCATGAGAGATAAGTTTTTATCTTGGGGAATTGTATTAGTAATTGCTACATGGATCGTCGCATTACTGATCAGAGCGCATTACTGGATACCCATCCTGTTATCTGCTATTTATGCATTGGGTGTTTACAATGCCTACCAGTCGAAACATGCTATTTTGAGGAACTTCCCGGTATTGGGATACTTCAGGTACTTTTTCGAAAGTATTTCACCCGAAATGCAACAGTATTTCATAGAAAGGGAGACAGATGGGAAACCATTTCCCCGAAATCAGCGTTCTGCAGTTTACAGACGAGCCAAAAACCTAAGTGATACCGTAGCTTTCGGAACACAGCTGGAAGTCAATCACCGAAAATATGAAGGAATAAAGCATTCTATTTATGCAAAATCACCTGTAGAAGAGCTTCCTAGAGTATGGGTAGGGGGAGAGCAGTGTACGCAGCCTTACCACGCTTCTCTGTTCAATATCTCAGCAATGAGCTTTGGGGCGTTAAGCGACAGGGCACAGATTTCATTAAACAGAGGGGCAAAAAAAGGAAATTTTTACCACAATACCGGAGAAGGAGGTATTTCTCCCTATCACATGGAAGGAGGAGATCTTTGCTGGCAAATTGGAACCGGATATTTTGGCTGTCGTGACGAAGAAGGGAAATTTAACCCGGAACTGTTTAAAAACTATGCAACCCTTCCCAATGTGAAGATGGTGGAAATTAAGCTGTCTCAGGGGGCAAAGCCAGGACATGGAGGTGTGCTTCCGGGTGTGAAAAACACCCCGGAGATCGCAAAGATTCGTCACGTTACCCCGGGAATGACTGTTATTTCACCGCCATCCCACAGTTCGTTTTCTGATGCTGCAGGCCTGTTGAGGTTTGTGCAGCAGCTGAGAGAGCTTTCAGGAGGTAAGCCGGTCGGTTTTAAACTTTGTATTGGTGATACCAAAGAGTTCGAGGATATTTGTGTACAGATGAATGTTTTAAAAATCTATCCGGATTTTATCACTATAGATGGAGCAGAAGGAGGAACTGGAGCCGCACCGCCGGAATTTTCAGATGGAGTGGGGATGCCTTTGGAACCCGCCCTGATCTTCGTTAACAGAACGCTTAATAATTATAATTTAAGAAGTAAGTTGAGAGTGATCGCCAGTGGAAAAGTACTGACAAGCTTGGATATTCTCAGAGCTGTGGCTATGGGTGCGGATATGTGTAATAATGCGAGAGGATTTATGTTCTCATTAGGATGCATACAGGCTTTAAGATGCAATAGCAACAATTGTCCTACAGGAGTGGCTACGCAGGATAAAATGCTGATCAAGGGACTTGATGTTACTGATAAAAGTGAAAGAGTATACCATTTCCATAAAAACACTCTGCATACCTGTAACGAGCTGATTGCAGCAGCAGGAAGAAGCTCTTACGAAGAAGTGGATGCCACGATGTTCATGAGAGGAGATGAGTTTGACCATCTGGCAGATCTTTATTTCCCGGATATCTTAGGAAATGTAAAGCAGAAAGCAAGATTTTAAAAAAAACAAAGACTGACAATAAAAAACCGCCTTCAATTTGAAGGCGGTTTAATTTATAGTTCTTGTCTAGTCCTGAAATATCGATACACAAAAAAAGAATCGTTATGGAAGAACATTTAGAAACCCGATACGTTAAGCGTACTCAGAGAGATTACAATTTGAGTTTGAAGCTTCAAATTGTAAGAGAAATAGAAACGGGAAAATCAGGAATTACCGACTGTCGGAAAAAATACGGTATACAAGCACGCTCTACAATTGTGAGTTGGCTTAGA
>NZ_JBSIBX010000008.1:0-202981 GCF_058245105.1 Chryseobacterium sp. UF-81 | reverse complement strand
TCCTTTTGTAAACACTTACAAATTTGCATCTTAATTTTTAATAAATTTTACTTGCTTTTTAACATAGAATGCGAGAGCATTATTCAGAAGTCTGGTTGCATTTATCACTTTTGAAATAAGTACCGTTATTTTGAGATACCAGTTTCCCGGTTTTTCTGTTGATCTTTATAAAGTAAGATTCTTTAATTTCCGGGCAGCCTTTAGACTTTGAGACATACAGATACATATGTCTGTCTTCGATTTTATAGGAACCACTCAGCTTATTGCTTGTATCTATTTTAAAGCCATAGGTTTGAGCCAATAGAATAGCTTCCGGAAGATTGTCAACCGTTCCGATGAAATCTCTCAGTTGCTGCTCATTAGAGAAATACACGGATCGGTCTTTTTTGCAGGCAAGAATGTATGAGAAGCACCGGTTGCCTATACATTGCTGGAAGAAACCTCTCTCAGGAAGAGGCTCATTGATGGTCATAAAATCCGGCATCTGGCTTTCGTAGATCACAGCCTTTTCTGGATCAGGATCATTGGTAAGTACCCGCCAGTAGCCATAGTCTTTGTCCGGAACAATGAACGGATATAAATATTCCGCAGTGTCCAGAATATCCGGAATCTTTTTGAAATCAGAGGGAATTTTATTTTGGGAAAATAATAAACCCGGAATCAGAAAAGAAATGATCGAAATAATTTTCATAATTATTATTTTCTTAAATAGTACTAAGGCTGTTTAAACTATTGCAGTACAATTTTATAATACCCTTTTTCGTCTGTTACATCAATACCAACCCCTGTAAATGTTAATTTATTGATCTGATATCCGTCACAACCCCCTTTAAATTCTGAAGACTGTATTGAAAAGTCAAAAGCTTTAACATTAGAAGAGAAAGTATAATTTTTTGTACCATTATACGCACCCACATTTTCTAAAATAACCATATCGTCAGATGTTTTGGTTAATTGTACGCCAACCTGATTTTCATCCTTTACCGAATAAACGGTAAGTGTTCCGTTTGTGATCAGATTTTCATCATTAGAATCAACGAATTTAAAAGCTATCGTCTGAGGGGCATTATAGCAATCTTCACCACAGCCTGTAAAAATAAAAGCCATTAAAAGGAATACAAATATATTTTTCATGGGATGCTGATTAATTTCTGTAAAAAGTAAAATTAATCATTAAACGGTTGTATTCAAAATTATTATCACAGCTCCTGAATATTGACCCCGATGAAACTGAAGAAACAGAAACCCATAAACCTAGTTAAACCCAATAAAATAAACTAGCAAAAAACAATTAAGACGATTTTAATTTTCTCAAAAAAAGCAGTAAAATAATTTTATTCATGACCCTTTATTTCTTGTCATTTGTCAATTCATTTAAAACCAAAATCCATTACATTTGTTATATGATACACGACCAACGAGCAGAAAAATTCAGGCAGATCGTGGAGAATAAATTCCAGATCTACAATTCATTATTTATGAGCCTGCCTTATGATAAAATGACCAATATCGGTATGCTTCTTCCCTTCCTTTATGAGGAAAGCCGAAACGGATATGAAGTAGGCAAAACCCCTGAGGAAATTGTCGAAGAATTTTTTAAAAACCACACAGATCTTCAAACAGAAGAGCAGAAAGTAGAACTGCTTTTTAAGATCATACAGTACATCGAAAGACAGGTGGTTTTGTTTGACAGTATAGAGGATGCTGCATTTCCAAACCTTCATTCTGAAAGCGACAGCGGAACGGTGACCAATCTTTTTGAACGTTCATATCAGGATCACAAACTTGAAAAAGTCCGTGAAAAGCTGAAGGATTTTACAGTAAAAGTAGTTTTTACAGCGCACCCGACCCAGTTTTATCCAAGCTCGGTACAGAGGATTATCCAGGATTTGCGGGGAGCTATTACCAGTGATTCCGTTACCCAGATCGATACGCTTCTGCAGCAATTGGGGAAAACACCTTTCGTTAATAAAGAAAAACCAACTCCAATTGATGAAGCCCTGAGCATTATTTCCTATTTAAGATATGTTTATTATGATACCATAGGAGAGCTGTTTACCAAAATTAAAAAGACGTTTGGAAACGGGCATTTCCACCTTCATGAAGATATTATCCAACTAGGTTTCTGGCCGGGGGGAGACAGGGACGGAAATCCTTTTGTGACGGCTGAGGTTACCAAAAGAGTGGCAGAAGAACTCCGTTCAGCGATCCTGAAGTCTTATTACAGCCATTTGAAATTTATCAGAAGAAGATTAAGTTTCAGAGGAGTTTCTGAAGTATTGGCAAAATTAAGCGATGAGCTGTATGGAGCAATCTTCAACGGAAATATGATCACAGCAGAGGATATTCTGAAAAAGGCGGATGAAGCAGAAAAAATACTGGTGAATGAACACAATTCTCTGTTTTTAGATCTGCTGACGAATTTCCGGGACCGGGTGAAAATTTTCGGGACCCACTTTGCTACATTAGATGTTCGCCAGGACAGCAGGATCCATCAGAAAGTTATAGATGAGGTTTTTGCAAAACTATACGGAGATGCAGACGCTTCTGAAGAAGATAAATTCAATAAGCTGATCCAGCTCAAGGATAAAGTTAATGCAGATCAGTTTGAAGATATCGTTAAAGATACCTTATTAACGGTTTCGCAGGTTTCCGAGATTCAGAATCAGAACGGACAGAGAGGTATGAACCGCTATATTATTTCGAATTCCGATGCTGTAAAAGATGTAATGAATGTATATGCATTTTTTAAGATCTGCGGATATCAGGATGAAGACATCAAAATGGATATTGTTCCCCTTTTTGAAACCATGGAGGGTCTTGCCAATTCCAAAAATGTAATGAACGAGCTTTACCAAAATCCGGTTTATAAAAAGCATCTTGCAAGCAGAGGAAATCAGCAGACCATTATGCTTGGTTTTTCAGACGGAACAAAAGATGGCGGATATCTGAAAGCCAATTGGGAAATTTATAAAGCCAAAGAAGTCTTAACTAAACTTTCCGTTCAGAATGGAATTAAAGTAGTGTTTTTTGATGGCAGGGGCGGACCACCCGCAAGAGGAGGAGGGAAAACCCACGATTTCTATGCATCACAGGGAAATACGATTGCTAATAATAAAATAGAATTGACCATCCAGGGACAGACGATCACCAGTATTTTTGGAAATAAAGAGCAGGCTAAATATAATTTTGAGCAGCTTCTGACCGCCGGGGTGGAAAATGATGTCTTTAAAAACTCTAAAAAGGATCTTACAGAAAAAGAAAGAAAACTGATCGCCGAGCTTGCTGATATCAGTTATAAAAAATATTCAGACCTTAAAGCTCACCCGATGTTTGTTCCTTATCTTCAGGAGATGAGTACATTGGAATATTATGGTAAAACAAATATCGGAAGCCGCCCGTCCAAAAGAGGAAACGGTACTGAGCTGAAATTTGAGGATCTCAGAGCAATTCCGTTCGTAGGTTCATGGTCTCAGCTGAAGCAGAATGTTCCCGGGTTCTTCGGGTTCGGATTTGCCATGCAGCAGATGAAAGAGCAGGGAAGGCTGGAGGAAGTAAAAGAACTGTATAAAGGTTCGGATTTCTTCAAAACTTTAGTTCTGAATTCGATGATGAGCATGAACAAATCCTATTTTCCGCTGACGTATTACATTAAAAATAATCCGAAATTCGGAGCATTCTGGAATGTTCTTTTTGATGAATATACGCTTTCAAGAGATATTATGCTTGAGCTTACCGGCTTCAAAATGCTCCAGGAAGAAGATCCGTTGTCAAGAAAATCGGTGAAGATCAGGGAAAAAATTGTACTTCCGCTGTTGAGTATCCAGCAGTATGCACTGATGAAGATCCAGAAGGGGGAAGGAAATAAGGAAACCTATGAAAAGCTGGTGACCAGATCATTATTCGGAAATATTAACGCGAGCAGAAACTCAGCTTAATGGATCATAACAACGCCTCTCGATTAGAGAGGCGTTTTCTTTTGTTTAAAACGAATAGCATATGAGTACAATGCTTTTAGATTTTGGCTAAAGCCAATTGGTTGATAATATAATTGAAACGGGCTAAAGCCCGTTCCTATTGAATACTTGTCACAGATATAAATCTGAGCAGTCTGAATCAATCCTTGTCAAGGTTTTAAACCTTGACAAGGATTAATTTTTGGTTGTTTAATGAAATAACTAGATTGTACTTTCAGCCTTAATCATTTCACTTTTAAAGTGTGACAACAAAATGGTTCAAATCCTTTTCATTGATTTGAACTTGTGGCATTTGTGTTATTGTAGTTGATAATAAATTCAGGATTAGACATATCCAATAACTATTCCTTTAAAAACTTCTCATAAAAAATCTGATCCTTCGCCTGGATTTTCAGATAATAAGTTCCCTTCGGAAAATCTTCAACTTTTATAGATTTCTGACTGTTGTTCTTTCTGATCAGTTTTCCTAAATTATCATAAACTTCCAGCGACAGGATTTCGCTTTCAGAAGCAACATTCAAAATATTTTTAGCAGGATTCGGGAAAATGGCAAACTTTTGTTTTTTCACCATTTCAGAAGTGTTCAGTACCTGATTATAAAGGTTTCCAAAATTAAGAATACCATAACCCATCTGGTCTGTGTGAGCCGGATAAAGTGAAGCGGTCTGGCGTAATTTTGTCCTTACCTGCTCCCTGTCCATCGCAGGAAAAGCCTGGAGGAAACATGCTACACCACCGGCGGCAATAGGCGTTGCAATAGAAGTTCCGTTTACCGAAACCAGGGTGCTGTTGTTAACTGTAGCAGATGCACTTCCTCTTGCACTTCCATCAGGTTTTACCACACCAATGGCATTGGGGCCGTATGATGAAAATCCTGAAGAATTTCCTGCATCATCTACGGATCCTATGCTGAATACCTTAGCATTGTCTGCAGGAGTCATAATGTAATGCCATGGCTGCAGGCCAGAGTTTCCTGCCGCTGCAAGAACGAAAATTCCTTTATTGGCAGCTATTTCAGCAGCTCTTGCGATGAAAGAAGTGGTTCCATTCATATCCGAGTAGCTGTAATTGTACCGGGAATCGTCAAAAACATTGTATCCAAGAGAAGACGTGATGATATCGACTCCTTTCCTGTCTGCTTCTTCGGCTGCTTCTATCCAGTATAATTCCTCTTCCGGAATTTCACCAACCGTATTTTCGCTACGGTAAAGATAGAAATCGGCATCCGGAGCAGAACCTACAAAAGTGTTTTCGATATAGCCTCCCATGGCTCCCAGTACAGCAGATCCGTGATTGCTGATAGAAGTGTTGTATACGTTGCTTGTTTTGGTGACAAAGTCGTAAACAGCTTTAATATGATTGTTATTCCTTAATCTTTCAAAGGCAGATCCGGTATCTACATAAGGAAAGCCTGCATCGATAACTGCAATGGAAACTCCTGTTCCTGTAAATCCGGCAAGATGAAGAGGCCTTATATTGATCTGGTCGATTTGTGCAGAGCCCGAGCCATAATCAAAAACAGTCAGAGTCTTTTGAGTCTCAGAAGAAGAGTTCCATTTATCCTGATGCGCTGTTTTAGGAACGGAACTATTGTTTCTTGCAAAACTTCCGACCGATGATACATAAGGCTGTGACTGCAAGATTGCTATCTGAGCCGGAGTCGCATTTACAGCAGCTCCGTTAAGCCATTTGGAATAGTCTGTGACAGTAAAACCAAGGTTCTGAAGATTTTGTATATAAGACTGTTCAATGGGAGCATCCTGGTCGTTCAGCGGAATGCCCAGAGAAGTACGTCTGTTGAGGGATTTTTGCGTCAGTTCGGAAAGAGGATTTGCATAAAAAGCAGCTTTATTCGGTTTGGCCGTAAAATAAACAAAAACCAGCTCGGTCTGCGCGTTTACAGCGGAGTAACCCACTAAAAGACAAAAGAGTAAAAGTTTTTTCATGAAGTTATTTTTTATAAAGATAAAACAAAATCAATAAAATTTTTGATAGGATTTTAAATTCCTTATTTTTACACAAATATTTATTTATGAAAAAAATTCAGATGGTTGACTTGCAAAGTCAGTATTACAAAATAAAGAATGATGTAGACAATGCAGTTTTAAATGTAATGGATTCTGCGGCTTTTATCAACGGCCCTGAAGTAAAGTCTTTCCAGAATGAATTGGAATCTTATTTAGATGTAAAGCATGTGATCCCGTGTGCTAACGGAACGGATGCTTTGCAGATCGTGCTGATGGCTTTGGATCTTAAAGAAGGGGATGAAGTGATCACCGCAGATTTCACTTTTGCTGCTACAGTAGAAGTTATTCATCTGCTGAAACTGAAATCAGTGCTGGTAGATGTAGATTACGATACATTCACCATTTCTACAGAAGAAATTAAAAAAGCGATTACGCCAAGAACAAAGGCGATTATTCCGGTACATATTTTCGGACAGTGTGCCAATATGGAAGAGATCTTAAAAATTGCAGAAGAGCATAATCTTTACGTCATTGAAGACAATGCACAGGCAATAGGAGCGGAATACACATTCTCTGACGGAACTGAAAAATATGCAGGAACCATGGCAACTGTGGGAACGACTTCATTTTTCCCTTCTAAAAATTTAGGCTGTTATGGGGACGGTGGAGCTATTTTTACCAATAATGATGAACTTGCGCACCGTTTAAGAGGAATTGTTAATCACGGAATGTACGAAAGATATTATCATGATGAGGTGGGAGTGAACTCAAGATTAGACAGTATTCAGGCTGCGGTTTTGAGAAAAAAACTTCCGAATCTTGATTCTTACAATGATGCAAGAAGAAAAGCCGCTGATTATTATGACGAAGCTTTTGCAGGAAACGAAAATATTTTAACTCCAAAAAGGGCGGAATATTCTACTCATGTATTTCACCAGTATACTTTAAGAATTCTGAACGGAAAACGTAACGAACTTCAAAAATTCCTTACAGAAAAAGAAATTCCTGCGATGATCTATTATCCGGTAGCCTTAAGAAAGCAGAAAGCTTATTATCAGGAAAGCAATGATGCAGATTTTGTGAATACAGACAAGCTTTTGGATCAGGTAATTTCTCTTCCGATGCATACAGAACTGGATGAAGAGCAGCTGAAGTATATTTCGGATGCTGTGCTGGAGTTTATGAAGTAATATGAAAAAGCAGATATTTAAATACAGACTGGCTTATTATTTAGCATTGATGACCAGCTTTATTCTTTTCATAATATCTGCATTTGGAATTTTTGCAATATTTGAAAACTTTAGTATAATCAGTTTTATATTCATCATTGGTTCAATTACTATTAATTTATTTGCATTTATTAATTTAATTGAAAAATATGATAAAGCTGTTCTATTTTTGAGTCTGGGATTGTTCTTATATCTTATGTATACAGGTAATTATCTTTTACCGATCTTTTTAAAAAAAGGTTTTGATGCTGTAGAATATCCCCATTTTAAAATTTTTACCTTATTACTTTTAATTTTGATTATTGTAAACGTATTTAAAATAAAAAATAATAAAATAGCAGAAGAAATAGAAGAAATAGGAAAACACAACGATTAAAAAAAAATATTAAACAAAAAAAATGGCAATACTTGTTACAGGAGGATTAGGATATATAGGTTCCCACACCGTAGTAGAACTCATCAATAATGGTTATGAAGTTGTTATTGTAGATGATTTATCCAATTCTGAAAAATTTATTTTAAAAAATATTGAGGAGGTTGCAGGGAAAAAACCTGTTTTTTATCCTTTTGACCTGAAGAGGAAAGAGCTCCTTAGCCAGGTCTTTGATGCCCATCAGATTGAAGGATGCATCAATTTTGCAGCTTCCAAAGCCGTTGGAGAAAGCCAGGTAAAGCCGATAGATTATTACGAGAATAATTTATTTACGCTGATCAATATTCTTCAGGAATTTAAGGAAAGAGGAATCTCTAATTTTATTTTCAGCTCTTCATGCACAGTGTACGGACAGGCAGAGAAAATGCCGATTGATGAAAATACACCATTGAAAATGCCTGAAAGTGTTTATGGCAAAACAAAGCAGATGGGAGAAGAAATTCTGATTGATTTTGCAAAAGCCTACAACAGAAGAATTTCACTTTTAAGATACTTTAATCCAATCGGTGCTCACCCGTCAGGAAAATTAGGTGAATTGCCATTAGGAGTTCCTAATAACTTAATTCCCTATGTTACCCAGACAGCCGCAGGAATCCGTGAGAAGCTGAATATCTGGGGTGACGATTATGATACTGAAGACGGAACCGCAGTTCGTGATTATATTTATGTTGTTGATTTGGCTAAGGCTCACGTAAGTGCTCTTAAGAGATTATTGGAGAACAGCGAAGAAACAGTAATTGATATATTTAACCTGGGAACAGGAAAAGGTTCATCTGTGCTGGAAGTGGTAAAAGCTTTTGAAACAGCTAATCATGTGGAGGTTCCTTACCAGATCTGTGCCAGGAGGGAAGGTGATATTACCGTTGCGTATGCTAATGCTGACAAGGCTGAAAGAGACCTGCACTGGAAATCCGAAACTCCATTGGAAGAATCTTTAAGAACAGTATGGAAATGGCAGCAGTATCTTGAATCCAGAACTGTTTAATAAGTTTAAAACAATTATAAACAAATTATAAAACCCTTCCCCTCAATATTCTTTTATATTATAGATAAAAAATAATATTGTAGCGGAATTTTAATTGAACTAGTATGAAAACACAAAAAATAGGTATTACATTTTCCTCATTTGATCTGCTTCATGCAGGGCACATCAAAATGCTTGAAGAAGCTAAAACCGTATGCGACTACTTAATTGTAGGGCTTCAGATAGATCCTTCCCATGACCGTCCGAATAAGAACAGACCGAGCCAGACCATTGTGGAAAGATATATTCAGTTAAAGGCTGTAAATGCTGTTGACGAAATTGTCCCGTATTACACAGAAGAAGATCTTGAAGATATTTTAAAATCTTTTGTTATTGATGTAAGAATTATCGGTGATGATTATATGGACAGAGATTTCACCGGTAAAAAGTATTGTGAAGAGAAAGGAATTGAGATTTTTTATAATAAAAGAGATCACAGGTTTTCCACCAGCGACCTTAGAAGAAGAATCTATGAAGCTGAAAAGGATAAGTCATAACACACTGAAACCGTAAAATAAAAAAATCCCGAAATATTTTTCGGGATTTTTTGTGTATTACATTGGGGCTTGCTGATCATCGCCACTTTCATTAGCATTAATATCTTTTTTCTTTTTAGGCTGTTCTATTTTTTCACCTTGCTTAAATCTGTAAGTTAAAGCAATTGAGAACTGCCTTGGCTGCCACTGCATATAATTTCTGCGGGTGTAGTCGCTATTATAGCTGTATACTTCTCTGGTTCTGGTATTAAAGATATCCTGAATATTGAAAGATATCGTACCGTCACCTTTCCATATTGTTTTAGAGGCTCCTAAATTCAGGGCATACATATCTTGGGTATCCTGATTGGCCGATTTTTGTGCCCCTCTGTAGAACCCTTGCAGCTGTATGCTCAATGTTTTATCAAGTTTAAAGGTTGTATTCAGACGGGCTCTTGTTGAGAAGCCATCACCTGTAAAGTCCATTGTGCCTAATTTCGTATTGCCTAAAATATCTTTTGTTTCGTATGTGGCTATACCAGTCGTTTTATAACCAAACATGTCTAAACTACCCATGATTTTTAACCAGGCAAATGGATCATAAGTGAAATTTAGATCTAAACCATAACGATCATCATTACCAAGGTTAATGGGTTTTGTGTAAAAAATACCCTGGCTTTCGTCCGGTCTGTAGACAAGCATTTTTGTATCTTCCGTTGCATGTCTGTAGTAAAGAGTAGGATTAATCGTGAATTTCTTCCTTGTAATATTATAACCTACTTCATATGAATCTACATAAGATGGATTCAAATCAATATTTCCTTCAAAAACGTTTTGACTATTGCTGTAATTAGGGAAGGGAACCATAAAGAATGATCTCGGCCTGTCAATTCTACGGGAATAGTTTACAAGAATTTGATTATTCTTTGATATATCATAGCTTAAGAATACGCTTGGAAATAAATTGTTGTAATTCTTGTTTTTGTTGATCGGAGGTTGACTGGGATTTAAATTAGCATAATCAATTTTAACATTTGACAGCTCATCTCTTAACCCTAACTGATAGGCAAATTTTTCTCCTACCTTACTTTTAAATTGCAGATAGAAGGCGTTAAACATTTCTCTATAGTTCGTTTTGTTATTATAATCCAGAATAAATGGATTATTAGAAGTGCTGCTTACAAAATTATCATAATCATTGTTATTGACATCTAATCTGTATCCTGCTTCAAGTTTAGATTGCTCACCGATGGGAAGTTCATAATCTGCTTTTCCGATAATAGTCTTGTTAACAGAATGTCTTTGCGTTATATCTTTTTGTACAGGAACAGAGTCTTCAGTTTCAAGAATATTAGAATTATTATTACTTCTGTTTCTCTGTAAGCTAAATGATAAAGATAAATTCTGTCCTTTATCATCAAATTTATGATCCAATCCTACATCTCCCTGGAATGCAAGATTGGTACTTCTACCCTCAGAATCTCGTTGTCCATAGGAATCCATCAGGTTCCATGTTTTTTGATCACTATATCGGTAAAAACTGTTAAAAGTATTCAGTAGCTCATTACTGTCTCCTTCAAACGTTCTTACAACCCCGGATAGATTTAATGATGTTTTATCAGAGATATCATAGGTAAATCCTGCGCTGGCATTGTAATTTTTATTGTAACTTTTGTTGGTAGAATTCTGCAATTGATATGTCGGAACATCGTTAGGCTGCTCATTAGGCAATATATTAGGGAAGACAATGTTATGATAGGTGGTCTCCGTGTCATTTTTGCTTTTATTTTCACTATAGCCACCACCACCGTTTAAAAACCATGTCCAGTTATTTTTTCTCCAGCTTAAATTAGCATTAAGAGCCGTTCTGGGCAAATAACCTAAAGTGCCGATTACACTTCCGTTAAAGCCTATTTTTTTATTCTTTTTCAGAATGATATTTAAAATACCTGAAGTACCGCTGGCTTCAAATTTAGAAGAAGGATTGGTAATTACTTCAATTCTTTCGATCTGGTCTGCAGGAATACTCTGAAGTGCATTGGCTCCATCATCAATCCCAAGTAGGGCAGAAGGTTTGCCGTTGATCAGAAATTTTACATTAGAACTACCTCTCATCGAAACCGTACCGTCGGTATCCACAGAAACAGAAGGAACGTTAGATAAGACATCCTGAAGATTTCCCCCCTTACTTACAATATCCTGTGAAGGATCGTAAGTCCTTTTATCAAGCTCAACTTTGTAAGGTTTTGTAGCCGCTGCAGTAATCACCACACCTTGTATTTCCTGGGTTTTGCCGTCTAACGTAGTCGTTGCCTCAGGCTGTATGGATAATGCACCAATATTTCCGGGACCGGCAATGCTTTTATTGACTACACTTTTTTTATAGTCGATTGCTTCTACTGTAATGTCATAATTCCCAGGGGCTAGTTCCAGTTTGTACTGTCCTTTTTCATCGGTCAATACAGCATCGCTTAATGACTTGTTCGCTTTATTGCTGAACGTCACAGAAGCATAAGGAACCGGCTGGTTGTTTTTGTTGACAATCATTCCCGTAACGCCTGCCTTCTCCTGGGCAAATGCCATTGCAGCTGCCGAAAGTACAAAAGTAAGGGCTAACGTTTTTTTTGTGAAAATGTTGACAATTTCCGTCTGATTCATAAGGTATTTTTTGGGTAAAATCGTAAAGTATAAATATTTAATATTATGAAATCATCAATTGGCTTTGATTTCAAATATTACGATTTATATGTTATTTATAGATGTATAAGTCGTATATAGTTGTTGAAAGTTAATTGTTGTATTGTTAAATAAAAGTTAAAATAATTTTTTATTTTATATTTTTTGAATTCAGCCAGTCCTGATAAGCTTTTGCATTAATCGCATGCTCTTCAGCGCTTGCCGTAAACTTGTGATAGCCAAATCTGGCAGGATCAGCACACATAAATATATAATTGTTGTTTTCTGCATTCAAAACCGCATCTACAGAGCTTTTATCGACCACGCAGATAGGCCCCGGAGGAATTCCGGCGTTAGCATATGTATTGTATGGTGATGGTGTGGACAAATGTTTATAGAGTACCCTTTTGATAGGTTCCTTAAAATTGGTCTGCTTGTTAATTGCATAGATTA
Organism: Chryseobacterium sp. UF-81; assembly: GCF_058245105.1. Taxonomy (NCBI): domain Bacteria; kingdom Pseudomonadati; phylum Bacteroidota; class Flavobacteriia; order Flavobacteriales; family Weeksellaceae; genus Chryseobacterium; species Chryseobacterium sp. UF-81. Next base: position 190,746 of record NZ_JBSIBX010000008.1, on the reverse strand, counting down.
CCGTAGGGTCAGACTGAAGTTTCATGCCTTTTCTGTAGCGGTTCAGATATAATCCTGCGATGGTTTTCATTTCATCCTTTTTTCCTCCTGATTCCTTATAAACAATAGAGGCCAGTGCATAGATCTGATCTCTTGTCAGACCAGACTGCTGTTCCTTATTTTTTCTTTCGCCTGTCCAGAATTCATTGTACTGTTCATCAAATTTTTTGAAAAATTCTCTCGGGCTTACAGTCCAGAAAAAATTATAGGTATCAATGAAAAAATATTTTTTTAAATCCTCTGCATTTTTGTACCCTTTTTCTGCTGCTACCTGATTCAGGTCGTTTACAAAATGTAAAGAGTCCAGCTCCGTTTTTTTGGTTACTTTTCCTATCATTTGGTACATATCACCAAAATCACCGATTCTGAAACTGTTTTCCGACTGATTCCCGGCCTTGATCATATTCACCAGATTCGTATTTCCTGCTCCTGACTGGAAATGATAGCGGCCCGGCTTGAAAAATTTATCAAGATTTTTATCCCTGGCAACCGCTTCAAAAGCTTCCTTATCTTTTACATATGGACCCACTGAATCAAGAATCTGTCTGAAATCCGCTTTATGTGGAATCAGAACATATCCGTCTTTTTCTACGTTGTTTCCATAATATTTATTATAAAATCTCAAACCAAAAAATCCTGCCGCTCCAACAATAATGAGAGCGATAATGAGAACAGTTTTTTTCATTATTAAAAATTTGATTAAAAAGTTTAGTTTTTAAATAAGATCTGTTTTACCTCTAAAAACTTGCTTTGCGGGACCTTCAAGCCAAATGTTTTGGAAAGAATTTCCGTTTTTTACAGCATGCACTTTAAGATTTCCACCTAAAGTTTTAACTTTTACAGAGATTAGATTATTTTTTTGCAAAAAAGTTAAAGCAGAAGCCGTAACTCCTGTTCCGCAGCTGTAAGTTTCGTCCTCAACGCCTCGTTCATAGGTTCTTACGAAAATTTCATCATCCGTAATTTTTTCTACAAAATTCACATTGATGCCTTTTTCTTTATAATTTTCGGAATTTCTGATGCCGTTCCCTTCCGCAAAAACATTGTAAGTCACAAGATCTTCCACATATTTTACATAATGAGGGGATCCTGTATCCATCACAGTATCTTCACCATCGCGGGAGATGGTATCCACATCAATCATCTTTAATTTGATGATACCGTTATGGATTTCTGCTTCGTGTTCACCATCTGTAGCAATGAATTTGCATTTATCTTCAAAAATATCCAGAAAGAAAGCAAACGCTACCAGGCATCTTCCGCCGTTTCCGCACATGGTGCTTTCTCCGCCGTCAGAATTATAATATACCATCTTAAAATCATAAGCATCATCATTTTCCAGAAGGATAAGCCCGTCGCCACCAATTCCAAAGCGTCTGTCACATAATTTTTCAATAATATCTTTCTCCTTAGGGAACTGCAGATCCCGGTTGTCAATCATTACAAAATCATTTCCGGTCCCTTGATATTTATAAAATTCCATATTTTTAGTCTAAAATTAACGAGCAAAATTAACATATTTAAAATGAAAAACGAACAGTGTTAGCTGTCCGTTTTCTTATTTATAATCGTTTTATCTAAATCCGCCTCCGCTTGACTGCTGTCTTGTAGAACTGCTGTTCTGCTGAGTATTGGTTGGAGAACTTGTACTTCCTCTGAACCCGCCATTGGATGATTCCGCAGGTCTGGTGCTGTTTTGGTTTTGATTATACTGTTGTGTATTTCTGAAACCACCACTGCTTTGGTTATTCTGGGTTCCCTGAGTATTCTGATAACTGCCACTTTGATTTCTGAAGCCTCCGTTGTTCTGGTTGCTCTGTGGTCTTTGGCTGTTATTGTAATTGGTGTTATTCGAATTTCTGAATCCGTTATTACTGCTGTTGTTTCTTGTGCTGGTTCCTCTGTTGTTATTGAAACCGCCATTATTATAATTGCCTCCGTTGTTGTTATTGGTACGCGTATTCTGGAATCCGTTATTAGGTCTCTGTGAAGTTACCGTCGTTCTTCTTTCAACATATACTTTTCTTCGGCTGTCTCCTGAATTATAATAGTAATAAGGAACACCGTTGTCATAATAGTAATTGACATCGTTCCTGTAATAATAGCCGTCATTTCCATAATAACCGCCGTTTCCGTAATATCCGGAAGGTGCATAGTAATATCCGTTATTATAATACGGATCTCCGTAGCCACCGTTGTTGGCATATCCGTCACTATATGCCAGACATGATGTTAAACTGCTGATAGCTACGATACTGAATGCTATTTTAAATAAATTTTTCATGACTTTATTGTACTTTTTTCTTTTAAACTTTTTTTCCAATTGAGGTATCCTAGGATAGCCATTATAGTAAATACCAAATATTGAACCGAAGTGATACCGAGTTCCTTAAAAATCATCATAGGGATACAAATAAAATCTCCGATGATCCAGAAAATCCAGTTCTCAATGCGCTGTTTGGCCATAAACCACATACCCACTAAAAATATAGAAGTTGTAATGACATCCAGCCAATTGGCCCAGTCCAGGTGATATAAACCTAAATTAACACCTTCCATAGAAAATGTATTGTCAATATAAGGCTTATAATAATAAATAAAGGTAACGAGTGCCATGCTTAAAATAAAAAGCATCCCTGCGAATATTCTTTCCTTATTTGTTGCCCAGCTTACCTCCACATGAACGTGGTCTTCAGAATTTTTTGACCATAAGATCCAGCCGTAAATACTCATTGCCGTATAATATACATTAATCATGCAATCTCCGAGCAGGCCGAAATTAAAAAGAATGTAAACATAAATCAGCGTAGAAATGATACCTGTAGGGTATACCCAGATATTCTTTTTAATTGAAAAATACACGCTCAAAATTCCGAAAAATGCACCGGTAGCTTCCAGTAGAATTTGTATCCCGCTGTAGTTTTCATACGGCTTTACAAAAAGATCATATAAATTCATGCGATCAAAAATAAGCAAAAATTAGCACTTTTGAAAATAAATTAAATAATGTGTAAATCAGTTTTTTAAATATATTTGTTTAAAATAAATCACGAAAGTTTATTAATAAACGTTAAGGTTTGTAAAATTTTTATATTTTCGTAAATCTTTAATTAAATAAAAAAACATGTCTAAAATTTGGGTTAAGAAGCCAATGAGCGCTTATGAAGCTGATATCAAAAAGAGTCAGCTGAAACGCGTTCTGGGAAAATGGAGCCTTACTGCTATCGGAATCGGAGCAATCATTGGAGGGGGAATTTTTGTACTTACAGGAACAGGTGCGTATTACAATGCAGGGCCTGCACTGGCACTTTCATTCGTAATTGCAGGGATCGCCTGCGTATTTGCAGCACTTTGTTATGCAGAATTTGCTTCCATACTTCCTGTAGAAGGTTCAGCTTATGCTTACGCTTATGGTACGGTAGGAGAAATTTTTGCATGGATCATAGGATGGGGGCTGATACTTGAATACGCTATGGGATCTATGACCGTCGCCGTATCCTGGTCAGGATATTTTGCCAAGCTCCTCAAAATGTTCGGGCTGCATCTTCCTGCTTATCTTACCTCAGATCCACAAACTTATATTGCAGCAGGAAACTCCGGGTTTTCTATGAATTTGCCTGCATTTTTGATTGTTTTCTTTGTGATTTCTATTCTGGTAAGAGGAACCAAAGGGGCTGCTAAAGCCAACAACTTTATTGTAATACTTAAAGTTTCTGCTATTATTTTTGTAATCGTTGCAGGAGCATTTATCATTTTAAATTCAGCTGAGCCTTTTAAAAACTGGGTGCCTTTTATTCCTGAGCCAACCACTATTACCGAAAACGGAGTCTCGCATTCCGCCTACGGTCTGGCAGGTGTGGTTGCAGGAGCATCAGCTATTTTCTTTGCGTATGTAGGTTTTGATGCCGTTTCCACACAGGCGGGAGAAGCTATTAACCCTAAAAAGGACGTACCGTTTGCGATCATCGCTTCACTGATTATCTGTACGCTTTTATATATCCTTGTTTCCTTGGTGTTAACAGGAATGATGCATTATACAGACTTTAATCCGTTAGGTAAATATCCGGATGCGATCAAAGCTCCTGTGGCATACGCATTTGATATTGCCGGATATGCATGGGCTGGTTACATTATTACCATTGCCGCTACAATAGGATTGATCTCTGTACTGATGGTAATGATCATGGGGCAGTCAAGAATTTTCCTTGGAATGTCTAAAGACGGATTGATCCCTGCTACTTTTTCAAAAGTAAATCCTAAAACTGGAGTACCTACAAAGAACCTTCTTATTTTAGGAGTGGTAATTGCCATTATTGCCTCTCTTACACCAATTAATGATCTAGCACATATGACCAGTTTCGGGACACTATTTGCATTTACAATGGTGTGTGTGGCCGTTTGGGTACTAAGAGTAAAAGAACCTAATTTACAGAGAAACTTTAAGGTTCCTGCTTTACCGCTTATTGCCTGTTTAGGTATCGCGATCAACGTTTATCTGATCTTTAACCTGAGCAAAGAAGCACAGATGTATTCTTTTGCATGGCTGATCATCGGATTCTTTGTTTATTTCCTGTACAGTAAAAAGCATTCTAAGCTTCAGAACGGAGGCTTTGGGGAAACTTTTAAAGCAGAACAGGAGCCTTTAGAAAAACCTGATATAGATTTATAAAAAATATCAACTTAAAATCCACAGAATTCTGTGGATTTTTTATTTTTGTTTCTATGAAAAAGCTTATACCATTTTTATTTTCCTTTTTAGGAATTTTTACATTTTCTCAGCAGATAGAAAGTTTTGAGACGATTCTTAACGATAAAATAAGCATCAGGGCTCTGGAAATTGATGGTGATAAAGTCTGGTACAGCGGAACAGGCTCAAAATTCGGATTTGTTGATCTTAAAAATAAAGAGAACAGAAAGCAGATTAATCTTTCCGATAAAAAGCTTCAGTTCAGAACCCTGGCACAGGATAAGAATTCTTTTTATACCATTAATATTGAAAGTCCAGCCTATTTTTTTAAGATCAGTAAAAAAGACCTGAAATCAGAAATTGTGTTTACAGATACAGTGAAAACTGCTTTTTATGACGCTCTGCATTTCGTGAATGACCAGCTGGCCTATACTTTCAGTGATGCAGATAAGGACAATATGTTGAAATTAGCTGTTTACAGAAAGGGAAAGTGGGAAATGTTCAAAAGTAATGTACAATTGAAAAGTGGTGAAGCTGCTTTTGCTGCCAGCAATACCAATATTGCTTCTTCCAAAAATTTCCTGTGGATTGCAACCGGCGGAAAAGCATCTAGGATCCTGAGAATGAATCTGAAAAAAGAAAATATTGAGATTTTCGAAACACCTTTCATCCAGGGAGAATCTTCCCAGGGAATGTATTCAATAGATTTTTATGATGATAAATTCGGTATTGCAGTAGGCGGAGACTATACCAAACAGGATGAAAATATCAATAATATTGCCACCACCAATGATGGCGGGAAAACCTGGCAGATACAGGCTTCCGGAAAGAATCCGGGCCAGACGTCCTGCGTAAAAATTAAACCGGGATCAAAAGGAAAAGAAATCATTGTTGTAGGCGATAAGCATATCAGCTATTCTTCAGATTTCGGAAAAACCTGGAAGAAAATTTCTGATGAGAAAGGATTTTTCGTCTGCAGATGGATAAATGCGAACACGGTAGTCTTTGCCGGAAAAGAAAGAATTTCAGTCATGAAATTAAAATTTTAAATCTTAGGGATAGAATTTATCATTATTAGAAGGATTCCAGCAACGATCATATTTAGACTCATTATAAAATACGGCCTAATATATTTCATAGTTTAAAATTCATTCGTAATGGTTAATTTTGCAGGATGAAATTTATTTTATGTTAAATTTCATAATTCGATAATATTTTAAATTTTGAAATGAATTCTTTAATAGATAAGTATAATATTCCCGGACCGCGCTACACGTCTTATCCTACTGTTCCTTATTGGGACGAATCTACATTTTCTCCTGAAAAGTGGAGGGAGAGTGTGATCAGGTCATTTCATGAGAGTAATGCAGAGGAGGGAATTTCTATTTATATTCACCTGCCTTTCTGCGAGGCATTGTGTACGTTCTGTGCCTGCCACAAGCGCATCACAAAACAGCACAGCGTTGAAATTCCTTATCTGGAAAGTGTTTTAAAGGAATGGAAGCTTTATCTGGAGCTTTTTGAAGAAAGACCCAAGCTGAAAGAACTTCACCTGGGAGGAGGTACTCCTACATTTTTTTCGCCAACAAATTTAAAAACATTATTACAGGGTATCTTTGAAACCGTAGAAATAGCGGAACATCCTGAGTTTTCTTTTGAAGGGCATCCGAATAATACAACAAGGGATCACCTTCAGACTTTATACGACCTTGGCTTCAGGAGAGTAAGTTTTGGAGTTCAGGATTATGATCCTAAAGTTCAGAAGGCGATCAACAGAGTACAGCCGTTCGAAAATGTAAAAAATGTAACGGAGTGGGCTAAGGAGATCGGTTACAGAGGAATCAGTCATGATCTGGTTTTCGGACTTCCGCACCAGAGTTGGGAGGCTATGGAGCATACGATCAGAAAAACAATGGAACTGAAGCCGGACAGGCTTGCATTCTATTCTTATGCACATGTTCCATGGGTAAAAGGAGTAGGACAGAGAGGTTTTGATGAAAATGATCTTCCAACGGGTGAAGAAAAACGCCGTTTATATGAAGACGGTAAAAAGCTGCTTGAGAAATTAGGATATATAGAAGTGGGCATGGACCATTTTTCTCTTGAGCATGATGACCTGTACCAATCCCTGATTCATAAAAAACTTCACAGAAACTTTATGGGTTATACTTCAAGCAAGACCCAACTGATGGTAGGTCTTGGTATGTCTGCCATTTCAGATTCCTGGTATGCTTTTGCGCAGAATGTAAAAACGGTGGAAGAGTACCAGAAGATTATTGAAGAAGGTAAAATTCCTGTGGTAAAAGGTCATATTCTGGACCAGGAAGATCTTACGGTAAGAAGACACATTTTGAATCTGATGTGCCAGCTTGAAACAACATTTACGGATAAAAATTCTTTCCCGGAACTTGAAAATGCATTTGAGATGCTGGAAGAGATGCAAAAAGATGAATTGGTGGAAATTTATGATAACCAAATCAGGATTACAGAAAAAGGAAGAGCATTTACGAGAAATGTAGCCATGGTTTTTGACCTCAGGATGATGAGGAATAAACCTGAAACGAGAATTTTCTCTATGACGATATAAAAGGAAAAATGCTGTCTAAAAAAGTTAAACTAGTTTTGAATTGTAAACATTGAAATTGTATAAATTGCAATGTTAATTATATAATATCACAATTATAGAATTATATAATTTTACAAAGAATCAAAAGCTAAATAAAATGCAAAAAAAAACTTTAAAACTAAAAAAGAAAACTATTTCAAGTCTTGATCAAACTTTAGCATCAAAAATTAAAGGTGGAGAATTGGGCATAGACAATGGACTTTGGACTGGAGGATGTACAGATGGCTGTGGTGGATTACAGAGCATTCTTAATTGTACTAATGCAGACTGTACAACAAACTGTACTAATGGAGTTACCACAAATAATACCAGTACAGCCAAATGTTATTAATACAGTTGTAAAATTCAAATAATAACTAGAGTCGGGATAATTATTCCGACTTTTTCATTGCAATATTTTAATAATTTAAATAATGTACAAAGATATATTGACTGAAATAGTTGACCTTTTAGAAAATAAACAAGATTTACTGCAAAATGACTATGGACTTTTGTCAGGATTAACAGGAAAAGCAATATTAATAAATGATTATAAAAAACTTTATCCTGAAAGTAAGATAGAAGTTGAAGCTTATATAGAGGATATTTTTACTTCAATTGAAAACTATGATTCTATTTCTACTTATTGTGCTGGAATATCTGGAGCATGTCTTGGTATTGGTTATTTGAATAAAAGTAATTTTGAAGACGATGGGATCTTTGATTTTATTTCGGATGAAGTTGAAGAATTTATAGACTTAAGCTACGTAAACTATATAAAGGATGATAATATCGATTTTTTACATGGATCAGTAGGAATCGCTTTTTATTACTTAGAAAGACTAAATGAAGATAAGGATGAAGAAAAATATAAAAATAATATTGAAATATTGTTATCTCATTTGAAGAAAACAGGTATTTGGAATGATAATATATTAAGATGGAAAGAAAGTACAAATATTTCACTATCTCATGGAATGGCAAGTATCATTATTCTATTATGCAACCTAATTCGGCAGGATATTGATTTTAATACAGATATCTTGCCTATTTTAAAAGGTGCTGTGAATTATATTCTATCACAGGAAATAGATTATTCTCAGCATGGTTCTTTTTTTCCGAACAAATCAAGTTCTTATGAAATTGGGAGAAGTCGATTAGCATGGTGCTATGGCGATCTTGGCATTGCTTTATGTTTGTTGAATGCTTCGGAAGTATTAAATGATGATTTAATCAAAAAAAAAGCATTACAAATAATAAATTATGCATCTAACAGAAGAGATTTAGAAGAAAATTTTATTATGGATGCTAGTCTTTGTCATGGTACCTCTGGGATAGCAATGTTTTTTTATAGATTAGCTCTTAAAATGAAAGACGATCATTATCTAAACACTGCAAAATATTGGCTAGATAAAACAATAGAATTATACCGAGAAAAAAAAGTGTTTTATTTGGTAAACGAAAATCGATATGATCATGAGAGGCTAAGCTTATTGGAAGGGAAAATAGGCATAGCATTGGCAATTTTAACTATTCATTTTAATATACAATCTGAATGGCAAAAATTTTTACTGATTTAAATATGGACAAAAAATATAAAAACTTCAATAAATTTCTATTAAGAACACCTGCCTTAGGATTTAATATAGATGAGATAAGTAAAGTGGAATTTGAAAATAATTTATTTTTCAAAGAAGCTATATTTAATAGTTCAATTGAATTATATAATGAGATGGAAAAATACATTGAGAATTTTATTATCAATGAAAAGGAAAAAGAAAAAATATTTAATTCTTTATTTAAATACTGGAGAAGAATAAGAACAAGAACAACTCCATACGGCTTATTTTCTGGTATTACAGCTGGTTTCATTACATCAGAAGTATCTGAAGTTATCTTTAATAATAAAATCAATAGATTTATTAGACTAGATATGGAAATTATTTGTTCCATCATAGAAAAGTTAGAAAAGATTGTAAAGGATAATATCTTTTACTTTCCAAATGATACTCTATATAATGTGCTTAATGAGGCTAGATATTATGAAGCAAAGTTTAGTGAAAATAAACACTTTAAATATTCAATCTCATCAGTATACAATACTTCTATTTTAAAAAAAGTTATAAAGTATGCACAAAAGGGAGCTAAAATTAAGAGTATAATTTCATTTGTAACGGAAATGGAGAATGAAATATCAAATCAGGAAGCAGAAGATTTTATTTTCGAATTGATAGATTCTAAAATTCTTATAAGTGAAATCACACCTTCTATTACAAATGGAAATCCATTAAATTATTTAATTGATATCTTGATTCAACGAAATGTACAACCTGATATTGTCTCTCTATTAATTAATATAAAAAGTATAATTGAAGGCTATGATCCTTTAAATCCAAAAATTAGTTATAATTCAGTGACACATATACTTGATAAAATTGAGATAAATTACAGTAAGAAAAATATTTTCCAAATTGATTTATATAAAGGATCAAGTGTTTCAAATTTGAATAAAGAGATATGTGATGATATATTATCTGCAATTTTATTCTTAACGAAATTAAATCATGGCAATAATAAAAATGAAAATTTAGAATTATTTAAAAAAGTTTTTACTGAAAAATTTGAGGGTAGGGAAGTTGATTTTCTTTTTGCTTGTGATGCAGATGTTGGTGTTGGATACCCGGTAAGTTATAATGGAGAGCCATATGTAAATGATTTGACTAAAGGATTAAGGTTGCCATTAAAAAATACACAAGATGATGCTGGCCTAAATCTGAATAATAAACAAAAATTGTTATTTGAGAAAATAATAGAAACATTACGATTAGGTAAAAATGAAATAATACTAACTGATAAGGATGTTGAAAATAAAAACTTACATGATTTGTATCCTACATTTTACTGTAGTTTTGAAATAGTTGGTTATGAAGAAAATCAACATATTTTAAAATTAAATTCAGCAGGAGGAAATTCAGGTGCTAATTTGTTGGCAAGGTTCTCTCATATGAGTTCTGATATAGACGATTTTATAAGAGAAATTACAAAAAAGGAACAGGAATTAGTTGCTCTGCCCATCTTGGAAATTGTACATATTCCTAATCCAAGAATAGGAAATGTCATTATTAGACCTCAAATGAGAGACTATGAATTAACAATTCTTACCAATTCTTCCTCATCGTGTAAAAGCATACCTGTTTCTGATTTAACTATATCAATTGTTGAAGGAAAAATTGTTTTAAAATCTAAAACACTTAATAGTGAAGTCAAAATTGCGCATACTAATGCATTAAATCATTCAATGTCCAATATTCCAGCTTTTGGGCTATTATGCGATATACAAAATGACAATGAAAATTTATTAGGAGTATCGCTTACTCCTAATAAGAGTTTAAAGTATATTCCCAGAGTTAAATACAAAAATGTAATCCTAAGTCCCGCAACTTGGTTTTTTGAAAAAAAAGAAATTGAGAATAATATTTTTAGGAATAATTTAGAGAGCATAAATATTTGGAGAAAAAAATATAAGATACCACAATTTGTGGTCTTTTGTGAGTCAGATAATGAATTGTTTATAGATTTATTAAATGAGATTAGTATAATGTCACTATTTGAAATAATAAAAAAAAATAAATTTATAACTTTAAAAGAATTCTTATTTGATTCAAACTATTCTATAGCAAGAGACTTGCAAAATAATGTTTATACAAATGAATTTATAGTTTCTTTTTTTAAAAATGAATTATGAAAGGAAAATACGTGCCTGGTTCAGAATGGATATATTTAAAGTTTTATATGAGTAGATCCTTTTCAGATAAAATTTTAACGGATGACATATTTAAAATTATTAAATATGTTGAAAAAGAGAACTATATAGAAAAGTTTTTTTTTATTAGATATTCTGACCCATATTATCATATTAGATTAAGAATTAAGCTGAAAAATGTCAATTCAATAAATCTTATTTTGAATTTATTTCAAAGTAGATTAAAGAAGTATATTGAAAATGATATTATTTGGAAAATTCAGATGGATACATATGAACAAGAGCTTGAACGCTATAACGAAAAATTAATGGATATTACGGAATCGCTCTTCTATATTGATAGTGAATATTGTATTAAGATGTTAAAGATTATCAATAAAAGTGAAATAGAAGACTATAAATGGAAAATTTCGTTGATAAGTGTAGATTCTTATCTTAGTTTTTTTTGTGAAAGTCCTGAAGATAAGTTAAAGATTATAAGTAGCATGAGCGAGTCTTTTAGATATGAGTTTGGCTACAATATAAACAATTCAAAAATACTTAATGAATTGTATAGGGATAAAAGGAAATTTGTAGAGGATATTATTGATGAATCAAAGCGATTATTGAATGATGATCCAATAATGAAGAAATTAATAATTCTATTAAAGAAAAGAGATTCAGAACTAAAAAAAACTATTGAGATTTTAAAAAATATTTGTTTAAAAGAAGAAATTAATTTTGAAAAGTATATTTTTAGTTATATACATATGAATATTAATAGAATGATTCCTACAAATAATAGAGCACATGAACTACTATTATATGATTATGTTAGGCGTTTTTATGAAAGTAAAATTGCTAAAAATAAATACATGATATTGTCATCAGATAAAGTGTAAAGCTCTAATGGTCAGGTTTAATTCCCGACAGTTAGGGCTCAAAAATAATTTCAGTTATTGATCTTGAATTTATAAACCTCCCTAGAATGTAGTTATTAGGGCCTTTCAAAACAAAATTTTTATTTAAATGAATACATTAAGGGAGGCTACATTACTATTATTTAATAATCAACTTCTGACTGTAAGATTTCACATCTCCCGATTTGATGATCAGGTAGTAAGCTCCTGCAGGAATTCCTGTAATATCCACACTGCCGTCATTTTCAATTTTTGCTTTTTCCAGAACTATTTTTCCTTCTGTACTGATAAGATCTGCAGTGCTGTTCAGATCTTCCAGACCTTCAATGAAAACCTTTTCGGAAGCGGGATTGGGATGAATGTACAAAGAATTGAGACGGTCTGTTTCATTGGTTGCCAGCGCGCCTGTTGTGATTTTAAATACCTTCCCGCTGTTTACCGCCGCGACAAACAATTCTTTCTGGGAATTCTGTCCGAAAGTAGAAAAATTGTTTCCTGAACTTGGAGAATTCCACACAATAGAATTATCCGGATTCAGAATTCCGATCTGTTCTGAACAGTAATCTGCAAAGAAATATTTCCCCTGAAGAGAAGGGTACTGGCTTCCCCGGTAAACATATCCGCCGGTTATGGAGCATTTTCCTCCGGAATGATCATAAACGGCAACCGGAAATGTCATTGTGGACATAGGGGCACATCCTGCTGTATTGTACGCATTATTACCCTCATAACATCGCCATCCGTAATTGATTCCGGCTTGGGTGGCAGGCATTCTGTTGATCTCTTCAATGGCTCCCTGGCCTACATCAGCAATGATTACATTCCCTGTATTGGTGTCAAATGAAAATTTCCATGCATTTCTAAGTCCATAGGCCCAGATCTCATCAGCTCCGGTCACTGAAGTTCCTGCAAAAGGATTTCCGGGTGGAATATTATACGGTCCTGTAGCATTCACATCTATCCTTAACATCTTTCCCAAGAGTGAATTTATGTTTTGGGAATTGTTGTTGGGGTCTCCGCCGCTTCCGCCATCTCCTGTAACGATCCAAAGATTTCCGTCAGGACCGAAATGAATACTTCCGCCGTTATGATTGTCAAACGGTTTTGGAATATTCAGAAGGATCTTTTCGGAAGCTGGATCTGCAACGTCAGGGTTGGTAGAACTTACAGAATATCTTGCTACAATGATATTTCCGGCGGTATTGTTGTAATACACAAAGAAATACCCGTTGGTTGAATACTGAGGATGAAAGGCAAGACCAAGAAGGCCTCTTTCCCCTCCATAAAGAACTTTGGAGCTGATATTCATAAAATCGGCACTGTTGATTGTTCCGTTGGGCTGAATGATCTTAATGATTCCGTTCTGCTGTACGACGAAGAGACGGGTGTCATTGGCGTTCGTAATTTCAACCGGACTGGTGAGCCCGGACGCAAATTCTACTAAATTAATGCTTTGAGAATTAACGATTAAAGAAGAAAAAACGCCCAGGGTAAAAAATAGTTTTTTCATAATATTTTGATATTTAGTGTATTGATAAATGAATGAAAATTTTATACCAATCGGAATTTGAAAATTTCATTACGATAAGGAAGAAAAATTATTAAATCTTAAATAGAAGTTAAAACCCCGATATATCTGAAAATAAACCGTTTCTGCTGTTAAAAAATTCATAAAATAATAATAAAATCATTATATTTGCCGACTTAATTTAACGTAGTTATAACAAAATGCAAGGAAAAGGACTTATTACAATTGTTGCTATTGTACTAGGGTTAATTTGCTTAAATGAGCTATTACCAACTTGGTACGCCAGCAAAATTGAAAGGCAGGCGACTGCTGTTGCAGGAGACAATCCGGAAAAGTATCAGAAAGAAATTACAAGACTTTCTAAAGATACTTTGAACCTGGGATTCACAAAACTTTATTACACTAAAGCCAAAGACAAGGAAATGAAACTTGGTCTTGACTTGAAAGGTGGGATCAACGTTCTTTTGGAAATCAACCAAAGAGATCTGGTAAATGATTTAACGAATTATTCTACCAATCCTGTTCTTATTGAGGCTTTGAATAAAACGGATGAAGTTCAGAAGAATTCTACAAAATCTTACATCGATAATTTTTTCGATCAGTTTGAAGCGATCAACAGAGCAAAAGGGACGAACCTTAAGCTGGCTGATCCTGAACTTTTCGGGAATACCAATTTATCGGAGATCAAGTACAATACGACTGATGATCAGGTAAAAAGTATCATCAAAAGAAGAATTGATCTTTCTGTAGGTACTGCTTTCGAAGTAATCAGAACCAGAATCGATAAAATGGGTGCGGTGCAGCCAAACGTTCAGAGAGTACCGGGTACGGCAAGAATTTCTGTTGAAATGCCTGGTATGAAAGATATCGACAAGGTGAAGAAAATGCTTCAGACTTCAGCAAAACTTCAGTTCTGGGAAGTACAGCAGGTTCCTGAAATAGCGCCATATTTCCAGACATTGACTACAATGGTGGGTATAAAAGGTGATTCTATGGGAGTTGCGAAGAATATCAACTTCATGAGTCTTTTAAACCTTGACAAATTAAGATCAAACGGTGTTGCAAGCGTAAAACTTTCAGATACTGCTGCTGTAAACAAAATTTTGAACAGCAAAGTAGGTCAGTCATTACGTCCGGCTAACATTAAATATACACAGTTCATGTGGGGTTACAAGCCTGAAGCTACAGATGCTGAAAGTTTGGTATTGTATGCGATCAGAGGTAACATCAACCAAAAAGCTCCGGTAGACGGCGCTGTTGAAACGGCAAGCATTGGCTATGATGAGCTGAGCAGAGTGGTAGTAGACATGCAGATGGACTCCAAAGGAGCTAAAGAATGGAAAACATTAACTGAGAAGAACGTAGGTAGGCCGGTAGCGGTAACCTTGGATGGCAGAGTATATACTGCGCCAAACGTTGTGAACGCCATTCCTAACGGTAGAACCCAGATCTCTGGTAATTTCTCTCAGGAGGAAGCTAAAGAACTGGTAGACGTTTTAGGAGCAGGTAAATTACCGGCGGGAGCAAAAGTAGTTCAGGCTACAGTTGTAGGACCTTCATTAGGACAGGAGTCTATTAATGCAGGGGTTATCTCATTTGCTATCGCATTCCTTATTATTATTGTTTATATCATCTTCTATTATGGTGGTGCAGGTGTGTATGCTGTAATTGCAATGATCATCAACTTATTCTATATTTTCGGAATTATGGATTCCGGAGACTTTACACTGACGCTTCCTGGTATCGCGGGTATCGTTCTTACGATGGCAATGGCGGTCGATACGAACGTAATTATCTACGAAAGAACCAAAGAAGAATTATTTGCAGGAAAGAGCATTCTGGAAGCTTATAAAGACGGTTTCAAACATGCACTAAGTGCGATCGTAGATGGTCACTTAACGACATTATTGACGGCTGGTGTACTTTTCTTATTCGGAACAGGACCTATCAAAGGATTTGCTCTGACTTTAGGAATTGGTATTTTAATGACATTCTTTACTTCTGTATTGCTTTCCAGAGTAATGATCTTCACAAGATTGAATAAAGGAAAACATCTTTCTGTCTGGACTCCTCCGACGAAGAATCTATTCAGAAATACCTGGATCGATTTTATCGGGAAGAGAAAATACGCATACATTATTTCCGGTATTCTGACAGTAATTTGTGTTATATCCATCGCAATGAACGGATTCAAATACGGAATCGACTTTACAGGAGGTAGAAATTATGTGGTAAGATTTGATAAAGCTGTTAATGCTGAAGATATTGAGCAGAATCTGGTAAAAGTATTCAAAACTGAAGATGGTAAAAATTCTTCTGTTGAAGCTAAAACTTTCGGTAATGACAGACAGTTGAAAATTTCAACAGATTATCTTATTGAAGATGAATCTTTAAAAGCTGACCAGACTATAGAGCAGAAATTATACGAAGGATTAAAGGCTAGCTTACCTGCCAGCATGACATTGAATGATTTCAAATCTGCAGATAAGGAACATGCAGGAATTATCTCTTCTGAAAAAGTAGGTCCTACGGTAGCAGATGATATTCAGACTCACGGTATGCTTGCTGTAGCAGCAGCTTTGGCGGGTATCTTCATCTATATTTTATTTAGATTTAGAAAATGGCAATTCTCATTGGGTGCTGTAGTAGCTTTGTTCCATGATGCGATAATTATTTTGGGAGCGTATTCATTGCTTCATAAATTTATGCCGTTCAACATGGAGATCAACCAGGATTTTGTTGCAGCAATTCTTACGGTATTAGGATACTCTATCAATGATACCGTTATTATCTTCGATAGAATCAGAGAGTATTTAAGAGAGAAGAAAGCTTTAACACTGGCAGGATTATTTGATGATTCCATCTCCAGTACATTGGGTAGAACATTCAACACATCATTTACAACGATCCTTGTGATCCTGGCGATCTTCATCTTTGGTGGAGATAACCTGAGAGGATTTATGTTTGCCATGTTGATCGGTATCGGATTTGGTACCTATTCATCTATCTTTATTGCATCGGCTATCGCTTACGATTTCCTTAAAAAAGGGAAAGAAGAAGAGGTACACGGTAAGACAACAAGTACCAAAGAAGTACTTGCTTCAAAGTAATATCAACTACAATAAATAAGTAAAGGCCGTTTCGAAAGAAGCGGCCTTTTTTATATAGGGGAACGATTTGTGGGTGGCGGGGTTTTGGAGTATGAGAGTAAGAGAGTATGAGGAGTTCCGGTTAGCAGATTTAAGATTCAGGCCTGGTGTTAAAAAAAATAATATTTAAAATTAAAAGTTTGAATTTATATTTGCCAGTCTAACATCTAAAATCTGGTGTCTGTTATCTCGGTTCTTGGTTCTTGGTTCTTGGTTCTTGGCTCTTGGCTCTTGACTCTTGACTCTTGGTTCTCAACTCTCTTCCAAAACCACAATTTAGAATGATTATATTTTCGGATTTGATTAATTTTGCAGCATTATGGAAAACTCAAGGAAAAAAGCAGCCATCGGCTTTATATTTATTACTTTATTGATTGACATTACCGGATGGGGAATCATTATCCCCGTTGTTCCCAAATTAATTGAGGAGCTTATTCATGCCGACATCAGTGAAGCTGCAAAATATGGCGGCTGGCTTGGTTTTGCCTATGCATTTACCCAGTTTATCTTTTCACCGGTGGTAGGAAACCTGAGTGATAAATACGGGAGAAGGCCTATTATTCTGATTTCCCTCTTTGGATTTGCTGTAGATTATATTTTTCTTGCCCTTGCACCCACGATCTGGTGGCTTTTCCTGGGCCGGATTATTGCAGGGATTACAGGTGCCAGTGTAACAACGGCCAGTGCTTATATTGCTGATATTTCTACAGATGAAGACAGGGCTAAGAATTTCGGTCTTATCGGGGCTGCATTCGGTCTTGGATTTATCATCGGACCTGTATTGGGAGGGGTTCTGGGGCACTATGGTGCAAGAGTGCCTTTTTATGCAGCAGCAGGTTTATGCCTTTTGAATTTCCTTTACGGTTATTTCGTTCTTCCTGAAAGCTTAGATAAAGATAAAAGAAGAGAATTCGACTGGAAACGAGCAAATCCTGTGGGTTCATTTAAGTTTCTGGGGAAACACCCGGAAATTTCAGGGTTGATATTTGCCCTTATTTTAATCTATATTGCAGGACATGCGGTACAGAGTAACTGGAGCTTTTTCACCATGTATAAATTTAACTGGACAGAAAGAATGGTTGGAATTTCATTAGGAGTTGTAGGCCTTTTAGTAGGTTTAGTTCAGGGAATTCTGATACGTTGGACAACTCCTAAGCTGGGAGATGAAAAAAGTATTTATTACGGATTGGCTTTGTATGCATTAGGAATGCTATTATTTGCCTTTGCTACAGAAGGCTGGATGATGTTTGCGTTTTTGGTTCCTTACTGTTTGGGAGGAATCTGTGGACCGGCATTGCAGTCAGTAATTACGAAAAGTGTACCTTCCAACGAGCAGGGAGAGCTTCAGGGAGCATTAACCAGCTTGATGAGCGCTACTTCTATCATAGGACCGCCGTTGATGACCAACCTGTTTTACTTCTTTACTCATGACGAAGCTCCGTTTGAATTTTCGGGAGCACCATTCTTCCTGGCATTTATTTTAATGGCGATAAGCGTGGTAATGACCTATTTTGCATTTCAGAAAAAAGATAAAAAACTGATCAAAAAGCTGTAAACAATACTTACGAATATTTAGCAGAGAAATAAATAGGGAAGCGTTGAAGCTTCCCTATTTTTATTGAAATATAATAAGGTGTCAGAATTTTACGGATAAAGTGATTTTGTTCCATTACTTACGATATTGCTTCCCAGCCCCGAAAATGATACGGAAAAATTGCTGCTGTTAAAGCTTAAAGATCCCGTAGGAGTACATAATCCAAGCGCATATCTGCACTGCCCGTAAGCTCCTGTTTTCTTTGTGATTTTGCTTTCGCTTTTTGCTTTGCCCAAACTGATATTTCCCCAGTCGCTTACATCAACATTTGAAACCGTAGATCCGGAATAATAAATAGTAATCTTGTATCCGATTTCCCCTCTTTTCGAGCCCCAAAGCCATTTGGCTGTCCACCATTCCTTGAACCATTTTGAGGATACCTTTGCCTGAGCATCAACAGGAGAAGCTTCAGCATTTCCTCTTGTTTCCATCATGACAAGTCCGGCAAATACATTATCCCAGATAATTCCTGATTCATTGTAAAAACATAACGATGTAAACTGTTCACCTTTATAGTTCCACGAAATTTCAAGAACATCGGTACCGGTTTTGATCTGCTCAGAAGCTGCTTCTTTAAGTCCTTTTTGAGCTTCTGCCAATTGATCTCCGGAGAACAACATTCCTATTTTTCCTACTTTTACGGTTTCCGGAGCAAGAATGTTTCCTTCCGCGGTAAATTGCTCTCTGTCCGAAATTAAATCCCGGGAGATTTCAATACCTTTCTGTGTCGAAAGCTTTCCTAACACATTGATCTCTGTAATCTGAAGTTCGTTTTTAAGATACTGTTCAAGGTTTTTCTTAGAATCACTGATCTGGATCTGAACGTTTTCCGGAACGGTCTGTAGTCCCGGACTCATTTCCTTTTTAAGATCAGCAGCTGATGCCTTAGTGACAGTTGTTTCCTGCATTGTTTCGATGTTTTCATCCTGACAGGCAGTAAGCGTTAATACTGATATGACAGCAAAAAGCTTAAAAGTAGTTACTAGTTTTTTCATAATAAAATATTAATGGATTTGTGTAATAAATATAAGAAAATTAATATTAAATCTCATTTTGTTGAATTAATTATTTATTAACTGGAAGTTGTGGAATGTTTAATACCGAAGTGTGAATAATCAATTGTGAATTTTGCTTCGTAAGTCAAACCTTAAGCATCAAAATTAACAATCTATGAGCGTATAACTAAAACTCTCAAACACGTCCTCCCGTATCCCGTACCGAAACAAAACCTCTCAAATCTTAAAATTTGTTTAAAATTTTAGTTTCCTGTAAATAAATGTATAAACTTTCGTAATTTTACCACATGGAATTAAGCATTGGAGAAATGGCACTGATCGCAGTGGCGATTGTTGTTTTATTCGGTCCGGATAAACTTCCTCAGATAGCGCGTGACCTTGGGGCAGGCGTTAGAAAGATGCGTGGTGCAGTGGAAGACATTAAAACTGAGATCATGAAGGAAACAGATAACCCTGTTTCTGAGATCAAGCGAGAAATTGAGAAGGTAAAAGATGCGGCAAAAGATTTCAACCCCATGAAGAACATTGAAAAAGATATCGTAACAGAACCTTCTGCTACTAATGAACCTCCAAAACTAAAGCCTGCCGACGACGAAACCTACGAAGGGCCGGTAAGCAGATAATTCATGGAGGAAATTATTCAGGAAGACAAAAAGGTTTTTTTATACCTTAATAATTTGGGCGACACTTCCTTCGACCAGTTTTGGATGCTCATTTCCAGTACATGGATCTGGGTACCGCTTTACATCATATTTCTTTACTTTTTATACAAGAATTATAAGTTAAAATCCCTAATTTTTATCCTTATATTTCTAGCACTTGGAGCTACCGTTTCTGACCAGTTGGCAAGTGTTTTCAAATATGGAGTGGCCAGGCTCCGGCCCTGTCATGATCCCAGTTTAGAACATTATATGAGGATTGTGAAGTGCGGCGGGCAGTACGGGTTTTATTCTGCCCATGCCTCCAATACCTTCTTCCTGGCAGCTTATTTAAGTATTTTATTGAAAAAGAAGCTCAATTGGTTTCCATATGCTATATTTGTATGGGCTGTGGTAGTTTCTTACAGCCGGATATATTTAGGAGTGCATTTCCCGATAGATATTTTGGTAGGGGCGTTTGTTGGATCTTTATTGGGAGTGATATTTGGAGTGCTCGCCAAAAAAGTCATCAACAAACAAAATATAGCTTCATGAAAAAATCTTTATTACTGACAGCATTTATATGCTCTTCATTCGGTCTTTATGCACAGGATAAAACTAAAGCGGAAGAATGCTTTAAAAAAGCCGATTACAAATGTGCAGAAGAACAATACAGCAAACTCGCGGAAAAAGAGCAAATCCAGAAATTTCAGTCCGAATATTACAATAATCTCGGGACAGCCCAAAGAAGGCTGGGAAAGTCTGCATTAGCTTTAAAATCGTATGAATCTGCTTTAAAAGCAAATCCTTTATCGGCCCCGGTATATGCCAATCTGGCATCACTGAACAGTCAGAAAGGGAATAAGGCCAAAGCATTGGAATACATTTCCACAGGCCTCAAAATCGATGCTGAAAATCCTGAATTTTACCTTACCCGCTCCAAGATCTACGACAGCCAGGGGAAAAAAGATCTTGCCCTGAATGATCTTAAACAGATCCTGAGCTTTGCTCCGGATAACATATTTGCCAAAACAGGATTGGCCAACCTGAAGAAAAACAACGGCGACCTGGATGGTGCCTTAAAAGATTACAACCAGCTGATCTCTGAAAAACCTGAATCACTGCTGTATAATGGCAGGGCAGATGTTTATTTCAAAATGAAAAAGTCTAAAGAAGCCCTTACCGATGTTAATAAAGCTATTTCCATAGATCCGAAATTTTCTCATTCTTATGTAACCAAAGCAATGGTTCTATTTGATACGGCAAAGCCAAAGGAAGCCTGTGAAAATCTGGATAAAGCAGTAAGCCTGGGTTATGAAAAAGCGATCTTGGCGGATTATTATGCTAAATGTGTGAAAAAATAAATTTATACTACCGCTTGATTACGGGCGCGGCATGAAATGCCGCGCCCGTAATCAAGCGGTATCAGACAAAATACGTCATAAATAAAGAAATAAATGCTAAACATTGTTCTTGTAGAACCCGAAATACCTAATAACACAGGGAATATCGGAAGGCTATGTGTGGGTACAGAAAGTAAGCTTCACCTCGTTCATCCGTTTGGATTTGTAATCAATGATAAAAACCTCAAACGTTCAGGCTTGGATTATTGGGTGCATCTTGATGTTACTGAATATGCCAATATAGAAGAGTGGATGAAGAATATCCCAGATCCTTCCCGTGTTTTTTTAATGAGCTCCCATGCTGAAAAATCATATCTGGAAAATGATTTCCAGGATGGTGACTGGCTGGTTTTTGGTAAGGAGAGTGTGGGTTTGAGTAAGGAAGTCTTGGAGCAGTTCGAAAATCATTTGACAATTCCTATGTCAAAATTGATCAGAAGTTTCAATATTGCCAATTCCGTTGCTTTTGTAATTGGTGAAGCCAAAAGGCAGATCAATTTACAAGTTAAATAAAGCAGGATCTTTTCTTAAATACATGATTTTTAATCATTATGATATGGTTTCCCCTGTAAAATCTGATCAGCCCGGTAAAACTGTTCAACAATAAACAGACGGATCATCTGGTGGGTAAAAGTCATTTTTGATAAAGACATCTTTTCATTGGCCCGGCTATAGATCTCCTCTGAAAAACCATAGGCACCTCCGATGAGGATATGAACTTTTTTTACCGAAGAATTCATCCAGGTATCAATTCTCTGTGAGAATTCACGGCTGGTAAACTGCTTGCCTTTCTCGTCAAGGAGTACAACAAGATCATTTTTATCAATATAATTTAAGAAAAGCTTAGATTCTTCCTTTTTCAAAAGTTCAGGCGAGAGGTTTTTAGCGTTTTTTACATCCGGAATTTCTGTGATTTCAAAATTCCAGTGCTTGGGAAGACGGGTAAGGTAGTAACTGATCAGGGAAGTGATCTCCTTGTCATCTGTTTTACCGATACAAAGTAAGCTGATTCGCATGTATAGAGGATTTCAAAGCACAAAGATACCATTTTTTAATACTAAAAAAGAGGAGACACAATTCAGAAACTATAAAGTATTCAATGTACAGCATTGATGATTTAATCTTCAATAATACCATATTCCCGAATTATAAACGTATTCTATAGTCAACAGTGTTAATATGGCGGTTAATACTTAAAATAAGTGCTAAAATCTATATTGAACAGATTAATAGCTTTTATTGATATCTGTTACTTTTCAGATAATATTTTCTTTCCTGAGATGAAGGGAGAATAGCTATTTTATACCATTGATGCAGACCAATCAGTTTCAGCTTTATAGCAGGATAAAGAAAATGTTTATATTTGTATATAAGACTTATTTGAAACAGCAGTGTTTCTCTTTTATGAGATAACCCAAGCTGTTATAGTAAGAGAAAATGCACCAAATAGATGAGTATAAAAGTTCCTAAATTTATCTTGAAGATTCAAGAGTTTTTTGACGGTATACATATTCCTGTTTTGGGAATATCACTCTGGCAGATGTTCCAGATCTATATTTCCGGAATTTTCAAAGGGAATATCGGAAGAAAGGCGGCCGCCATTTCCTGGAGCTTTACCATCAGTTTGTTTCCTTTTCTGCTCTTCCTGCTTTCCGTTTTGCCGTACATGCCGCATTATGACAAGCTTCAGTTTTATATTTTTGAAGTTCTGATGCATAACGTTTTTCCTTCTAATATGGAAGGCGATGTAAGGGGATATATTGAAACCAATATCATCCCGAATATGAAAGGCATCAGTAATCTAACCATTGTTTTGGCATTGGTTTTTGCCACCAACGGAACCTTTTCGCTTATCAACGGATTCAATGAAAATTCAGACGAAAAGCTCACTGACGTCAAAGAGTTTATTCTTTCTTTCTTTATCACAATAGGCTTTATTACCATTGTCTTTCTGGCACTTTTCGGGGTGTATTATGTAGAGGTTGTAATGAAACTCTTTACACCTGCTTACGATATTTCCTGGCTTGTGAATAACCTTTCCAAGATCATTGGATTTGTATCTTTTCCGCTGTTTTACTTCATCCTTTTAACACTTTTTTACTGGCTGGGAACGGTAAAGATTGCCAGATTCAGACAGGCGGTACCGGGCGCTATTTTAACGACGGTCCTGTTTGTTCTCACTACCTTTATCTTCGCGATCTATGTGAAAGATATTGCCAGATATAATGTCCTTTACGGTTCCATCGGAAGTATGATTCTGCTGATGGTTTGGGTGAATGTGAATGTATATCTCCTGCTGTTCGGAAACGAGCTTAATATGGCCCTAAGAAAACTCAGGATTGAAAAGCTGCTGTCTGATGAGATCAAAAGAGAAGCGGCCCACTATCGTGCATCCGTTACAGAACCTAATCTGGAAAGTGATGAAGAGCACAAAATAAAGCTGGAAGAGAAAAAAGATTAATTTTCAACAGCGTTCCTGTCTTTTTTAGAACTCATACTTAATATCACAAACCCTAAAACTGCCGCTAAGAAAGAAGCGATCAGGATAGCAAATTTAGCTTCATCCTGAATAGGAATATCATCTTTAAAGGAAAGAAGTGCAATAAAAATGGACATGGTAAAACCTATTCCTGCGAGTAAACCAACACCCATCATCTGTAGCCATGTACTGTTTTGTGGCAGTTCGCTGAGCTTTAATTTAATGGCAATAAAAGAAAACACGTTGATCCCGATCAGTTTTCCTAAAATCAGTCCGCAGATAATCCCTAAACCTAATGTACTTGTCACTCCCGTTACCATTTCGCTGGTAAAAGTGATGTTGGTATTCGTTAAGGCAAATATCGGCATGATCAGAAAGCTTACCGGAAAATGAAGCTGATGCTCCAGCTTTTCAAGGGGTGAAATTTCTACATCAGATACATTCGTAGGAATGGAAAAAGCAAGCAGAACTCCGGCTATTGTTGCATGAATTCCGGAATGGTGCAGGAAATACCATAAAAATAATCCCGGAATAATATAAAAAATAATGCGGGTAACTTTCAAAAAGTTTAACAGAAACAGCAGTGCTGCTGTTCCAAACGAAAGCAGGAGATAGGTCCAGTGGATTTGTTCAGTATAAAAAATAGCAATTACCAGAATGGCACCCAGATCATCTACAATCGCCAGTGCTGCAAGGAATATTTTAATAGAGTTGGGAATCTTTTTGCCCAGCATTGAAATGATAGCCAGTGAAAAGGCAATATCCGTAGCCATAGGAATTCCCCATCCGCTGCCATATTCTGTTCCGGCATTGAAGAAGGTATAGATAGCAGCAGGAACCAGCATTCCTCCAACTGCAGCAAAAATGGGCAATGAGGCATTTTTAAAGGAAGAAAGTTCACCTTCCACCATTTCCCGTTTGATCTCGAGTCCTACAAGTAAAAAGAAAACGGCCATCAGTCCGTCATTGATCCATATGCTCACAGGATAGGTAAGGTGAAAAAGGCTGGTGCCCACTTCTTTATCCAGAAAATTCTGAAATCCTTCACCCGCAGACGAATTGGCGATCAATAATGAGGCAAGCACACAGAAAATAAGTATAATTCCCGATGACTGATTGCTGCTGAAAAATTTTTTAAAATATAAAGATAAATTCATGTTTATGATTGTAATCGTCTCACTCTTGAAACTCCGTCAATGCTTTTAAGTTTTTTAAATGTTTCTTCCAGCTGGCCTTTGTTTTTAACTTCAAGATTGATATTGCCCATAAACATGCCGTTGTTGGATTCTATGGACATACTCTTCATATCCATTCCCATGCTTCCGCTGATCACGGTTGTAATATCGTTGATCATTCCCATCCTGTCAAGACCTTCAATTTCGATCTTAACTCTGTTCTTAAAGCTTTCCGCATTTACCCATTTGGCCGGGATAACACGATAATCGTATTGTGCTCTCAGATTAATGGCATTCGGACAGTTGTCGCTGTGAACCTTGATACCGTCGGAAATGGTGATAAATCCAAAAATTTTATCGCCGGGAATTACGGTACAGCATTTTGCATAGCTGTAATTCAGTTTTTCTTCATCTTTCCCGAAAACGATCATATCGAGATTCTGTTCTTTTGGCTCTTCAAAATGAATATTCTTTGACGGAGATTTTCTGAATCTTGAAAGTAAATTATTAAATACGTTCTTGCTTTCAATATATTTTCTCAGGCTGCTGACATCCAGCTCATTGCTTTGAAATTTAAGGAACAGTTCCTGAGAAGATTTTAGATTGAAAAACTTCTGAAGTTTGTTAACCTCTTCATCGTTAAAGTTGATCTTCGCATGGCGAAGCTTCCTTTGAAGAATTTCTTTTCCATCTTCCACCAGCTGGTTTTTCTGGGAATTCAGGTAACTTTTGATCTTGGACTTGGCTTTGGATGTCACTACAAATTCCAGCCAGTCCGACTTGGGCTTCTGATTCTGCGAAGATAAAATATCTATCTGGTCACCATTCTGAAGAACATACGAAATAGGAACCAGCTTCCCGTTGATTTTTGCTCCAAGACACTTCATTCCAAGGTCGGAGTGAACGGCAAAAGCAAAATCCAGAGCTGTTGCATTCGTTGGAAGAATCTTAATTTCCCCTTTAGGAGTAAAAACAAATACTTCCTTAGAATATAAATTGAGTTTAATATTATCTAAAAGTTCAGATGTGGAAAGGTTTTGCTGCTGTTCCAGGATATCACGGATTTCAGTAACCCATCTTTCAAAATTACGGTCATCGGAGCTTTGTTTGTAGCCTTCTTTATATTTGTAGTGAGCGGCGACCCCTTTTTCGGCGATTTCGTCCATTCTTTCTGAGCGGATCTGTACCTCTATCCACTTTCTGTCCGGTCCCAGAACCGTTAAATGAAGGCTTTCGTACCCGGTAGACCGTGGCTGCGTAATCCAGTCCCTCATCCTTGAAGGATTACTGTGGTAAACATCCGTTACGATAGAGTAGATCTTCCAGGCCAGGAATTTTTCGTTCTTTGCATCGGACTTATAAATAATCCTGATCGCATAATTATCGAAAACCTCTTCAAAAGGAACGCCCTGCTTCAGCATTTTCCTGTAAATAGAAGAAATAGCTTTCGCGCGGCCTTTGATTGTAAAATTTAAACCTTCTTCTTTTAATCTTTCGGAAGCTTCTTTCTTAAACTCCTCAATATATCTTTCACGGCTTTCTTTTGCCAGCTCCAATTTTTCCGCGATCTCGTTATAAACTTCCGGATTATTGTATTTTAATGAAAGATCTTCAAGCTCAGATTTGATATTGTACAATCCCAGACGGTGGGCCATAGGAGCGTAGATGTACACTGTTTCCGAGGCAATTTTTTTCTGCTTGTCAGGAGCCATGCTTTCCAGTGTCCGCATATTGTGAAGGCGGTCAGCAATCTTGATAAGAATAACCCTAAAATCTTCAGACAGCGTCAATAACAGTTTTCTGTAATTTTCAGACTGTACGGAAATGTTCTGGTGATTCATAATAGAGATCTTTGTGAGCCCGTTCACAATATTGGCGATCTTCTCTCCAAAAATCTTTTTAAGATCTTCATAGGTATAGTCGGAGTCCTCTATTACATCATGCAGCAGGGCGCAGGCGATAGAAGTGGCTCCCAGGCCAATCTCTGTTGCCACAATTTTAGCAACAGCAATAGGATGATAAATGTAGGGCTCCCCGGATTTTCTCCTTTGATCCTTATGGGCATCCAATGCAATATCGAATGCCTTCCGGATGAGCTTGTTATTTTCCTCATCCAGAGTTCTGTATGTATTTGAAATCAGATCCTTATACCGGGCAAGGATCTCTTTGTTTTCCTGTTCTAAATCGTAACTCATTTGTGCTAATGCCTATATTTAAACGAAAATACAAAATTTTTTAAACTTTTGCATCATAAAAAATCCGCAGAACGCTCTGCGGATTTCCGGTTATTAGATTTTGTGTTTTTTGTCAGAATTTAACTTCTGAATCCATGCCGCTGCTTGATGCCTTTATTTTCACATCGGGGCTGTTATGGATGTCGGCTCTGTTCCTGGCATCGATAAATCTTTTAAGATTATCATAATTTGCCTGCCCAATACCCATATTCTCAAATAAATAGGTCTTCAGTACTGAATTTTGGCTAAAAATATTCCGGACGCCATCAGTTTGGTTATTATCTTTTACCGCAACACTCGCCAGGTACTGAGAGGATGTGTCAGAGCCGTTGTTGAGATATACTATGTAATCTGAATTTTCAAATCCTGAATTTTCCAGATCGGCTTCAAGCTTTTTGTAATCGCTGTGATGTGCAAATAATCCAGCTAATATATTTGACATAAGCAATAGTTTTTAAATTGTACTTAAAGATAGTAAATATTTTTTAATATTATTATCATAAATTTAATAAAATTTAATATTTATCATTTTATCTATATTATAATGTTAAAATGTTTGAGAATGTCTATTGAACATGTGTTTAACTTTAAAATCTAAATAAAATATTGCACTTAATCGTTACCTGTTCAATTTTTCCGTCCGGTTAACTGATAAATATTTTTACGAATAGAATAAAAAAAACGGACCGAAGCCCGTTTTTACTGAATAATTTTAAATTCTCTCGTTTTTGATTTCCTCAACAATTTCAGGGTTCAGCAACGTAGAAATATCTCCGAAGTTACTGAAATCTCCTTCCGCAATTTTCCTCAGGATCCTACGCATGATTTTTCCGGAACGTGTTTTCGGAAGTCCGGAAACAAACTGTATCTTATCAAGTTTGGCAATAGGCCCTATCTGGTCCGATATAAGTTGATTGATTTCTTTTTTAAGGTTTTCCTTATCACGGCCTTCTCCGGTTTCTTTTAAGATCACAAAGCCATATAAAGCATTTCCTTTGATGTCATGCGGATAACCTACGATTGCGGATTCTGCAACGGCAGGATGTTCATTGATGCTGTCTTCTATAGGAGCTGTTCCTAAGTTGTGTCCGGAAACAATAATCACGTCGTCTACACGGCCTGTAATTCTGTAATATCCTACTTCATCCCTCAGTGCACCGTCGCCTGTGAAGTATTTTCCCGGAAAAGCACTGAAATAGGTTTCCTTATACCGCTGATGGTCACCCCAGATCGTCCTTGCGATGCCGGGCCATGGAAAGCGGATGCATAGGTTTCCTGTTACCTGGTTTCCTGTGATTTCATTACGCTTGTCATCCATCAGAACAGGCTGGATTCCCGGTAACGGAAGTGTGGCATAAGTGGGTTTGGTTGGGGTAACGAAAGGAAGTGGTGAGATCATGATTCCTCCCGTTTCCGTCTGCCACCAGGTATCCACAACCGGACATTTTTTCTTTCCGACATGATCATTGAACCAGTGCCATGCTTCTTCATTGATAGGCTCGCCAACGGAACCGATCACCTTCAGGGTACTCAGATCATGCTTATCCACCCATTCCGAACTTTCTTTGGCTAATGAACGGATGGCGGTAGGAGCGGTGTAGAATTGGGTAACCTTGTGTTTTTCGATTACTTCCCAGAAACGGTCCGGCTGAGGATAAGTGGGAACACCTTCGAAAATCACAGTGGTTGCTCCGTTAAGAAGTGGGCCGTATAAAATGTAGGAATGCCCTGTAATCCAACCGATATCTGCTGTACACCAATAGATATCATTCTCTTTATAATTAAACACATTTTTAAAGGTATAGGCTGTATACACCATGTAGCCTGCAGAAGTATGAAGCATCCCTTTCGGCTTTCCGGTAGAACCTGAAGTATACAGGATGAAAAGGGGATCTTCGGCATCCATGATAACGGTTACGAAGTCCGGAGAGGCTTTTTCATACAGATCAGCCATCCAGTGATCTCTGCCTTCTTTCATTTTGATCTCGTTGTTTGTTCTTTTCACGACCAGCACAGATTCTACACTTGGCGTTTTTTCCAGTGCTTCATCTACAATGCTTTTCAGATCCAGAACTTTGTTACCCCTGTAGCTGCCATCAGAAGTAATAATCATTTTGGCATTACAGTCATTCACCCTTGAAGCCACGGCGGAAGCTGAAAATCCTGCAAAGATAACAGAATGTACGGCTCCCAGTTTGGCACAGGCAAGCATGGTAACCGCCAATTCAGGGATCATGGGAAGATAGATGCAGACTCTGTCGCCTTTTTCAATCCCCATTTCGCGCAGAACATTGGCTGTTTTATTGACGCGGTTATACAGTTCATTATAGGAAATATGCTGTGCTTCTTCTTTAGGGTCATTAGGCTCCCAGATAATGGCAGTTTTTTCTCCTCTTACGGCAAGATGTCTGTCTATGCAGTTTTTGGTGATGTTTAATTTGGCATTCTTAAACCATGTAATTTTGGCTTCATTCATATCATACTTAACCACCTTGCTCCATCTCTGGTACCACACGAAATTTTGGTCAGCTATTTTGTCCCAGAATTTTTTAGGATTTTTAATAGACTTTTTGTACTCTTCAAAATAATGTGGCAGATCTTCAATTAAGTAATTTCTCATATCCCTTCGTTTTTGAAATTTGAATTTTATTAATATTAAATATATGTTTAATTTATGGCTTAAGCCCTATAATCATTGATTTTTTCCTGAATTTCCTCAATGATTTTTTCATCATCTATCGTGGACGGAATCTGAAAATCTTTCCCATCCAGCAAGGTTCTGATCAGTTTTCTCAGGATCTTTCCTGAGCGGGTTTTGGGTAAACGCTTAACAACCATTGCATTTTTTAAAAAAGCTACAGCTCCAATCTTCTCGCGGACCATTCTGATCAGGTCTTTTTCAATTTCCTCTTCAGAAATTGATGAGCCGTTTTTCAAAACAACAGTAGCGAACGGAACCTGTCCTTTCAGCTCGTCATCGATGCCTACGACGGCGCATTCGGCAACATCAGGGTGAGAAGAGACAATTTCCTCCATTTCTGATGTAGAAAGCCTGTGCCCGGCGACATTAATGACATCATCCACTCTTCCGGTAATGAAAATATAGCCGTCCTCATCCCGAATAGCACCATCTCCAGAAAAATAATAATCTTTATACTGAGATAAATAACTGCTCTGAAAACGTTCATGATCATTCCATATTCCGAGGAGGGCACCAGGAGGAAGCGGAAGTTTGATAATTAAATAACCTTCCTGATGGGTATCAAGTTCATATCCGTTCTCATCAAAGATTTTAATATCATAGCCGGGAATGGGCTTTCCGGCGGAAGCTCTTTTGATTTTATACTGATCATCAAAGGTCATTAAACCCAGCATTGGCCAGCCGGATTCTGTCTGCCACCAATGATCAATAGCCGGAACTCCGATATGTTCTGCAAACCAGTCCAAAGTCGCCACATCGCATCTTTCACCGGCGAGGAACTGTTTTTTGAAGTGAGTCAGATCGTATTTTTTAACCAGCTCTCCGTTCGGATCTTCTTTTTTAATGGCCCTAATGGCTGTAGGGGCTGTAAACATTGCAGAAACCTTATATTCTGAAATAATTCTCCAGAACGTACCTGCATCAGGAGTCATAATGGGTTTTCCTTCAAAAATGATGGTTGTATTCCGGTTGATAAGTGGGCCGTACACGCTAAAGCTATGTCCGACTGCCCATCCGAAATCAGATGCTGCCCAATACGTTTCTCCGGGCTCAACACCGTATACGTATTTCATTGAAAATTTCAAGGCTGTTGCATAACCTCCGGTATCTCTTACAATTCCTTTTGGCTTTCCGGTAGTTCCTGAAGTGTAAAGCAGGTACAACGGATGAGTTGATTCTACGGAAACGCAGTCTGCGGGCATTGATTTTTGAATCAGTTCCTCATAATCAATCAGTCCTTCGAACATTTCATGTTGGTTATCCACCAGCTTTCTGTTGTAAACAATAATATTATCGACTTTATCCTGGGCCAGTTCAATGGCTTTTTCTACAAGCGGCAAATAGGGGATTCTTCTGGCTATTTCTATCCCTGCTGTAGCGGTGATTAAAGCTTTAGGTTTACAGTCATCAATTCTTACCACCAATTCGTTCGGGGCAAAACCTCCAAAAACCACATTATGAATTACCCCAATCCTTGCACAGGCCAGCATCGCAAAGAGCGTCTGTGGAATCATCGGCATGTAAATAACGGCGGTGTCGCCTTTTTTTAAACCTAATGAAACGAGTCCTCCTGCAAATTTTGATATTTCCTCTTTAGCTTGATTAAAAGTATAAGTTGTCTTCTGACCGGTGACTGGAGAATCATAAATTATGGCGGTCTGATCTCCAAAACCGTCTTCAATATGTTTGTCAATGCACAGGTAGCACATATTGAGTTTTCCGTCAGAATACCACTGCGGATAATCATTTTTATCTTTGGAAAGAATCTGCTCCGGAAACTCAAACCAATCTATTTCTTTGGCCTGTTCTTGCCAGAAGTTTTCTTTGTCTTCTATGCTTTGCTTAAACAGAATATCTGCGTCCATATTAATTTTTGTGTTTTTGTCATTGCGGGGAGCGAAGCGACGAAGCAATCTCTAAAGCTTAATGCTCTTAAAATTTAATGAAGATCTTAATGGTTTATAAATTGAAACATTAAGATGTATTCAGAAGTTAAGATGATTAAGAGATTGCTTCGCTTCGCTCGCAATGACAGTGTATATTTTTTTTCTAATATCCAGTGCTCATAGTCTTAAAACTAATGTCTTAAATCTCGCATCTTGAATCTTGAATCTTGGTTCTTGGCTCTTGATTCTTGATTCTTTCTTCCCATCTACTCAAACATCTCTTCAATCTGCTGCATGAGCTTCTTAATGGAATAAGGTTTTGTGACATAGGCATCGGCACCCATCTTCAGGCCTTTTTCAATGTCTTTAGGATTATTTTTTGCGCTCAGAAAAATCACTTTTGTATCCTTCATTCTTTCGTCTTCTTTGATGGCTTCCAAAGTGCTGTATCCATCCAGGTTGGGCATCATGATATCCAGAAGGATAACATCCGGAACCATTGTTTTCAGGAAATCCAGGACTTCCGTTCCGTCTCTTGCGATATAAACGTCGTAGCCGTTTTTCTTAAAGCTGTATTCAAGTGACATTAATATTTTGTGTTCGTCATCGGCAATAATGATCTTTCTCATGGATGGTTATTGGTTTTGTTCAACTTCATTTTTTGTTATGCTGTAAGGAATGCTTATTGTAAAAGTTACACCCAAACCGCTGTTTTCTGCTTTTATGATTCCGCTGTGTGCCTGTACAATTTTCTTTGAAATAGCAAGTCCGAGTCCGCTTCCTGTTGGTTTTAGAATATTCTGGTTTTTTGACTGATAAAATTTATCGAAAATCATTTCCAGGTCCTCTTCGGGAATATGTCTTCCTGTATTGAAAATAGTAATGATCAGGTAATCTTCTTTTTCAGACAGTTTAGTCTGTATGGTTCCCTGGTCATCTGCAAATTTTAAAGCATTTCCAAGGATATTTTGGAAAAGCTGGATCATTCTTGCTTCATCATATTCAAATACAGCTTGATTCAGGAGATTGACTTCACTTAAATGAATGTTTTTCTGCTGTATCAGATGGAGTAGAGGATTTAAAGCCTTCTTGTAAGTTTCAATAATATGGTTTTCTCTGATGTTCAAAGCGATTTCACCATGTTCCAGTTTATCAAGATAAAGAATATCGTTGATAATTTCGCTCAGTCTGTCAGATTCCGTGATGATATTGTTTAAAAATTCCTGTTTGATATCCGTTGGAATATCATCATCGTCTGCTAAAATTTCTCCTGCCGAGCGGATGGCGGTAATTGGGGTTCTTAATTCATGGGCTACGGAATCCAGGAAGTCGTCTTTCTGACGGTCTTTGACGATCAAGTTCTCATTAGCTGTTCTCAGGTCATTGGAGAGCTTCTGTAATTCTTCCGACTGTTCGGTGAGCTTTTTATTAAGGATAATATTTTCTTTGGATTCTTCTAAAATGTTTAAAACTTCTCTTAAAGATATTTTATCCTCTTTGGTTACCCCTTCAATTAAAATTTTTGCCGATGCGGTTCCAATTCTTCCTGCCAGAAGGTTTTCTGAGAATTTGATAAACCTTGAATCTGCCGTTTCAGTGTTGGAATCGATATTATATTTCAAATTAAAGATCCTTAAAGCCTGCTCCGTTTTATTTTTGCCTAAAAATCTTTCCAGAATATTCCTGATATCCGAAACATAAGCGGTTCCGCGCCATACAAAAGCATTTTCATGATTTAAGATATGTTTGTCGATATCCACATATAATTCAGCAAAATTTCTTTCCCGGTAATTGCCTTTAACACTTACAGAAATGATGGTAAACAGGGCTGTATTTGTGAAAACAGACCAGAAAAATATCTGGGAAATCCTGCTTAAATAAGGAATGTTAAAAAATGTAAACGCATCATACATTTCACGGATAATCCCTTTGAATTCCTGGTTGTACGAGAAATAATACTGCGGAATGATCAGTCCGAAATAGCAGATCGCCAATCCTGCGAGAAGTCCCGTTACTGCCCCTTTATAGCTTCCTCTTCTCCAGAATATCGCTCCGAAAAAAGAAGGAGCCAATTGAGCAATCACAACAAAAGAAATCAGGCCTACGGAATCGAGTGATGTTTTCAGAATAAAATATTTATAGAAAACAAAAGCCATGATAATTAAAGCAAAAATGCTGAATTTCCTGATATTCGTAATGTTTCTTGTATTCTGAACCTCATTGTCAGATTTGAATTTTCCCAGCAAACCGTAAGGAATGATGAGGTTGTTGGAAAGCATGATGGATAATGTAATGGCCGAAATGATGATCATGGAAATACATGAACTCAGGCCGCCGAGGAATACGAAAACCGTAATTAAAGTATTGTCAAAATGTTGTGGAATCAGAATAGAGTAGAACTCCGGGTTTACTTTCTCACCGTCAAAAATGAGTCTTCCTCCCCAGGCAATAGGGAAAATAAATACCGTGAATATTAATAAGTACAGAGGAAAAAACCAGATTGCTGTTTTAATGTGTTTTTCCTGTCTGTTCTCGATAATAGCGGTGTGAAACTGTCTTGGAAGAATGCAGATGGCCGTAGCGGAAATCATGCATAAGACCATCCAGTTCATGGCGCCTTCAATCCCGTTGAATGTATTTTTTTCTTTAAAATCCTCAAATTTACTTGCCTTTTCATAGATGTCTGAGAATCCGTCAAATACAAAGTAAATAACAAATATGCCCAGGATAATGATAAAAAAGAGCTTTAAAAAGCTTTCCAGGGCAATGGCGGAAATAATTCCGAGGCGTTTTTCTGAGGCATCCACATATCGGGTTCCGTAATAGGAAGAAAACAAGGCTATTAGAATAACCACAAACGTTGCATTGTCAGTCAGGATATTGCTGGACATCGAAGTTTCGGTCACCAAATGGAAGGTTTCGGAAATAGCTTTGATCTGAAGTCCGATATAGGGAACGATGGCCAGCAGGCAGACGATCGTAATAATCGCACTGAAGCTTCTGCTGTTTCCATATCGTAAAGAAATAAAATCGGCCAGGCTGCTGATTTTGTTAACTCTGGAAATTCTTACAATCCTTGTATTGATGTAGATCCATGCAGGAATAATCATAACAGGACCAATGTAGATGGGCAGATAATTCAGGCCGCTTGTTGCTGCTACACCAATGCTTCCGTAGTACGTCCAGGCCGTGCAGTATACCGCCAGTGACAATGCGTAAATGTAGGGGTTGTTGACCCATCTTTTGCTTCTCTTCTTCTCTGCCAGGTGGGCAACTAAGAATAAAAGGGCGAGATAGAGTAAAACAACAACAAATAACGCAAAACTACTCATCATACTTTTTTACAATTACAAAAGAAATAATGATGGAGATCATCCAGACTGCGAACAGGTAGATCAGGATCATCGGGTAGCCAAAAACATCTTTTTCACTGTTGAAAAGCAGTGAAATAGGGATGCTGAAGGCCATCATCAGTCCGATGCTCAGGATAACCAGTTTTTGTTCGTGTCTTTTTTTCATAAATGATGATTGATAAAAGATAATTGATGAGTAACCTGTCGCTCATCAATTATCATCTATCTTTTATAAAATTAAATCTTATCGTCTGAATATTCTCCAATCAGCGAATAGTATCCGAAAATAGCCATTCCACCCGAAATGATCGGCATCAGCACAAATAAGATGATGATCCCGAATACCAGATCTTCCTGCTTTCCTGAAGTGATTTTTGGAATCCCTAAAACCGTAGTTCCGAAATATCCCACCACCAGAGCTACTGCAATCCAGAGTATGCCTAATATTTTTTTTAGTCCGTTCATTTTAGTAGTTTTAAAATTAGTAAAAAATTAAGTGATTTGGTATTTAATCGTGGATATTATTATTCTTATTTTTAAGATAAAACAATCCGATGACTAAACATACTGCCGCGACTCCAATCGGGTACCAAAGTCCCTCCAGGTACCAGGTGGCATGTCCCGCATCTTTTCCCTGAGTTACAAGGTAAGTTGCCACAGCCGGAAGAAGCCCTCCAAATACTCCGTTTCCGATGTGATACGGTAATGACATTGAAGTATATCGGATTCTCACGGGGAACATTTCAACAAGGAAAGCAGCAATCGGGCCGTAAACCATAGTTACAAAAATTACCTGAATGAAAACCAGAAATACCAGGTACCATCTTGTATTATTGTTCAGTGTGATCGATTTTGCGACTTTTGGTTCTTCCGCTTTTCCGTCTTTCATCACAGGGCCGGCTGCAGACCAGTGTACGATGCTGTCTTTCTTCATGAAAGTTCCGTCTGTAAATGTGGTTTCTTTGTGAAATGTAATTAAACTGTCTGATGCTATGTCTTTATGAATGGCGGCACTTCTTGTCTCTTTGATCCCTCCGCCTGCAATGGTTTTAGCCTCGATGTTTACACTTTTATACATACTGTCATAAATAGGCCTGTAGGCTAAAATAGCGACCAGCATACCTGTCATCATAACGGCCTTTCGTCCGATTTTATCCGAAAGCCAGCCAAAGAAAACGAAGAATGGTGTTCCCATCAATAGGGCAGTAGCCATTAAGTAATCAACCTGCATCGATTCTATATTCATCACTTTCTGCAGGAAACTCATGGCGTAGAACTGCCCGGTGTACCAGATCACTCCCTGTCCCATGGCAGCACCGAACAATGCCAGTAAAACAAATTTGAAATTAAATTTATTCCCGAAGCTTTCTTTTAAAGGGTTTTTGGATGTTTTACCTTCACTTTTGGCCTTGGCGAAAAGTGGCGATTCCTTCATGTTTTTTCTGATGAAATAAGAAACTCCCACCATTAAAATTGAAATCCAGAACGGAACTCTCCATCCCCAGGAATCAAACTCTTCTGCTGATAACGTGTTTTTAGTAATTAAGATAACGATCAATGAAATGAAAAGTCCGGCGGTTGCCGTAGTCTGGATCCACGAAGTCCAGTAGCCTCTTCTGTGGGGCTGTGCATATTCTGCAACATATGTCGCGGCACCCCCGTATTCTCCACCTAGTGCCAAACCTTGTAAAAGTCTTAAGATTAAAACTAAAACCGGTGCCATGAAGCCGATGGTTTCGTATCCGGGAATACACCCGATCAGAAAAGTGGAGAATCCCATAATCAGTAAGGTTACCAGGAATGTATATTTTCTACCTATAATATCCCCTAATCTTCCAAAGAACAAAGCTCCGAAAGGCCTTACCACAAATCCGGCTGCAAAAGTAGCCAGTGTAGATAAAAATGCGGCGGTAGGATTGTCTGCAGGGAAAAATTTAGTCGCTAAAACAATGGCTAAACTTCCAAAAATATAAAAGTCATACCATTCTATCAGAGTGCCGAGTGATGAGGCTGTGATTACGCTCCAAATAGTGCGGTTCTTCTGCCGGTCGGTCATATTCTTGTAGTTTTCGTGGTGATTTTCACTCATGTTGATTGATTTTGATGTTAATGGATTAAGATATTAAGTTCATCCTGTGTTTAAAGATAAATTTGAAATTGTACAATGAATTCGCCTTTTGAGGAAGGGCTTTCTGTAGGACTGGTGTATATGGGTCTTGTGGAATACTGTGTCGTGATCTTGGCGTGATGTCCGTCTATAAACCAGTTGGCGCCCACATCGAATTGGGAAGACGACTTATCGAATGCCTCAAAGTTTTTATGGGTATACGCCGCGAAAGGCTGTATCCTGATCTTTGGTTTTTCTGACTGGTTGGGAAGAAGTAAGCCTGCCTGTGCATAAACTATATTTCCCGTTCCTATCATAGGCTGTAAATTTCCTGGGCCTGCGATAGCTCTGCTTCCCACAAAATTAGGATCATTGGCAGCAATGTTCATAGTTCCCAGGTTTCTTATATAATTAGGTCCGAAATTGTAGTTATAATATCCGGCATAGGCAGAAACAGCCATTTTGTGTTTTGCATTTCCCAAAGGAATATCTGCAAAGGCATCAACAGCTACAAGTGTGATGTCATGTTTTTCAATATTAGAATTGACAGATGTTCTTGTTCCGTCAGCCTGATGATAAAAGCCTGCACCTACATTGAACACCTTCTTTGTTCCCAAATAGGAACCCACCTTGAATGGAAGGGTATTGGACTCTTCATCCAGAAATTGGTATTCCACATATCCGGCTTTTGAAAAGCTTGGATTTCCGTTGTTATCTACGGCTGCAGCTTTTGCAGGATCTGTAACGTTCACCGGAACCAGGTCGGTGGCAAAAGGCTTATTTAAACTGAAACGGTATTCCAGTTTTCCGTATTTTCCTTTCGCAAACATTCCGAGCTGTCTTGCAAACTGATCCGAATTATCTATTAACGGCCATGAAAAAATAGGGGAGTCTACAGTAAGGAAATTTAGGGTTGAAGCCATAGTCATACGGGAAAGTCCCATGTAATAATGAAGTCCTGCTCCTAAAGATAAACTGAATTTTCCCGCTTCTCCAGGTAAAATAACTGCGTATTCATTCCATGCATCATGAAAAAATAACTGTGGCTTTTTCCCGTTTCCGTAACCTCCTGTTCCTGTGGTGCCTGTAGCTCCGCCATTGATGAAGGTCTGATTGTTGATCCCGAAATGAGCCAGAATCATATATCTTTTAGAGATTTGGGCATACATTAATGCTCGTAATCTTCTGTTTCCCAGACTCCAGGAATTGTCGGTGGCTTCATTGGCTACCATACTTCCCGGATTCATTTGTGTATTTCTGAGCCAGAACTGGTCCCATAAAATGAATCTGATGTACTTATCTCCTTCCGGATTGAGATTTAATTTTAATCCGCCTCCGTAATCAGGAGAACCCTGTGAATATAAAGAACTGCTTATTAGGGCTAATCCAATAAATGAAAGTAATTTCTTCATAAATTATCAATTTTTGGCGTTTTTTTTTGTGAAAGCCAAATTGTAATTAATAATTTATTTACAAAAATTTAATATATATTAGTGGTAATAGTATAGTTTTAATTTAACTGATTGATTTTTAATTGCAATTTCAAGGTTTTAAGGGAGTGGTTTTAGAGTCTGAGTGTGTGGATGTACTAATGTCTGAAATCTCATGTCTCATATCTCATGTCTTGAATCTTGGCTCTTGAATCTTGAATCTTGATTCTAAAATCTTTCTTCACTTCTTAAACCTCTCCCACTTAATCAGCATATACTTATCCGCAAACTGAGTAATAATAAGCCCCGAGTTTTTAATGTTTTCTTCCTGACTCATATATTCAATCAGTTCATTCTGTTTTAGGATTTTATAGACAGGATGGAATTCAGAATGGGGCGGTCTTGTGATGTTGTATTTCTTAATCCAGGAGCTTATAGTAACATGGGAAACTCCAAGAATCCGCTCTATTTCACGGAAGCTTAAGCCTTCAAGATAGAGTTGTAAGGCCTTGGTTACGTAATAGTCATCAATCTGTTTCCCTATTTTTTTTACAGTAAAATAATACTTGCAGTCTTTGCAGAGAAAACGTTGTTTTTCGTTGATGATTCCGCTCTTTACAATTTTACTGCCACCGCATTTCGGACACTTATTTTCCATAGCTATAGGTTTTTAGCAAATATATAATAATTTAGCAAAATTATAATTTTCAATAAAGATAAAATTACCTGAATATTTTATTCAAACAAAAAAAATATCTTTTTAATTTGGTTTTTAAAGATATTATGCTTTAAATTTGCCAAAAAATTCAGATAAATAAATGGAAATAGAAATTTCCTCATGCGAACATCTAATGTATGTGAGTGAAATACAGCAGGAAATGTATGATTCTGCACAGCGTAGAGGAACGGGCATCGCAAAACGTTCCATCGAATATTTAACGAAAAAGATTTCAGAAGGCAATGCTGTGGTTGCTACTGAAAACGACAAATGGGTGGGGTTCTGTTACATTGAGACCTGGTCGCATGGTCAGTTTGTAGCAAACTCAGGACTTATTGTATCTCCGAACTACAGGAACAGAGGAGTAGCCACTTTGATCAAGAATAGAGTTTTCCAGTTATCTAGAGAAAAATATCCGAATGCTAAAGTGTTTGGATTAACCACAGGACTTGCCGTCATGAAAATCAACAGTGATCTGGGCTATAAACCGGTAATCTATTCTGAGCTTACTCAGGATGAAGAGTTCTGGAACGGTTGTAAGAACTGTGTGAACTATGAAATTTTAATGAAAAAGGAACGTAAAAACTGTCTGTGTACAGCAATGCTTTTTGTTCCTGAAAATAATAATAAAGTGAACGGGACTGAAATTCAGCAGTCCGAAATTGAAGATTACAATGGAGAAAAAGAAAGTCGTCTTAGCATTTAGCGGAGGTTTGGATACCTCTTACTGTGCCAAATATCTTAGTGAAACACTGGGATATGAAGTATATGCAGTTACTGTAAATACCGGAGGTTTTTCTAAAGAAGAAGAAAAAGAACTGGAGAAAAAAGCCTTCAATCTGGGGGTGAAAGAATACAGGTGCGTTGATGCTCAGGAGGATTACTATAATTCCTGTGTAAAATATCTGATCTTCGGAAATGTACTGAAAAATAATACCTATCCGCTATCTGTGAGTGCTGAGCGAACCGTTCAGGCGCAGGAAATTGCAAAATATGCAATTGAAACCGGTGCTGATGCCATTGCTCACGGAAGTACAGGTGCCGGAAATGATCAGGTCCGTTTCGATCTGATTTTCCAGGTGATGTGTCCGGAAGTGGAGATCATTACACCGATCCGAGATATGAGCCTGTCCCGCGAAGAAGAAATAGAATTCCTGAAAAGTCATGGTTACGAAATGGAATTTCATAAAGCTCAGTATTCTGTCAATAAAGGGCTTTGGGGAACTTCGGTGGGAGGAAAGGAAACGTTGACCTCAAGAAATTACCTTCCTGAAGAAGCTTTTCCGTCACAAATTAAGGAAACCCAGCCTTCAGAACTGGAAATTGAGTTTAAAAAAGGCGAGGTGGTAGCTGTAAATGGAGAAAATTTTGAACATTCCGTATATGCTATTCAGAAAATTGAAGAACTGGCTTCGGCTTACGGAATTGGCCGTGACATCCACGTTGGAGATACAATCGTTGGTATCAAAGGAAGAGTAGGATTTGAAGCAGCAGCAGCATCCGTAATTATCAAAGCCCATCATTTACTGGAGAAACATACGCTTTCAAAATATCAGCAGATAATGAAATCCCAGCTTTCCGACTGGTACGGGAACTGGCTTCATGAAGCATTATTCTTGGATCCGGTGATGAGAAATATCGAGTCTTTCCTGACAGATTCTCAGGAAACGGTCAGTGGGAAAGTATTTGTAACCCTTCATCCATACAGATTTGTTTTAAACGGAATTGAATCCAAGCATGATCTGATGTCCGATAAATTCGGGAGCTATGGTGAGGCAAACAGAGCCTGGACAGGAGAAGATGTGAAAGGCTATACAAAGATTGTAAGCAATTCTTTAAATATATATCATCAGATCAATTCAAAATAAAGAGCTCCGGCGGAGCAATTTAACCAGAGATAGGATGGAGTCCTGTCAAACAAAAAAATTAAAATGAAAAAAGTAGGAATTGTAGGCGCTAATGGCTACACGGGAAGCGAATTGGTCCGTGTGCTGGCTTTTCATCCCCATGTGACATTGAGCTTTTTATATAGCCGTTCCAATTCCGGGACAAAAATTTCAGATTTGTATCCGGACCTAACGGCGGTTTGTGAGCAGGTTTTAACAGATCAACCCGAAGAAGTAGATATCTTATTTCTGTGTCTTCCTCACAAGGAAAGCCAGAACTGGTTGAATCAGAATCCTGTTAATGATGAGACTTTGGTAATTGATCTTGGAAATGATTTCCGTCTGGATGGAAGTTTTGGAAACAGAAATTTTATCTACGGACTTCCTGAAATCAATAAAAAAAATCTGCCAGGAGCAAAAAGTATTGCCAATCCGGGGTGCTTTGCAACGGCTATTCAGTTGGCTCTACTTCCATTGGCAGAAAAGGGCTTGCTGAATGAAGTGTATACAACCGGCATTACAGGTTCAACAGGTGCGGGGCAGTCTTTACAGGCGACAACCCATTTTACCTGGAGAAACGATAATATTTCAGCATACAAAACCCTGACGCATCAGCATGTGGACGAGGTTTTACAGCAGTTGGTTGCATTGAACCATAAAGAGGTCAGTTTGAATTTTGTTCCATGGAGGGGAGATTTTGCAAGAGGAATTTTTATAAGTTCAACAGTAAAAACGGATTTAATTTTTTCAAATATCTGTCAATTGTATCAGGATTTTTATGAAAATGAGCCTTTTGTAAAGGTAAGCGAGCATGCAATTGATTTAAAGCAGGTTGTCAATACCAATCGCTGTGTGATTCATATAGAAAAGAGTGGAAATGTAGCGGTCATTCACTCAGCGATTGACAATTTGTTGAAAGGAGCCTCCGGGCAGGCGGTACAGAACATGAATATCGCTATGGGATGGGAAGAAAATCTGGGACTGAACTTAAAACCGGTAGCATTTTAAAAGTGAATGGTCAATAAGTCAATAGTGAATTTTTTAAACTCAAAGTAAAACCGACTTAGGAAAATGGAGCGTTAAGAAAATTAATTCTATGAACGTTAAGAAAATTCTACTGTTTGAAGCGCGAGGCAGATATTAAGCTGAACAACAAATACCAAATTCGCGCAAGTTTTAGAATTTTTAGAGAATAGAAATAATTTTTAGCGGAAGTTTTCAGGTCTTGAACTTTTGTTTCTTTTGTTTCAAGACAAAAGAAATTAATTAAAAAACAAAAAAATGAATTTATTCAACGTATATCCATTATTTAATATAAATCCGGTAAAAGCTCAGGGTTCTTTTCTCTGGGACGATAAAGGGGAAAAATATCTTGATTTTTACGGAGGTCATGCGGTGATTTCCATCGGACACAATCATCCGCATTATCAACATAAATTAAAAGAGCAGCTGGAGAAAATATCTTTCTATTCAAATTCTGTTCAGAACGAATTACAGACTGAACTGGCTGAAAAATTGGGTAAGCTTTCAGGCTATGAGAATTACAACCTTTTTCTGTGTAATTCAGGGGCGGAGTCCAATGAAAATGCATTGAAGCTGGCTTCTTTCCACAACGGAAAAAGTAAAGTGCTTTATTTCTCAGGATCATTTCACGGAAGGACTTCTGCAGCGGTTTCTGTGACCGATAATCCAAAGATTGTTGCTCCTGTCAATTTCTCTGAAAGATTCATCAAATCTGAATGGAATGATATCAAACAGCTTGAAGAGGTTTTTGGAACTCAGGGGAATGAAATTTCATCTGTTATTATTGAAGGAATTCAGGGAGTAGGAGGAATTATGATTCCGACAGCAGAATTTTTATCCAAAATTAAAGAGTTGTGTGAAAAATATGATGCAGCATTGATTCTTGATGAAGTTCAGTCGGGATACGGAAGAAGCGGATATTTCTTTGCCCATCAGGAGTTTGGGATAGAACCGGATATGATCACGACAGCAAAAGGTATGGGAAATGGCTTCCCGGTCGGTGGTGTTTTGATTCATCCGAAATTTGAGGCAAGCAACGGTTTGCTGGGAACAACTTTCGGAGGAAATCACTTGGCCTGTGCAGCAGCCATTGCAGTTCTCGATGTTATGAAAGATGAAAATCTTATCGAAAATACTCAGAAAATGGGTGATTATATTGAAAATGAACTGAAAGACTTTCCCCATATCAAGTCCATCCGAAGGAAAGGATTAATGATTGGAGTAGAACTGGATCAGGATTGTTCAGAAGTGAGGAAAAGTTTACTGTACGATCATCACATTTTTACAGGAAATTCCAATGACAAAAGTGTTTTAAGGATTCTTCCGGCTCTCAATATCGGCAAAGAGGAGACAGATCTTTTTGTCGGAGCTTTAAAAGTAGTTTTAGATAAGATTTAACCACAAAAGACACAAAAGATTTAAACACTTTAGTGATTTTAAGAAACTACTAAACGCTTAAGAAGAACACTTAAGTTTTGAAAATCTTTGATTTTCATCTTATGTGAACTTACTATTTTCAAAATAATAAACTTTTAAAACTAAAGTGTTCTAAAGTGTTAAAATAATAAATTAAAAACTTTTGTGTCTTTTGTGGTTAAAATTATCCAAATAATTTAAAAAAATCATCAAATGAAAAAATTTACCTCTGTAAGCGACATAAAAAACTTACAGGAAATTATAAAAAAAGCGTTACAGATTAAAGAAAACCCTCATTCCGAACCGGAAAAAGGAAAGGGAAAAACAATAGGCCTTGTGTTCTTAAATTCAAGCTTAAGAACACGTTTAAGCAGCCAGATCGCAGCTCAGAATTTAGGATTAAACGTACTGACGTTAAACGCAGCTCAAGAAGCCTGGAATCTGGAATTTGCAGACGGAGCTGTGATGAATGGTGACACCGTTGAACATATCAAAGATGCGATAGAAGTATTGAACCAATACTGTGATATCATTGCAGTGCGTTGCTTTGCGGGTATGAAGTCAAAAGAAGATGATGTCAATGAAAGTATTCTCAGCCAGTTTGAGCAGCACGCAAAAGTACCTGTCGTTTCTCTGGAGTCCGCAACTCGCCATCCGCTGCAAAGTCTGGCAGACTGTATTACCATTACAGAAAACTGGAAAGAAGAACGTAAGCCGAAAGTGGTTCTGACCTGGGCGCCACATATCAAACCCATTGCTCAGGCCGTTGGAAATTCTTTTGCAGAATGGATGCAGGAAATGGACGTTGATTTTGTAATCGCCAATCCTGAAGGTTATGATCTGGATAAAAATTTCACAAAAGACATCAAAGTAATTCATAATCAGGATGAAGCTTTACAAGATGCAGATTTTATCTATGTGAAAAACTGGTCGTCTTTTGATGATTATGCAACAATGCCGGAAGTGAAAGAAAGCTGGATGCTGACCGGAGAAAAACTGGAAAACACCAATCAGGCAAAAGTAATGCACTGTCTTCCTGTCCGTCGTAATGTAGAATTGAGTGATGAAGTGATGGATGGAGAAAATTCTATCATCTATCAGCAGGCAAAAAACAGAATTTTCTCTGCTCAGGCAGTTTTTTCAGAAATTTTGGATGGATTGAATTCTAAATAACTGAAATTTTTTAGTCCTCGATTCTTGTCAGGGTTTTAAATCTTAACAAGGATAAGAATCTTAAAAAGTATTTACAATGAAAGAAAAACTATACA
The DNA here is from genome assembly GCF_058245105.1 of Chryseobacterium sp. UF-81. NCBI lineage: Bacteria > Pseudomonadati > Bacteroidota > Flavobacteriia > Flavobacteriales > Weeksellaceae > Chryseobacterium > Chryseobacterium sp. UF-81. The sequence goes on along the minus strand of NZ_JBSIBX010000008.1, from coordinate 145,749 downwards.
TTATAAAAATCGGCGGTAATCTAATTGATGATGAGGAATTACTGAACGAATTTTTAGAGCAGTTTTCTGAAATTAAGGAAAAGAAAATTCTGGTTCATGGAGGCGGAAAACTGGCAACCACTCTGGCGGATAAATTAGGAGTTGAGCAAAAAATGATCAACGGACGGAGAATCACGGATAAAGATACGCTGGATATTGTGGCGATGGTATATGCAGGAAGTATCAATAAAAATATAGTGGCAAAACTTCAGCAGAAAAAGTGCCGGGCTATAGGTTTTTCCGGAGCTGATGCCAATTTGATTAAAGCCAAAAAAAGAGAACATGCAGAAATAGATTTCGGATTTGTAGGAGATATTGAGAAGAAAAGTGTGAACAGGAAATTGATATCAAAATTGATTAAACTTAAACTGGTGCCTGTTTTTTCAGCCATTACCCATGACAAAAAGGGAAATCTTTTTAATACCAACGCAGATACAGTTGCTTCGGTAATTGCTCAGGCTTTATCTTCAAAATATGATGTGGAATTATTGTATTGTTTTGATAAAGAAGGAGTTTTGGAAAATGTTGAAGATCCCGGATCCGTTATAAAAAGTGTATCTGCAGAAGAATTTTCTGTATTGAAAGAAGCAGGAAAACTGCACAAAGGAATTTTGCCCAAACTTGAAAATGCTCTCGGAGCAGTAAAAAATAATGTAAATAAGGTATTCTTAATTAAAGAAACCCGATTAAAAAAACATATAGAAAATCATCATGGAGGAACTGAAATCTGTTTATAGTAAAGAAGAGCTGCTGACTCAGGCAGTGGAATTGCTTAAAAAGCTGATTGCAATTCCTTCATTCAGCAAAGATGAATACAATACATCTGTAGAAATTGAGAAATTTTTTAAGGAACACCATATTCCTGCAAAACGATTTAAAAACAATATCTGGGCAGTCAATAAAAACTTTGATGCATTGAAGCCGTCCATTCTGCTGAATACGCATCACGACACCGTAAAACCGAATAAAGCCTACACATTAGATCCTTTTCTCCCTGTTGAGCAGGACGGAAAGCTGTACGGCCTGGGAAGTAATGATGCCGGAGCTTCTCTGGTTTCCATGGCCCAGGTTTTTTTACATTTTTATGAAAAAGAAGATTTAAAATATAATTTAGTAATTGCGTTGACGGCCGAGGAGGAGATTTCAGGATTTGATGGAATTGAGGCCTTATTTCCACAGCTCCCGAACATAGAGCTCGCCATTGTAGGGGAACCCACGCAGATGAATCTGGCGATCGCGGAAAAAGGACTTTTGGTTATAGACGGGGAAATGAAAGGAACTCCTTCTCACGCTGCTCATCCGAACGACGATAACTCCATTGTAAAATGCATGGAAGATCTTCACAATATTCTGGCTTTTAAATTTCCGAAAGTTTCAAACTATTTAGGGGAAGTAAAAGTTACGCTGTCAGGTATTCATGCAGGCGTTCAGCACAATGTAGTTCCGGAAGCCTGCACCTTCACGCTGGATGTAAGGGTTACGGATGAATATTCCAATAAGGAAGCTTTTGAAATCATTCAGTCGCAGATGAAGTCTTCATTAACGGCGAGATCTTTCAGGCTGAATTCCTCAAAAATAGAAATGGATCATCCGTTTGTACAGGCAGGTCTGGAGATCGGAAGGACAACCTACGGTTCACCAACATCGTCCGACCAGGCCATTATTCCATGTACATCCGTGAAAATAGGTCCCGGCGACAGTAGGCGCTCCCACACGGCAGATGAATACATCCATATCAAAGAGATTGAGGAAGGAATCGGGATCTATATAAGGATCTTGGAGAAAGTGTTGTAAATAGAAGTTAGATGCTAGAAATTAGAAATTACAAGATAGAAATTAGAAATAGGAAAAAACTATATACACATTGTACTAATATCTAATTTCTAACTTCTAATATCTAAAAAAAAATAAATGTTTTAACCAGGCTCAGCAGGCAGTAAAGTCTAGTTTTTAATAAAGATTTATGCAAAAAAGAAGATTAAAGACAGAGACTTTGAATGTGGAGATGTTTTTTTATAGTTAAATAATAAGGATGCTCTGCTGGGCAGGTTGAAACGAATTGAATATTGTAAAAAGAATAGTATGAAAAAAATATGGCAGAAGGACGACCTGGCCACCAATATACTTGTCAACAAATTCACAGTCGGGAAAGATCTTGACTTTGACGAGCGTTTAGCAAAATATGATGTTAAAGGTTCCATGGCACATTGCCGGATGTTGGCAGAAACCGGAATTATCTCCGGTGAAGAATCAGAACAGATGCTTTCTGTTTTGGCAGATATTTTAAAAGATATCGAGAACGGAAATTTTGAAATCGATAAAGAAGCCGAAGATATTCATTCTCAGGTTGAAGCTGTTTTAATTGAAAAATTAGGCGATACCGGAAAGAAAATCCATACGGCAAGATCACGGAATGATCAGGTTTTACTGGATATTAAGCTTTATTTACTGGATGAGATCCGTGAAATTACAGCTTTGACTGATGGGTTTTTTCAAATTTTAATCAAATTAGCCGATCAGCATAAAAATATACTGCTTCCGGGCTATACCCACCTTCAGATCGCGATGCCGTCTTCATTTGGCTTATGGTTTGGGGCGTATGCCGAAGCATTATTAGATGACGTTGAAATGCTTTTTTCGGTGAAGAATATCATCAATAAAAATCCTCTGGGTTCCGCGGCTGGATACGGTTCCTCTTTCCCGATTGACAGAGAAAGTACGACCTACAACTTAGGTTTTCAGTCGATGAACTATAATTCTGTATATGCACAGATGACCCGCGGGAAATCTGAGAAAATGCTGTCTATGGCCATGGCAACTTTGGCAGGGACACTTGGGAAATTTGCTTATGATGTCTGTTTATATTTAAGCCAGAACTTTGATTTTATAAGCTTTCCGAAGGAGTTTACCACCGGAAGCAGCATTATGCCTCACAAAAAGAACCCGGATATTTTCGAACTGGTTCGTGCACGGTGCAACAGAATTCAGTCTCTGCCAAATGAATTGATCTTACTGACCAATAATTTACCGTCAGGATACCACAGAGATGTTCAGCTGACAAAAGAAATTCTTTTTCCTGCCATCGATTCTTTGAAAGAATGTCTGGAAATCCTAAGCTACACCCTTCCGAATATTCAGGTAAAAGATGGGATTCTGGAAGATGAGAAGTATAAATACCTTTTCAGTGTAGAGAAGATCAATGAAGAAGTGAAAAAGGGAAGCTCATTCCGTGATGCCTATGTAAAAGTAGGGCAGGAGATTGAAAATAACGAATTTGAGTTTGAAATGGGAAACCTTGAGCATACCCATCAGGGAAGCATAGGGAATCTTTGTCTGGATAAAATAGAATATCAGTTTAATAAGCTGAAAAACAAATTATTGGGTTGATAGTTTTTAATCACTGGATTGATTAAAAATGATCAGATGCTTCGGCCTCATTCCGTATGACAGCTTCAAAATGATGTTTAGTACTGGAAATGTCATGCTGAGCGAAGTCGAAGCATCTTTTTAATGGATAAATGCTGGATTTTGATTGTAGTAGAATTATTCCAGGTCAATTTTAAACTTAGTGGATTTTTTCACTTCGTGAAGCACGATAGAGCTGTGATACTGGCCGATATTGGGGATATTCGAGATGACATTAACGGCGAAATCATTATAAGAATTAATGTCCTTTGCAATAATTTTAAGCATATAATCATATTCACCGGAAAGACTGATGATTTCCTGGACTTCATCATGTTTCATAATGTTTTTCTCAAAGGTTTCCAGTACTTTCTGGGATTGCTCTTTTAGACGGACATTACAATAAACAACAATGTTCAGTCCCAGTTTTTCACGGTTCAAAAGACCAACGTATTTCTCAATAATACCTTGTTTCTCCAGCTGTTTGATACGCTCATAAGTCGGAGTGAAGGTAAGACCTATTCTTTCTGAAATTTCTTTCACAGATAAAGTAGAGTCTTCCTGAATGATACTGAGAATCATTTTGTCTTTTAAATCCATAGAACAGGTTTGAGTTTTAACAAAATTATCAATTATAAATGAAAATAAGGAATGATTAAGAGGTTTTAATTTATTTTAAACTTAGGTTTTGTAGGTTCGTGAAATTTTTGTATCTTTGCACCTAATGAATAAAAGAGTGTTTATATCATTAGATTTACCGGGCGAAAGCGCCCTTTACGATATTTATTATTATTAGCGAAGATGTTGTCTTCGCTTTTTTTATGCTCAAAAATTAAGAATTATGTTTACGATTACAGAACTAAGCACCGAGAGAATCAACAGTATACTGACCGAAGCACTGGCTTTTGCCAACGGGAAAACTGCAAAAATTGAAGGAGAAATTTTCTGCTCAAATCTTTTCTTTGAAGACAGTACAAGAACAAAGACAAGTTTTGATATCGCAGAAAGAAAGCTGGGACTGCAGGTAGTACCTTTTGATGCTTCCCACAGTTCTGTAAACAAAGGAGAGAGTCTTTATGACACCGTGAAAACCATTGAAAGCCTTGGAATAAATCTGGTGGTGATCAGAGATAAAAAAGACAGGTATTTTGAAGAATTAAGCAACATCAATATTCCGGTGATCAACGGAGGAGACGGTACAGGAAACCATCCGTCCCAGTGCATGCTGGATCTGATGACGATCTTTCAGGAATTCGGAAAATTCGAAGGACTGAAAATAGGGATTGTTGGTGATGTAAAGCACAGCCGTGTAGCCAATTCTAATGCAGAAGCATTAAGGAAATTAGGGGCTAAAGTATATTTCTCAGGACCTGAAGACTGGTTTGATGAAGGTGCTTTAATTAATGGAACCTACCTGCCGGTTGATCAGCTAATAACTGAAGTGGATGTGCTGATGCTGCTAAGGATCCAGCATGAGAGACATGATGCAAAAATAAGTTACTCTGCTTCCGAATACCACAGAAAATATGGTCTTACGAAAGAAAGAGAAAAAGCAATGAAAGAGAGTGCGATCATTATGCATCCCGCTCCAATCAACAGAGGTGTGGAGATTGATACAGACCTTGTAGAATGTGAACGTTCAAGAATTTTTAAACAGATGCAGAACGGCGTATTCGCAAGAATGGCAATTTTGAAAGAAACCTTGGAAAAAGCAGGGTATACCTTTAAATAAGGTTCGGCTTTCGGATTTCAGATCTTGAACCGACAAAAATTCCCCTCCTCTGGTGGGGTGGCAAAAATTCAGAGAATTTTTGACGGGGTGGTTAAAAACAGAATAAAATAGAATAAAGAGATAAATAAAATGAAGAAAAAATTAATACTGGAGTCCGGTGAAGTGTTTCATGGAGAAGGTTTCGGAGCAGAGTTGGAAACGGCCGGAGAAGTAGTTTTCAATACCGGAATGACAGGCTATCAGGAGTTGATCTCCGATCCGTCATACTGCGGTCAGATTGTTTGTATGACCTATCCGCTTATCGGAAATTATGGTATTAACCGTGATGATTATGAAAGTATCGAGCCGGCGATTAAAGGACTTATTGTAAAGGAGCTTTGCGATTTTCCTTCCAATTTCCGTACTCAGATCACTTTAGATGAATTATTTAAAAAGAAAAACCTTTCGGGAATTTCTGGAATTGATACCAGAAGACTCACCAGAATTCTTCGTAATTCAGGTGTGGTGAAAGGAAAAATTGTAAACGTAGAGGCGGATGAAAATGAAGTTGTTGCAGAATTGAAATCGACAACTTTCCCAACCAATCAGGTGGAAACCGTTTCTACAAAAACAGCTTACGCCAATCCGGGAAGAGGATTTAAAGTCGTGTTGGTCGATTTTGGTTCCAAACTAGGAATTATCAGAGAACTGTCTCAAAGAAACTGCGACATCACTGTAGTTTCCCACGACACATCAGCAGAAGAAATCCTATTGATGGATCCGGACGGAATTATGCTTTCAAATGGTCCCGGTGATCCTGAAGATAACCCTCAGGCTTTAGAAATGATCCGCGGATTACTAGGGAAAGTTCCGATCTTCGGAATTTGCCTGGGACATCAGTTGATAGGCTTGGCTTGTGGTGCAAAAACTTTCAAGCTGAAGTTCGGACACCGCGGAGGAAACCACCCTGTACTGGATCTTGAAAAAAACAAAGTATCTATCACTTCTCAGAATCACGGATATGCTGTAGATCAGGAAAGTCTTAAAGGAACAGACTTAATTGAGACCCACATCGCCCTAAACGACAGAACCAATGAAGGTCTGAAACACAAGATCCACCCTTGCTTCTCCGTTCAGTACCACCCGGAAGCAAGCCCGGGCCCAGAAGATGCAAATTATTTGTTTGATGAGTTCATTGATTTAATGGAAGAATTCAAAAAATAAGAACCAAGAATCAGGAATCAAGAATCAGGAATCAAGAATCAAGAATCAGGACGCAAAAACAAGATTAATAGACTACAGATGCACAACTTTGAGAAACTACTTTTCTGGCAGAAATCTATTGTACTGGCAAAAAATGTTTACATTATCTGTCAGGAGATTAGTAATGATGAAAAGTTTGGTTTGATGTCTCAAATTAAAAGATCTGCAGTTTCTATTCCTTCGAATATTGCGGAAGGTTCCGGCAGAAATGGAAGTAAAGAGTTTAATCATTTTCTGGCAGTTGCCCTGGGTTCAGCTTTTGAACTGCAGACACAGCTGATTTTGATTAAAGAATTAAATCTTTTACCAGAAGAAAAAATAAATGGTTTACTAAGTGAAGTTTCTGAAATTCAGAGAATGATTTATTCGTTTAAAAATAATTTAAAATAAAAGTCTGGAATCTTGGCTCTTGGCTCTAGAATCCTGACTCTACAATAAAAAGAAAAATGGCAAAACGTACAGATATAAAAACAATTTTAGTAATCGGTTCAGGACCCATCATCATCGGTCAGGCAGCTGAATTTGATTACGCAGGAACGCAGGCTTGCCTGTCTTTAAGAGAAGAAGGTTACAAGGTGATTCTGATTAATTCGAACCCCGCAACCATTATGACGGATGTGGAAATCGCGGATAAAGTATATATCGAGCCGATCTCCCTTCAGTTTGTAAGCCACATCATCAGAAAAGAACGTCCCGATGCTTTGTTACCGACGCTTGGAGGCCAGACGGGACTGAATATGGCGGTAGAATTGGAAAAATCAGGAATTCTTGAAGAATGCAAAGTGGAAGTTTTAGGAACGACACTTTCTGCGATCAACAGAGCGGAAGACAGAGATCTTTTCCGTGAGCTGATGAGAGAGCTGAACGAGCCGGTTCCGGAATCAGATATCGTTACCACAGTAGAAGGAGCAATCCGTTTTGCTGAAGAAATAGGATATCCGGTGATTGTTCGTCCTGCCTTTACGATGGGAGGAACAGGAGGAGGTATTGCCTCTACCGAAGCTGAGCTGAAAGAAATTGCTGAATTAGGATTAAAGTACAGCCCGGTGACGCAATGTCTTATTGAAAGATCAATTGCAGGTTTCAAAGAAATTGAATACGAAGTAATGCGTGATGCCAACGACAATGCAATTGTGGTTTGTAACATGGAAAATATAGATCCGGTAGGAGTTCACACGGGAGATTCTATCGTAGTGGCGCCTTCTCAGACACTTTCTGACAGAGAGTATCAGTTATTGAGAAACGCTTCCCTAAAGATCATCAGAGCCTTAGGAATTGAAGGAGGATGTAATGTACAGCTGGCTTTAGACCCGCATTCATTCAATTATTATATCATCGAGGTGAACCCTAGGGTTTCCCGTTCATCAGCTTTGGCAAGTAAAGCGACAGGATACCCGATTGCGAAAATTGCAGCAAAAATTGCAGTAGGATTAACACTTGACGAAATCATGAACCCGGTAACAGGAAAAACATACGCATGTTTTGAACCAGCCCTTGACTATGTGGTGACAAAATTCCCGAGATTCCCGTTCGATAAATTCGAAACAGCGGACAGAAGATTGTCTACACAGATGAAAGCGACCGGAGAAGTAATGGCCATCGGAAGAAACTTCGAAGAATCATTACAGAAAGCTGTTCGTTCTTTAGAAACAGGTTTAAGACACTTGGGATTAAAAACAAAACAGGCTGCCGCTTTAACGGACGAAGATATCGAAAGAAGAATCAGAGTTTGTGACGATGAAAGACTGTTCATTATCTGTGATGCTCTGAGAAGAGGGTACGATTGGGAACAAATTGTGGAATGGAGCAAAATTGATAAATTCTTCATCTGGAAATTAAAGAAGCTTGTTGATTTTGAAAAAGTAATTGCGGCAAATAAACTCGATAAAGAAACTTTAGTTCAGGCTAAAAAATTAGGTTTCTCGGATCAGAATATCGCTCATTTATGGGGATCTTCTCAGAGAGAGGTTTATAATTTCAGAAAAGAAAACGGGGTGATACCGGTTTACAAAATGGTAGATACATGTGCAGCGGAATTTGAAAGTGAAACCCCTTATTTCTACGGAACCTATGAAGAAGAAAATGAAAGTGTAGTAACGGATAAGCAAAAGGTGGTCGTTCTGGGTTCAGGACCTATCAGAATCGGACAGGGAGTAGAGTTCGACTATGCTACAGTTCATTCGGTTTGGGCGATCAAGGAGATGGGTTACGAAGCTATTATCATCAACAACAACCCGGAAACGGTTTCTACAGACTTCTCGATTTCAGATAAATTATACTTCGAACCTTTAACGGAGGAAGATGTAATGAATATCATTGATCTTGAAAAGCCAATGGGAGTGGTGGTTCAGTTCGGAGGTCAGACAGCGATCAACTTAGCAGATAAACTGGCAAGTTACGGAGTGAAAATTCTGGGAACTTCACTGGAAGATTTAGACCGGGCTGAAAACAGGGACAAATTTGAAAAAGCCCTTCAGGAAATGGGAATTCCACAACCTTTAGGAAAAACTTCAACATCAAAAGAAGAAGCCATTAAAATAGCCAGTGAGATCGGATATCCGGTTTTGGTTCGTCCAAGTTATGTTCTGGGAGGTAGAGCAATGGAAATTGTTTATACTGAAAGTGAACTGGCTCATTATATGGAATTTGCGGTAGATGCCAGCCCGGAACATCCGGTTTTGGTAGACCGCTATATTACAGGAAAGGAAGTTGAGGTTGATGCAATCTGTGATGGTGAAACAGTCATTATCCCTGGAATTATGGAACATATCGAAAGAGCGGGAGTTCACTCCGGAGATTCAATCGCTGTGTATCCGCCTCAGAACGTTTCGCAGCAGGAAATCGATACTCTGGTAGATTATACCCAGAGACTGGCCAAAGGATTGAATGTGATTGGTTTAATGAACATCCAGTACGTTCTTTTCGAAGGAAATGTATATGTGATTGAAGTGAACCCGCGTTCATCAAGAACAGTTCCTTTCTTATCTAAAATCACTGAAGTACCGATGGCTAACCTGGCAACGAAAGCAATTTTAGGTCAGAAATTGAAAGATTTAGGGTACAAAAACGGATTAGTTCCGAATAAAGAAGGAGTCTTTGTAAAAGTTCCGGTATTCTCTTTCTCAAAGCTGACGAAGGTTGATATCTCTTTGGGACCTGAAATGAAGTCTACAGGAGAAGTAATGGGGAAAGATACAACATTGGAGAAAGCTCTTTACAAAGGACTGATCGCAGCAGGAAGAAAAGTTCCGATTCACGGCTCTATTTTGTTCACAGTAGCAGATAAGCACAAGCAGGAAGCTGCAGATCTGGCGGCAAGATTCCATGAAGTTGGCTTCAGAATCTGGGCCACGGAAGGAACGGCTAAATTCTTTGAAGAAAAAGGGATTCCTTGCAAGATCGGATACAAAATAGGAGAAGACGATGTGAACCTTATCGACCTGATCCAGAAAGGAAAAGTGCAGTATGTAGTGAATACCATGACCAAAGGAAAACAGGTAGAAAGAGACGGATTCCAGATCAGAAGAATGAGTGTGGAAAACGGAGTTCCTTGTTTAACCTCAATGGACACAGTAGAAGCCATCCTGAAAGTCATTGAAAGCATGAGTTTCAAAATGGAGACGATGTAATTTCGGAACCAAAGAATATATTCAAACCCCGTGAGTTTTCTTGCGGGGTTTTTTATTAAAAATACTTGTCCGTTTTTCGGTTGCATAAAAGCAGCATCCATATTACTTTTGATAAAAAAATAAAATGACAGCAATACAGAAATTCAGAGAACTGCATCAGCAGAATGAGCCATTATTGATAGGAAACGTTTGGAATGTTCAGAGTGCTAAGGTTTATGAGAAATTGGGCTACCAGGCAGTAGCAACTTCAAGTTCAGCTGTAGCATTTAGCCTCGGATACGAAGACGGTGAAAATATAAGCTTTGATGAATATTTTTATATCATTGGAAGAATTGTAAAATCCATATCAATTCCTTTATCCGTAGATCTGGAAGGCGGTTATGGAAAAACCACGGACGAGATTGCAGCAAACATCTCCAGACTGGCTAAGGCTGGCATTGTCGGGATCAATATAGAGGATAGTGTTATTGTTGATGGTAGCAGAAAATTATTAAGTGCAGACGATTTTTTTAATAAATTAAATGCAGTTATTCAAAAACTAAAAGAACAGAACACTGAGATTTTCGTCAACGTCAGAATAGATCCGTTTCTGCTCGGTGTAGACAATGCAGCAGAAGAAGCTTTGCAGCGGATGAAAATCATAGAACAAGCAGGAGCAGACGGGATTTTTGTTCCCTGTATTACTGAAACACAGGATATTCAACGCCTTACCGATGCCGCAAAACTTCCGTTCAGTGTTATGGCCATGCCTGAACTTCCGGATTTTAATACCCTGAAAAGGCTGGGTGTTAAAAGAATTTCATCCGGAAATTTCTTAAATGGTTATATTTATGGACAATTGGAAACGGCACTAAAAAACATCGGTGAGACCGGGAGCTTTTCCCCAATTTTTTAGATATGATAAAGCTTACAGAAGAAAGAATGTATCAGGCATCTTTAGAAAAAGATTCCTCATTTGAAGGCATTTACTGGATGGCTGTAAAAACTACGGGTATATTCTGCCGTCCAACCTGTACAGCCAGAAAGCCCAAAAGAGAAAATGTAGAATTCTTCATCAATACAGAAAAAGCGATAGAAAACGGCTACAGACCGTGCAAAATTTGCAGACCGCTTGAAAAACTGAATGAAACACCCAGGTATATTCAGGATTTATTGGATGAACTTCAGCAGAACGAATCATTAAAAATCAAAGATGCAGACCTTCTCAAAAGAAATATTGAGCCGGTAACCATCAGGCGCTGGTTCCTGAAAAACCATGGAATGACTTTTCAGGCTTTTCAGAGAGAATTCAGAATGAATAAAGCATTTAAGAAAATAAAAAATGGCGGAAGCATTATGGAAGCAGCGCTGGAATCAGGTTACGAAAGTTTAAGCGGCTTTAATGAACGCTTTAAAGATGTGATTGGCACGACACCTAAACATACAGTTCGCCGGAAAATTATAGATATGAAAAGGCTGGAGACCCCATTAGGTCCTATGTTCGCCTGTTCATCCGAAGAAGGAATATGCCTGCTCGAATTTACAGACCGAAAAAATATAGACCGTCAACTCAGCCGGCTGTCCAAAGCGATGAATGCAGAAATTGTTCAGGGCGAGAATAAGCACTTTAAACAGCTGGAAGATGAGCTCAATGAATATTTTGAGGGAAAAAGAACGAAATTTAATGTGCCGCTTTTTACCACCGGAACAGATTTTCAGAAAAGAGTCTGGCAGCTTTTGACTGAAATACCCATAGGAGAAACCCGGACGTACAAACAGCAATCCGAATTTTTGGGCAATCCTAAAGCCGTGCGCGCTGTAGGAACGGCAAATGGAATTAATAAAATTGCGATCATTATTCCCTGTCACCGGGTAATAGGCTCAAATGGCGAACTGGTGGGATATGCCGGAGGAATCTGGAGAAAGCAAAAGCTCCTGGAGCTGGAAGGAGCTATCTTATTTTAAATAACTCCGTTAATTCATTTTATAATAAGGCTCAGAAAAATACTTGCTCGGCTTAATGTACACTTTTTTTCTGTCAGCATCGAAGATCCAGTTGAATCTTTTAAGCATATCTGCCCCCAGATAACTGACCGCCTGCGTTTTACGTTTTCCCGCAAAAAAGCCCGCAGGTACATCCCTCAGAACAGAGTTATTCAGCTTGAAGAACGGGAGAATTCCCTGTTTTGTTACAATACTTTCTCCGGCAGAGTTCTTCATGGTTTTTTCCGAAGTTATCTTTAAAAGCTTATCCAGCTCTTTTTCTTCTGCAAAAGCGTTGCTGTAAAGAATAGCCCCGGAATATCCGGACTGCAGCAGAAAATAGGCTTCCTGCTGTTGCTTGCCATCAATGACATTATCTGCATTAATAAAAAACTGTCCATTCTCATTGAACAGCATAATGCTTTGGTAACCTTTTAAATCCGGTTTTTTATCATAAATTTCAAACCTGCTGTTGTCATAATCTATTTTAAATGATTTTCCAGAGAACATTCCTGTTCCGATCTTTCCATCTGCTTCATGGCCCGTCAGCTCATTATTGAAAAAACGGACATTATTTAAATTCATCTTCCCGATCTGTACCGTGTTATTATTACTTACATCATCCTTATCAAAAATAATATGATCTGCTTTGTGGTGTCTTTCCGGAGAGATCGACGCATCTTCCATAGCGATCTGGAACATCAGATCCAGAGAGTCCTTTTTATTCACCAGGGTTTTGATGATGATATTATTGTGTTTTGTTATTCTGAACGGGATCGTCTGCTGTGCATTGATGCTGAAAAGACCTGCGGAAAGCAGTAATATAATGCTTAGTTTTCTGAACATTCTGATGTGATTATGGGTTAAATTCCGGAATTTTAAAATTACCCATTATCTTTGGAACAGCAAAAACTAAAATCAGATGATTCAAAAGCTGCTTAACAGTGGTCTTCACTGGGAGAAAAAAGAATTCAAACGGAATGAATTTCTGAAGATTTCAGGAAGTACAGATACCGATATTTATTTTATAGAAAACGGAAGCGTCAGGATCTTTATGATGGACGAAAATGAGGAAAGAATCATCCGTTTCGGATATACCGGGAATATTATTGTTTCGCTGGATTCCTTCCTTTCAGGAAAGCCATCAGATTTTTATATTCAGGCGATAAAAAAATCAACTGTAAAAATAGCTGCAAAAAAGGATTTCTACAGCTTCATTCAGTCCGGTGAAGAGAATTTAAAATTTTGGGCCGGTGTTTTGGAAGATCTCGTCCTGCAGCAGATCGAAAGAGAAAAAGACCTGCTGACCCATTCGCCAAAGGAACGTTTTGAAAGAGTATTGAAAAGAAGCCCGAAGCTGTTTCAGGAAGTCCCCAATAAATACATTGCCAACTATCTCAGGATGTCTCCGGAAACTTTGTCCAGGCTCAAAAAATCTTGAGTTCAGTCAAGATTTAAGAAAAAAATGATCCCGAAATTTGCTTAAAAATCATCAATGAAAATTTCCGCCTCACAACTACTGGATGAACTGAAAACACTCACTAAGAAACATATACAATACACAGAGGATCTCCTTCGGCAACCCGATGATAAGCTCAATTCAAGAATTTCAAATGAAAGCTGGAGTGTATTGGAATGCCTCGAGCATCTTAACCGTTACGGGAATTTCTATATTCCGGAAATCAGCCACAGAATTTCTTCTTCAAGAACTTCTCCCGCACCTGTTTTTAAGGCGGGAATACTGGGGAATTATTTTGCAGAAAGCATGCTTCCCAAGGAAAAGCTTAACAAAATGAAAACCTTCAAAAATATGAATCCGGTACACAGCCAGCTGGATAAGGAAGTCATAAAAGAGTTTATAAAGCAGCAATGTCAATTAATAGAACTGCTGGAAAAAGCAAAAGAGACTGATCTTAATACCGTTAAGACCGGCATCAGTATTTCAAAGCTCATCAGGCTGAAGCTTGGAGATACTTTTCGTTTTGTGATTTATCATAACGTAAGACATATTCGTCAGGCAGAAAAAATCCTTTCAGTGAGCTGAGGTTTTTGAGTAAAGATTCCAAATATTTATTAATTTTAGGTCTATGGAAATCATTTACCGTAAAACAATACAGACTCCGCTGGGAGAAATGGCGGCCTGTGCCGTTGAAGAAGGAATCTGCCTTCTTGAGTTTACCGACCGGAAGAATTTTGAAAAACAGTTTACCTTCTTATCAAAAGCATTAAAAGCTGATATTGAACAAGGAGATCACAAACATTTTATACATCTTGAAAATGAATTAGAAGAGTATTTTGAAGGGAAAAGACAAACTTTTGATGTTCCCCTTTACATTACCGGAACCGCTTTTCAGGAAAAGGTCTGGCAGCTTCTGCGTGAAATTCCGATGGGGGAGACCAGAACCTATAAACAGCAGTCAGAGTTTTTGGGAAATCCTAAGGCCATACGTGCAGTGGGAACAGCAAACGGCATCAATAAAATTGCTATTCTGATACCCTGCCATCGTGTAATAGGTTCAAATGGAGATCTGGTAGGTTATGCAGGAGGAATCTGGAGAAAGCAAAAATTATTGGAATTAGAGAAGGCTATTTTATTTTGATTTTTGTAAATTTAGGCAAAAATTTACACGTGAAAAAGTTACTATTTGCACTTTGCCTATCAGCTTCGGCTTTAAGCTTTGCTCAGGATTACTCAGTACCGGCAGCAAGTCCGCGTCAGAGGGTAGAACAGCAGTTTTCTATGTCTAAAATCAGCATTGATTACGGAAGACCGGGAGTGAAAGGGCGTAAGATCTTCGGAGAGCTGGTTCCTTACGGACAGGTTTGGCGGGCAGGCGCGAACTCATCTACAAAAATCACATTCGGACAGTCTGTTAATTTTGGTGGAAAAATGGTTCCGGCAGGAACGTACGGGCTTTTTATTGTTCCCACAGAAAAAGAATGGAAAGTGATATTAAATAAAGATTTCCAGCAATGGGGTGCTTATACCTATGATCCGAAACAGGATGTGGTAGATGTAACCGTACCGGTGAACAAACTGGCTGACAAGCAGGAGTGGTTTGAAATCACCCTGAATCCAACTGATGAAAACTCGGGTAACCTTGTTATTAAATGGGATATGGCTCAGGCAGAAGTTGCTTTGAAACCGGCAAAACCAGATGCTGTCATTAAGATCGCAGATAAGCTGAAAGAAATTAAGAAAATAGAAGCTGAAGCAGCAAAAACCAAAAGCTAAACAATGAAATTTTCAATTCAGCCTGTTTTAGAAAACCAGGAATATAAGCTAATCCCCTTACAGCAAGGGGATTTTGAGTCTTTATACGAAGTAGCCTCCGATCCCAGAGTTTGGGAGCAGCACCCGAATCCGGACCGCTATAAAAGAGAAGTTTTTGAATCCTTTTTTAAAGGAGCGATGGAAAGCGAAGGAGCTTTTAAGATTATTGAAAAATCATCCGGTGATGTCTTGGGAAGTACACGTTTTTACAATTTTGATGAAAACGAAAACCGTATTTTCATAGGCTATACTTTCTATGGGACAAAATCATGGGGGAAAGGAATCAATCCCCAAGTAAAAAAAATGATGCTTGATTATATCTTCCAGTATGTAGACAAAGTACATTTCCATATCGGGAAAGAAAATTTCCGTTCCCAGACTGCTTTGGAAAGAATTGGTGGCAAAAAGATCGCAGAAGAGGAAGTGGCCTATTATGCAGAGCCTACACGAACTAATTTTGTATATGAAATCGAAAAAGAAAACCATTCATGAAAAAATATAAGATCCAAAAATCACCATTTGTAGTTCCTACCACAGACGGAAAACTGATTGAGGAGCATTGGGGAAATTCTACAGGAAATTCAAATGTTTCCATTGCCCACATGGTAGCACCACCGGACTGGAGTGAGCCGCATCAGACTCCGGATTTCGATGAGTTTACCCTTATTATCTCAGGAAAAAAACAGTTTGAGATAGATGGGGAAATCATTATTCTTGAAAAAGGACAGAGTATTTTAATAGAAAAAGGAGCAAGAGTGCGTTACAGCAACCCTTTCTCAGAACCCTGCGAATATATTGCCATCTGCCTTCCGGCGTTTTCTATGGATCTGGTAAACAGGGAAGAATAAAGAGTTTGAGAGTCGGAGGGTTTGAGGGTTCTAGAGTAAATGCTTACCGGATTTTGCTTATTTGTTGTCACCACATTACGTAATATAATGCTTTAACTCTGCTCAGCATGACAGTAAAAAAAATACAGTTAATATTAGCGTTGTCATGCTGAGCGGAGTCGAAGCATCTTTTTAAATAAGATAAAATATTTGCAAATCAACCAATGTGCCAGTGTAACAATATACCAATCCGATTCGTTGGTAAGTATTGCTGTACTGTTAAATTGCTACCTTGTTACACTGAAATAAAAGAATTTATTTCAATATCTCTTTCAGGAATAGTAGCGTATGGTTCCACGCTCTTTTGGCCATTACCTCATTGTAATCCGGTGATTTCGGATCGGTAAACGTATGTTTTGAATGGGCATAAGTAATGATCTGCCAATCTGCATTGCCCTCGTTCATTTCTTTGATTAAGTTGTTATAGTCTTCCGGCGTTACTCCCTTATCATCAGCCGGATTTTCCACTAAAATCTTTGTAGAAATAGGTCCGTTTTTTCTGGTTTGATCCTTTCCGATACTTCCGTGGATAGAAACAGCTCCCACAACCGGAAGACTTCCTCTCGCAGATTCTAAAGCTCCAGTTCCGCCGAAACAGTATCCGATCACGGCAATTTTATCAGCAATTGCCCCATTTTTCTTCAATTGTTCTAAAGCCAGGGAAATCCGTTTCTGGTAAGCGTCATAATTCTGTTTGTAATATCCGGACGTTTTGCCGGCAGAAGCATTGTCAGCCGGGATATTTCCCTCACCGTAAATATCGGCAATAAAGGCAATATAACCCTGCTTTTCAAGCTCAGCGGCAGCGGTTTTGGCTTCATCGTCTATACCTTTCCAGGCCGGAAGAATCAGCACACCCGGAAGTTTTTTGCCGGCGTTCGAAGTAACCAGGCCGTTGAGTTTCTGAGAACCGTCCTGATAGGAAACGGATTTTAATTTTTGACTAAAAACAATCCCTGCACTCATCATGCATGCTGTTAATAATAGGTTGCGTATCATATTCTGTAATTTAGTAGATGTTAAATAGTTTTGACTAAGAATGAATAAAAAATCCTCAACTAAATTACAGAAAATAACTTATATTGAGGATGAAGGTTATTATAAACCAAATGCTTATCAGACTTGAATTCCCAGATCTGCCAGTTCTTTTGCCAGATCAGTATCCGGATCGATTTTAATGGTAATAAACCCCAGTGAATCGGCCATTTCGATATTTTTAGGATTATCATCGATGAAAACAGACTCATTGGCCTTAAGATCATATCTTTCCAGCAGAACATGCCAGATTTTCGGATCCGGCTTAATCAGTTTTTCTGTTCCAGAAACCACGATCTTTCCATCAAAAAGCCTGAAGAAATCGTAATTTTCCAAAGCATAAGGAAAAGTTTCTTCAGACCAGTTGGTAAGCCCGAACAATTGATAATCTGTATTTCCTAAGCGTCTTAAAATCTCTACGTTCTGTGGAATATCACTTTTAAGCATTACAGGCCAGTTGTCATAATAAGCTCTGAGCTCCTTTTCCCATTCAGGGAATCTTTTCACCTGAATATCGGTGCCTTCTGCCAGGCTTCTTCCTCGGTCCTGTTCTTCATTCCATTCCGACTGGGCAATATTTTCAAGAAAGTATTCCATTTTCTCATCGTCATTGAAATAGTCTTTAAAAAAATACCTGGGGTTCCAATCCATGAGTACGCCGCCAAAATCGAATATGATATTTTTAATTTCCATATATATTTTTAAATTTTTTAAATTTTATTTAACCACAAAAGTCGCAAAAGTTTTTACTAATAAACATTTTAGATCACTTTAGTTTCAAAAGTTTATCATTCTGAAAGTGCTAAGAGCGCAAAGTGGGAAATCAGAGGTTTTCATAAAAACTTAAGTGTACTTCTTGTACGCAATACATTTAGCTTAAAATAACTAAAGTGTTTAAAAAAGCTTTTGTGACTTTTGTGGTCAATATATATCTTTTTAAACCATCCCGTCAAAAATTCTTTGAATTTTCGCCACCCCTCCGGAGGATGGGAATGTGATCCCGGCAATTAAAAATTTGTGGTGAGAAAGTTTACTCCGGTTTATAGAATTGATACTGCCCGTTTTCATAGTACGCATTGATATGCTGGAGCCCATTCGTCAGGATAATTTCTTTCGCTCCGATAATGGAATTGTACCGCGCGGTCTGTTCAAATGTTTTTTCTGTGAGCTTAATTTGTGGCGCCTTGCATTCAATCAGGATAATGGGTTCTGTTTTTTCGGTAACAAGCAGGTCTATTCTTTTGGTAAGACCGTTCAGCAGGATCTTTTTTTCGGTTATAATTGCCGACCGGGAATAGGCTTTTACGGTAAGATAATAGTGTACCCAGTGCTGCCTTACCCATTCCTCAGGGGTAAGGAGAAGATAAGTTTTGCGGATCAAGTCATAAATAAAAAACTTATCTTTGTCTTTCTTGAATTTAAAATCAAAAGTTTCCTGAAAATTCAGTTTTGGAAGTTCCATTAATAAGATGAAAGAATTAGATTTAATCCTCAAAAATATTAAAAATAAAGAAGTTTTACCTATTTATTTTTTCCACGGAGAAGAACCTTACTTTATTGATGCTGTTGTAAAAGTGTTAGAACATGACTTTCTGGAGGAAGATGAAAAAGCTTTTAACCAGACCGTTGTATACGGAAAAGATACTTCCTATCAGGAAATTCTTTCCCTGGCAAGACAGTTCCCGATGATGGGGGACAAGCAGGTGATCATTGTAAAAGAAGCTCAGGATCTGAAATTTAATGAAGAGGAAAACAGAGTTCTGGAAGCCTATGTTGAAAATCCTGTACCATCCACCGTGCTGGTTTTTGCCCATAAGCATAAGAAACTGGATAGCAGAAAAAAAGCCACAAAAGCTTTGGACAAAGCAAAGGTTCTTTTCCTAAGCGAATCTGTGAGAGATACCAATCTTCCGAAATGGATTGCTGATGAATGTACACGACTTAAAATTAAAACAGCTCCCAATATTTCTCATTTGCTTGCAGAATACCTGGGAAATGATCTTTCAAGAATTGCCAACGAACTGAATAAGTTGAAGATCATTCTTAAAGAAGGTGAAATACTGGATGGGACAATCGTGGAAAACCATATCGGGATCAGCAAGGAATATAATGTTTTTGAACTTCAGAAGGCTTTAGGGACCAAAAATGCTGATGCAGCCTTTAAGATTGCTCATTTTATGGGTAAAAATCCAAAGAACAATCCTTTTGTTATGATGCTGGCAAGCCTTTACAGCTACTTTTCCAATGTGATTATTTACCAGACAATGGCCGGGCAGCCGCCACAGGTTATTGCTTCGCAGATGGGCGTTAATCCTTATTTTATTAAAGATTATGCAGAAAGTGCAAGACTGTATCCTCTAAAACATGCGACAAGAGTGATTTCCATATTAAGAGAGTTTGATATGAAAGGAAAGGGACTTGGTGCCGTTAATATGGGAGAAGCTGAACTGATTAAGGAACTGGTGTATAAGATTATCAACGTGGATAAAATTAAGATGAAGGTGTAAGGAGTTGATGGGTTTGAAAGTGGGAGAGTATAAGAGTTTTTAGGACTGAGAAAATGAAAATAATCTGTAACCGCACATTATAACCTGCATTCCGAAACACAAACAATTTATCGACAGTTCACATATTTGATATTGACAAGTATCATTAAAAATACTTTAATAAAACATTAAAAATTACGAAATTAGCGGACTGAATTAAAATCTTTTTGAACAAAGTAAATTTATGGAGCAAAATATTTTAGATTGTGTGATCGTTGGATCTGGACCTTCTGGTTTCACAGCGGCAATATATGCAGCAAGAGCAGACTTAAAACCTGAACTGTATACAGGTTTGGAGCCGGGCGGACAATTAACAACAACTACGGAAGTTGATAACTTTCCAGGGTATCCGGCAGGGATTACAGGACCTGAAATGATGATGGACCTTCAGAAACAGGCGGAAAGATTCGACACTAAAGTTCATTATGAAATGATCACCAAAGCTGAATTCTCTAAGGAAAACGGCGGTGTTCACAAATTATATGCCGGAAACAAGGAAATTCTGGCAAAAACAGTGATTATCTCTACAGGAGCTACGGCAAAATATCTTGGCCTTGACGATGAGAAGAAATATGCAGGAGGCGGTGTTTCGGCATGTGCTACGTGCGACGGATTCTTTTACAGAGGAAAAGACGTGGTAGTAGTAGGAGCAGGAGATACAGCAGCTGAAGAAGCGACTTATCTTGCAAAGCTTACCAGAAAGGTTACCATGCTGGTAAGAAAAGACGTTTTCAGAGCTTCTAAAGCAATGATCCACAGAGTGGAAAACACTCCGAATATTGAAGTGAAATTCAATCATGAGCTGATTGGTATTGAAGGTGAAAACAGCCTTGTAGAAAGAGCAAGGATCATCAACAACCAAACGCAGGAAACCTCTACCGTTGATGTAGAAGGTATTTTCATCGCCATCGGACACAAACCGAATACAGATATTTTCGCAGGACAGATTGACCTTGACGAAAACGGATATATCCTTACTGAAAAAGGATCTACAAGAACGAATCTTCCGGGAGTTTTTGCTGCAGGAGATGTTCAGGATCATATTTACAGACAAGCGATTACCGCTGCAGGAAGCGGATGTATGGCTGCGATGGATGCAGAGAAATACCTGGCTGAATTACATTAATATTCAGTTTTTTACAATACAGAGCGTACCCGGTGGGTGCGCTTTTTTTATTTCACTCTATCCATTCTTACCACAAAAATTTTAATTGGTGGGATCACATTCCCTCCTCTGGAGGAGTGGCGAAAATTCAAAGAATTTTTGACGGGGTGGTTTAAAAAGATATATATCGACCACAAAAGTTACAAAAGCTTTCTTAAACACTTTAGTTATTTTAAGTTGAATGTATTGCGTACAGGAAGTACACTTAAGTTTTATGAAAATCTTTGATTTTCTGCTTTTGTGCTCTTCTTATGTTCAGACTAGTAAAACTTTTTAAAACTAAAGTACTCTAAAGTGTTTAAATAATTTAAAAGCTTTGTGCCTTTTGTGTTTAAATAATAGAACGAGACAGCATTAACTAATTTAAGTTTGTATTAAGTATTTAAAAGTAGACTGAATAATATTTTTCTAAAAATAGATTTATAGTCGCCATCACTAGAAGAATGAGTAATTATTTTTGATTAAATTTTTAAATTAATACCATTATGGGGAAACGAAAAGGAAAAATTGAAGGAGAGGGAATGTCCCAATTATCAAAATTTGCAAAATGCAAATCTTTCTATGATTGAAAATTCAATCCTTTATATTTTCAGAGAAAATACTTAAATTTAAATCCCAATCAAAAAATTAATATGCACAGTAAAATCATAAAAATAAAACACGTCACAGGAACCTATATCATTGAAATTCCGGATGGAAGATTGAATGAAATGCAAAGCCAGCTGGACAAATGCCTGAACGATGAACAGGCAGCCATTGTTGTAAAGGGAGAAAATGGAGATCAGTTTGTGTATCCATCGGATCTTATAAAAAACAGTTTCATTGCCATAGTAGACAGAGAAGAAGTCAAAGCGCTCTAAAAATAATTCGCCTGATTTTAAGTCTATTATTAAGCTTCGTTAAAATTTCTCCCGGAAAAGTTTTGCAGAACTGTAAAATCGTTTTATATTTGCACCACTGAAAACAACGGTATAGCCGTTATTCAGGAGAGATGGCAGAGTGGTCGATTGCGATAGTCTTGAAAACTATTGACTGTAACAGGTCCGGGGGTTCGAATCCCTCTCTCTCCGCTAAGAGGGTCTTTTATTAAAAGACCCTCTTTTTTTGTACAATCCTTTTCCTTTATTTTTAAGCAAATTCCCTTTTTTAAATTGTTTCTGATAAATCATATAGGTCTGTCTGTAGATCCAATTTATTTTCCGGTATTTCAAATGCAAGATTTCTATCGGCACTCAATTTTTCAGTATTTGCTTTCAGGGTTATAATCTCTGCACTGCAGATAGAATAACAGCAGCCATAGGTATCCTTGTCAATTCATTCTTTATCCATTTCTCTTCAATTGAATATAGTTTTCCTTATTTTTCTGTAATTGCTTTTTCTTTTCAGCAACTTTTACCGTTCCTTCACCAACGATAATCTTGACTGCAAATTCATTGTTTTATAAAACTTTTTCTGATAGACCACGAAAATTGGTAAAGAAAAGGGTGGTTTTAGTAGCTATTTAATAATGAAAAGTGTGTTTTTTACATTTTTTTTTGCAGATAAAACGAAAAAATTACGATTCTTCTTATCATAAAATTTATTCAAAAAAAATGATCAGTTTTCTGGTATTCTGGTATTGCAACTAATTGTGAATATATGCCTTATGAAATAAGAAAGTGTAAAATTAATGATAACCTTATCATAATTTTTATTCAATTCATATCATAAAAATTCGATATGTAACGTATTGATAAGCAATAGATAATGATAGATTTATTTTTTTTATTCAGATGAATTTTTATATTTGTAATGTTACCAAAATGTTAACGAACTAATGAATCAGAACTTTATTCATACCTATGTCTCTGTAGATTGTGTTGTCTTTGGATTTGACCACGAAAATCGGTTGAACATATTATTAGTACAACGCCATATTGATGATGTACCACTGGAAAAACAGATCAAACTTCCAGGAAGCTTGATTTTCAGTGATGAAGATGTAGATGATGCTGCACAAAGGGTACTTCATGAACTTACAGGGATTAAAAAAATGGTTCTCAAACAGTTCAAATGCTTTGCTGATCCTATGAGAGCAAGCAATGCACATGATATCAAATGGATGGATCAGGAATACAAACATCATATAGACAGGATCATTACAGTGGCCTATCTTTCTCTTTGTAAAATAGACCATAAGATCAACAGTACAAAATATGATACTGTAGACTGGTATCCTATCGGTGAGGTTCCGGCATTGCCTTTTGATCATAATAAAATTATCGATGAATCTTTGATGGAGATCAGAAAATGGATTGAATCTGATTTTTCCATTATTTTTGAGCTGCTGCCTAAAAGATTTACCATAAGACAGCTTTATCAGCTCTACAGTGCCTTAAATGAAAAAAATATTGATATTAAGAATTTTCATAAAAAAATATCTTCATTCCCCTATATTGTTCCTTTGGACGAAATTCAAAAAGATGTATCACACCGCGCAGCAAGATACTACAGGTTTGATGCTAAGATTTACAAGAAAAACAATACAAAACTTATAAAATAACCCTTTTAAAAAATTATGTACTTACTAGGCTATGACATTGGCAGTTCTTCTGTGAAAGTGTGTCTCGTTGAGGCGTCCAGCGGAAAAGTGATTGCTTCTGAATTTTCTCCCAAAAAAGAGATGAAAATCACTGCTATAAATCCGGGATGGGCAGAGCAAAACCCGGTTGACTGGTGGACCAATCTGAAATTGGCACATGAAGCTGTTATGCATGAATCCGGAGTACATGCTGAAGATATTAAAGGTATTGGAATTACCTGGCAGATGCATGGTCTGATTCTGGTAGATAAGGACCAGAACCTTTTAAGACCGTCAATTATCTGGTGTGACAGCCGTGCTGTGCCTTATGGGGAAAAAGCGTTCAAAACAATAGGAGAAGAAAAATGCCTTTCACATCTTTTAAACTCACCAGGAAATTTTACGGTATCAAAACTTGCCTGGGTAAAAGAAAACGAACCTGAAATTTTTGAAAAGATAGATAAAATAATGCTTCCGGGAGACTATATTGCAATGAGACTTTCGGGACAAATAGGAATGACAATTGAGGGATTATCAGAAGGAATATTCTGGGATTTTAAAAACAACTGTATTTCGGAAGATATTATAAACTACTATGAGATCCCGAAAAGCTTTTTTCCTGAAATTGTCCCGACGTTTGGAATCCAGGCAACCGTTTCCAGGCCAGCAGCGGAGGAATTAGGCTTAAAAGAAGGTACACCTATTTCATACAGGGCAGGAGACCAGCCCAACAATGCTCTTTCCCTGAATGTTTTTAATCCGGGAGAAATTGCCTCTACAGCAGGAACTTCGGGAGTGGTATATGGAGTTTTGGACCAGCTGGAATATGATAAGTTATCAAGAGTAAATACATTTGCCCATGTCAATTATACACCGGAACAGATCAGACTGGGAGTTTTACTGTGTATCAACGGAACCGGCATTTTAAATTCCTGGTTAAAGCATAATTTCGCAACCTCACTTTCTTCTTATGGTGACATGAATGATATGGCTTCACTTTCACCTATTGGTGCAAAAGGATTAAGTATTATTCCTTTTGGAAACGGAGCTGAAAGGGTGTTGGAAAACAAAGATACAAGCTGTTCGATTCACGGAATTAATTTCAACATACATGCTAAGGGAGATATTCTGCGTGCGGCGCAGGAAGGTATTGTATTCTCTTATGAATACGGAATGGATATCATGAGAAATATCGGAATGGATATCCAGGTGATCCGTGCAGGAAATGCCAACATGTTTTTAAGTTCAATTTTTCGCCAGTCGCTCTCCAGTGTCAGCAATGCAGTTATTGAACTTTATGATACCGATGGAGCGGTAGGAGCAGCAAGAGCTGCAGGAATGGGAATAGGATTTTATTCAGATTCCGGAGAAGCATTTTCTTCACTTGAAAAAATAGCGGTGATAGAGCCTGAACACGAAAAACAAGAACAATATTTAGAAGCCTATGCCAGATGGAAACATCATCTTAACGAAATAATCTAGACGATTACAACAGTATTTTCATCCTCTTACTGACTTTTAAGAATCAGTGAGAAGGGAATCTCTACGCAAAAATTTAAAAACAAATTAAAAATAATCAAATAAATATGAACACTTTAACAGGTACAAAAGAGTTTTTTACGGGTATTGAAAAAATTAAGTTTGAGGGGAAGGAAAGCAAGAACCCGTTGGCATTTCGATATTATGATGCTGAAAAGATCGTAATGGGAAAACCTATGAAAGACTGGACCAGATTTGCGATGGCATGGTGGCACACCCTGTGTGCAAACGGAAGTGATCCGTTCGGAGGACCTACAATCCACCATCCGTGGGATATCGGAAATGATGCTGTAACCAGAGCAATGCATAAGATGGATGCAGGATTTGAATTCATGTCTAAAATGGGCTTCAATTATTACTGTTTCCACGATATTGATCTGGTAGATCCGGCCAATAACTGGAAGGAATACGAGAAGAATATGCAGACTGTTGTGGAATATGCAAAACAAAAGCAGCAGGAAACAGGAATTAAGCTTTTATGGGGAACAGCCAATGTTTTCACGCATGAAAGATACATGAACGGAGCCTCTACCAACCCGAATTTTGACGTTGTGGCCTGTGCAGGAACCCAGGTGAAAAATTCAATAGATGCAACCATAGCACTTGGTGGTGAGAATTACGTTTTCTGGGGCGGAAGAGAAGGATATATGAGCCTTTTAAACACCGATATGAAACGTGAAAAAGACCACCTGGCCCGTTTCCTTTCTATGTCAAGAGATTATGCCCGTCAGCAGGGCTTTAAAGGAACTTTCCTGATTGAGCCAAAACCGATGGAGCCTACCAAGCATCAGTATGATTATGATTCCGAAACAGTAATCGGATTCCTGAGACATTACGGATTAGACAAAGATTTCAAGCTGAATATCGAAGTTAACCATGCTACACTGGCAGGTCATACATTCGAGCATGAGCTTCAGGTTGCTGTAGATGCAGGGCTTTTAGGAAGTATTGATGCCAACAGGGGAGATTATCAGAACGGCTGGGATACAGATCAGTTCCCGATTGATTATTATGACATGGTTCAGGCATGGCTTGTACTGCTTCCGTCTGGAGGTTTGGGAGCCGGAGGAGTAAACTTTGATGCTAAAATCAGAAGGAATTCCATTGATGCTGAAGATTTATTCATTTCCCACATTTCGGGAATGGATGTTTTTGCCAAAGGTCTTCTTGCAGCGGCAGACATTCTTGAAAATTCGGATTATAAAAAACTGAGAACAAACCGCTATGCTTCTTTTGATAACGGAAACGGAAAAGCATTCGAGGAGGGGACACTTACACTGGAAGATCTTCAGAGAATAGCTCACGAAATCGGCGAACCACAGCCAAAGAGCGGAAAACAGGAATTGTTTGAAGCTATCGTGAATATGTATATATAATAAAAAAATAAGAGGCTTGTAAACACTAAGGATTTTTATTCATTATAATTATTAAATAGCCTTTTATTCAACAACTAATATTAAAATAATAATTATGAACCGATTTTATTTCAATAAAAGCAATAGAGCGGCATTATTTTTTGCAATGACTTTATTGCCTTCCGGCATAGCATATTCACAGGTTAAAAAAGATACAGTAGCTAAAGAAAATAAAATAGATGAAGTTGTTGTGATAGGATATGGGACCCAGAGAAAAGAAGCTGTAACAGGTTCTGTAGCCACTGTAAAAGGAGATGCTCTGCGTGAAGTGCCCTCTGCCAATATTACCCAGTCACTACAGGGAAGAACGGCAGGTGTTGATATTTCACAGACCTCCACAAAACCGGGTGCCACCATGCAGATCCGTATCAGGGGAACAAGATCTCTGACGGGGGATAATAACCCGTTGATTGTATTGGATGGTATTCCTTTTGTGGGATCACTGGGAGATATA
Organism: Chryseobacterium sp. UF-81; assembly: GCF_058245105.1. Lineage (NCBI taxonomy): Bacteria > Pseudomonadati > Bacteroidota > Flavobacteriia > Flavobacteriales > Weeksellaceae > Chryseobacterium > Chryseobacterium sp. UF-81. Next base: position 118,865 of record NZ_JBSIBX010000008.1, on the reverse strand, counting down.
AGTTCAAGTGATATCAAAAGTATTGATATCCTGAAAGACGCCTCTGCTACAGCGATCTACGGATCCAGAGGAGCAAACGGTGTTATTCTCGTTACTACAAACAGAGGAGCAAAAGGCCAGAAACCCAAATTCACCTACAACACATTTACAGGAGTCCAGACCTTGTTTTCAAAATATCCTATGATGGATGGTCCTAAGTTTGCGCAGTTACGTGCTTACGCGATTCCTGCAGGAAATACAACACCTTTGTATTCTAACGGGGCTGATGAAAACAGCAATGTCAATACAGACTGGCAAAGCCTGTACTATAAACCGGCGATGATGACCAGTCACGATATCGGGGTTTCAGGCGGAACAGAAGGAGGAAATTATAATGTTGGCCTGTCATATTTCAAGCAAAATGCATTGATCCCTATTCAAAGTTATGAAAGATTTGCCCTTCGAATGGCCATTGACCAGAAGGTGGGTTCTATCTTTAAATTCGGTTTTACAACCAATACAAACTATTCTGTATCAGAAGGAAACGGGGTGAATCCGGGAGCCGTTCTGGGATATTCTCCCATCGCCGATCCTTACAATACGGACGGAAGCCCGAAGAGAGTAATGAGTACCGCAGGCGGAATCGATCAGACATGGATTTATACCAGAAGAAGCTTAGAGGGCCTTGGAGACAAATATATTGATGAAACCAAATCTTTTGCATCCTATAACAACCTTTACGGAGAGGCCAGCCTTCCAGTTAAAGGATTGAAATACAGGTTAAATGTTGGTTTGGATTTCCGTACTTCAAACAGTGGAAATTACACCGGTGTAGGAGTCTTTAATACAAACCCTCTTGGACCGTCAGCTGCGGGAAAAGGTAACAATCAGACTTATCACTGGGTATTGGAAAACCTATTAACTTATGACCGCACATTCGGCAAACATAAGATCAATGCCGTAGCATTATATTCTGCAGAAGAGAATAAGTATACAAGCTCATACATGAGTGCAAAGAACGTCCCAGCTGACTTTTTTCAGTATTATAACCTTGGGCAGTCACCACAGGCTGATATTACAGTAAGACCTGAAGACCAGGTTTATTGGAAGACAGGTCTCCTTTCAACAATGGGAAGAATAATGTATACTTTCGATAACAAGTATATGCTGACAGCAACACTTCGTGCTGACGGATCCTCCAGACTCGCTCCAGGCAACAAATGGCATACTTATCCTGCATTATCATTAGGATGGAACGTTACCAACGAATCCTTCATGCAGAATATCAAAGCAATTAATCTCCTTAAATTCAGAGCCGGCTGGGGACAGACTTCCAATCAGGCGGTAGATCCGTATTCTACTATGGGACGATTTAGTGTAGCTCCTTACAATTTTGGAAGTGCAGGAAGTACAGGGATCTATGGAAATCAGCCGCCCAACCCCAATTTAGGATGGGAATATTCAAAGACACAAAACTACGGAGTAGACTTCGGGTTATTGAACAACCGTCTTACGGGAAGCGTAGAATATTACAAAACACATACATTCGACCTTTTGACACAGAAGAGTCTTCCGGCGACAAGCGGTTGGTCATCAATCGTTTCCAATGTAGCGGAAACAGAAAATAAAGGGCTGGAAGTTTCCTTAAACGGTGTTATTTTTGATAATCCGGATGGCTTTACATGGGAAGCAGGAGTTAATTTTTATACCAATAAAAACAAAATTTTATCTCTTGCATCTGGAACAGAGCGTGACGTCAATAACCTATGGTTTGTAGGCCATAATATTAATTCATTGTATGATTATCAATACATTGGTCTTTGGCAGGCTGGTGACCCTTATCAGAATATTCTGGAGCCGGGAACCGCAGCAGATGTCATAGGATCCATTAAAGTTCTCTACACAGGAGGCTATAATGCGGACGGAACACCGGTAAGGGCAATAGGACCTGACGACAGACAGATTTTTGATACAGCCCCGAAATTCCAGGGAGGATTTAATATGCGCTTTGCCTATAAGAATTTTGAGCTGAGTACTGTAGGAGCCTTTCAGCACGGAGGAATCCTGGTAAGTACCATTTACGGATCCGCAAGTTATCTTAACAGATTAACAGGTAGAGGGAACAACGTGGATGTAGATTACTGGACAGAAGATAATACAGGAGCTTATTTTCCGCGTCCTGGGCGCCATCTGAGTGGTGATAATCCGAAGTACTCTTCTACTTTGGCGATGTTTGATGCTTCTTATCTTAAGCTTCGTACCATTACATTAGGCTATAATGTCAATAAAGATTTTTTAAAGGATTTAAAAATCACCAGCTTAAGAATTTACTTTACCGTAACCAATCCTGTTGTATTATTTTCTCCTTATCATAAGTTCTCAGGAATGGATCCGGAACCTAACTCTTTCGGAAACGAAAACCAGGCAGTAAGCGGATATCAAAACCGCCAGCTTGTTATTGGAACCAACAACCCATCCACAAGAAATTACTTAATGGGACTTAACTTAACCTTTTAAAACTGTACTGTCATGATAAATTTTAACAAAAAACTGGTATTGGGAGCCATCTTTTTATCCTTAACGTTTACAGGTTGTAATGAAATTCTTGATGAGCAGCCAAGATCCATATATACAGCTGATTATTTTAATACACCGGATGGCGTTAATCAGGGATTTACGGCTTTATACAGACAGCTGAGATTATTGTACGGTAACGGATACTTTATGAGTAATTGTCAGAACGGAACTGATGAATCTACCTGGGCACAAAGTGCTGATGGTAACTTTAAAGAACTGGATATGTCAGGAAACGGAAATATCAATTCGAATACTTTTCCTACAAGTATGGTTTGGAATTCTGTGTTCCCGTATATCAATACAGCCAACGGAATTATTGAAAAAGGGCCGGGATTCGGCATTGCAGAATCTATGATTTCGGAAGCCCGTTTTTTCCGAGGATTTTACTATTTCATGCTGGTTCAGACCTATGGAGGAGTTCCTTTGGATCTAGGGGCAGGAGAATTGAAATATAACACTTTGCCATCTACCAGTTCTGTACGAAATAATGTTCCGGAAGTATACACAAAAACTGTTTTTGCCGATCTCAAAAAAGCTATAGAGAATTTGCCTTCATCACCAAGAGTAACAGGAGGGGTGACTAAAAATGTAGCAAGACTTATGCTTGCCAAAGCGTATCTTACCTACGGATGGTGGCTTCAGAATCCCAATAATATCCCAACTTATCCCGAGGTGGCAAGAAATGATCCTGACGGGCATAATGCACAATGGTATTTCCAGCAGGCTTATGATATTGCACTGGAAGGAATAAACAATCCCGGAATGTATGCGCTTCAGCCTACTTTCTATGATGTCAATGTAGGTTCAAATGATAGAAATACTGAATTTATGCTCTATGCAGACCACATACAGTCAAGCACCTACTATAACGAAAGTGATCCTGTAGGATTTGGATCAGGCTGGGCGCCGGACAATTTTGCAGCATGGATGCAGACATGGAACTACACTGCCATCAAAAGCAGCAAAACAACAGCATGGGCCGGGGCAGACGTTGTAAGTGCAGTACAGAGAGAAGCGGCACAGTCACTCGGACGTCCGTGGGTTCGTATGTGTCCTACTTTGGGAGTGATTAAAAATACTTTTGCAGATAAAACCAACGATTCCCGTTATGATGGGACTTTTGTAACCACATACAGAGGAAACTGGAATAAAAATGGAACAGGCCTTACATCGGTACCTGTGCTTTATAATGCAAATAATCTGCCTGTACAGCCGGGAGGAGCCATTCTAAGCTTCCTCAGTGATGACAGCCAGACTCCTTCTTATCCTACAGGAGCCGGACAAAGCGGTGTGGGAGCGGGTACTCTCTCAGGAAGAGCAGACTGGGTAATTGCACCGAACGGAATAAGCAGAATTGTATACCCTGGATTATGGAAAATAGGATCCTACCGTACCGATGATCCAAACGGTTTAGGATATCCGAATGCAGGATTAACCCGTCCTTTCAGCGTAGCCAAATTTTCAGAATTCTATTTTATTGCGGCTGAGGCAGCAGTAAAAGGAGCTTCAGGAGCGATGACTGCCCGGGACCTTATCAATGTCATCCGTGCACGTGCCGGAAAATGGAAATTCAATAATGCCCAAAATACTGCTTATGTAGCAGATAATAGTGCAGCAATGACAGCTGCTACACCATCCGTGATTACCATAGATTATATCCTTGCAGAAAGATCCCGTGAATATTACGGAGAGTTCTACAGATGGTATGATCTGGTGCGTACGCAGAAGTGGGGAGATTATGCGACCAGTTATCAGATCGGAGGAGCTTCCTATGGTGATCACGCGCCACAAACGGTTACAAGAACGATAAAACCATTTCACTATCTGAGACCGATTCCTCAGAACCAGATTGATGCGATGGAAGTATCGGCGGATATTAAGGCAAAATACCAGAACCCCGGATACAATTAATTCATTTTACATTCATATCAGTAACAGAGTAGGTGTGAAAGCACCTGCTTTGTTTAACTGAATTAAATTTAAGATCTATGGAAAAAACATGGCGTTGGTTTGGCAAAAAAGACAAAATAGAACTGAACACACTCCGTCAGATCGGAGTGGAAGGAATTGTTTCTGCCCTGCATGATATCCCAAACGGAGAAATCTGGAATCTGGAGGCCATCAATGATTATAAAAACTATATAGAAAGCCACGGACTTCGCTGGTCTGTTGTGGAAAGTCTTCCCGTAAGCGAAGGCATCAAATACGGAGGTGAAGACCGTGACTCTTTAATAGAAAATTATATCACAAGCCTTGAAAATCTGGGTAAAGCAGGCATTACAACAGTTTGCTACAACTTTATGCCTGTCCTCGACTGGGCAAGAACTGACCTCTTTCATGAATGGGAAGACGGTTCTTCATCACTTTATTTTGATAAAGCAAAGTTTGCGTATTTCGAAATTCATATCCTTCAAAGAGAAGGAGCAGAAAATGATTATTCCTCAGAAATTCTTCAAAAGGTAGAAGAGTTAAAAAATACCTTAACGGAAAAAGATGACAATGACCTGATAGACTCAGTTATTGTAAAAACACAAGGGTTTGTTAACGGAAATATCAAGGAAGGAGATGAGAATCCGGTGGCTATTTTCAAAAATTTACTGGCATTGTATGACGGTATAGATAAAAACCAGCTTCGCCAAAACATGAAATATTTCCTTGAAAAAATAATGCCTGTCTGTGAAAAATGGAATATCCGGATGTGTGTACACCCTGATGATCCGCCGTTTTCATTACTGGGCTTACCGAGAATAGTAACCAATGAAGAAGATATTGAATGGCTTCTGAAAGCTGTTGATAATCCCCATAACGGATTGACATTCTGTGCCGGATCTTTAAGCGCGAATCTTCAGAATGACGTTCCGGAACTGGCTCAGAAATTTGCCCACCGGACAAAATTCGTTCACCTGAGAAGTACAAATGTCTTTGAAAATGGGGATTTCATTGAGGCTCATCATCTGGGAGGAAGAGGAAAGCTCATTGAAGTGATCCGTGTTTTTGAAAAAGAAAACCCTGATCTTCCGATGAGAATTGACCACGGAAGGCTGTTAACAGAAGATATCGACAAAGGGTATAATCCCGGCTATTCATTTCTGGGAAGAATGTTGGCACTAGGTCAGATCGAAGGAGTAATGGCCACAGTTCAGTCAGAACTACAAAAAAATTAATCTGCGTTTGTAATAAAATAGTAAAAAGTAAAATGAAAGACCTGTTTAGTATTAAAAACAAAGTAGCAGTCATTACAGGGGCTTCAGGTGTTTTAGGAGGCAGCTTGGCGAAAAGCTTTATAGAAGCCGGAGCAAAAGTTGTCGCACTGGGAAGAAACCAGGAAACACTGAATGCCCGTGTAAAAGAACTGACAGATTTAGGAGGGGATGCACTCGCTGTAGAAGCCAATGTGATGGATATTGAAAGCCTTGAAGTGGCTTCAGGGAAAATAAAAGAAAAGTACGGAAGCATTGATATTCTGCTCAATATAGCCGGCGGAAATGTTCCGGCAGCTACTTTATCTCCCGAACAGTCATTTTTTGATATGGATATGAAAGGATGGGCAGAGGTTACCGATCTTAATATCAACGGAACCGTTTATCCGAGCTATGTTTTCGGAAAAGTAATGGCAGAGCAGGGTAGCGGAAACATTATTAATATTTCTTCCATGGCCGCTTATTCAGCGATTACAAGAGTGGCAGGATATTCTGCCGCCAAATCTGCGATCACCAATTTTACCCAATGGCTGGCATCTGATCTGGCATTGAAATTCGGAGACAAAATACGGGTAAATGCAGTGGCGCCAGGTTTTTTCATTGGAGATCAGAACCGTGCTATCCTTTTGAATCCGGACGGAAGCTTAACGGAGAGAAGTAAAAAAGTAATGGCTAAAACACCCATGCAGAGATTTGGGGAAGTAGAAGAGCTGAATGGTGTTGTGCAGTTTCTGTGTTCGGATGCCGCAAGCTTTATCACAGGAGCTTTGATTCCTGTTGACGGAGGTTTTAGCGCATTCAGCGGAGTATAAAAATTAATTTCTTCATATGCAGTGAGCAGGGCCGTAATGGTTTCATTCATGGCCCTGTTTTTAAAATGTAAGGCTTTGACCAGTAGCTAAGCTTTATGCATAATAAGTACATCTAAGTTTTGTGAAAATCCTTGATTTTCATCTTATGTGACCTTCTCTGCAGAATCACTTTAAACCTGCTTAGGTGAACTAAAGTGTTATAAAATAAAGCTTTTGTGACTTTTGTGGTTAAACAAGTTTAGAATTAAAATCCAGGATTGTAAAAGTATATAATGAGTAATTCCATTAAAAATAAAGAAGTTTTCGGAGAATCTTTTCTGCTGGAATCAGCAAAGGCGGAAAACCTGTATTTCGGCTATGCTAAAGACATGCCGGTAATAGATTATCATAATCATCTTGAGCCGGACGTTATTTCTGCCAATCAGAATTTCCGATCTCCGACGGCTATCTGGCTGGATGGCGATCATTACAAATGGAGAGCCATGAGAAATTTTGGCATTGATGAACAGTTTATTTCCGGAAATGCTCCAGATCACGAAAAATTTATGAAATGGGCAGAAGTGGTGCCTTATACGCTTCGTAATCCCTTATTTCACTGGACTCATCTGGAACTTAAAAATCCTTTTGGAATCAGCGAATATTTATCACCCAATAATGCAGATTCCTTGTATCATCAGATGAATGAAAGTCTTCAGACATCCGGTTTTTTGCCACAAGCCATCATTCAGAATTTTAAGGTAGAAGCCTTATGTACTACAGATGATCCTGCTGATGATCTGGTTCATCACAAGGCTTTAAAAAACAGTGGATTTAAAACAGCTGTTCTTCCGGCTTTCCGCCCTGATTCCTATATTAATACGATTAATCCCGAACAGTATCTTTCAGGAATTAAAAAGCTTGAAAAAATCTGCGGATTTTCAATCATATCAGTATCTGATCTGTTGAATGCTCTTCAGTCCAGGATCAATTATTTTGTGGAAGTTGGAGCAAAAGTAGCCGATCATGGCTTTGAATATTTCCCGGATACTACAAAATGGAATCATAGCCTTGAAAAAGAGTTTTCAGAATTCCTGAAGGGCAATCTTTCAACATTTTCCGATCCGGAAGCCTTATGTGGTTATATGTTGAAAGAACTTTGCAAAATGTACGCAGAAAAAGGCTGGGTACAGCAGTTTCACGTAGGGGCAACCAGAAACAACAATTCAGAAATGTTTAGAAAAATAGGTGCCAATGCAGGCTATGATGCCATTGGAGAACCATATTATGCACAAAGACTGAGCATTCTGCTTGATGCACTGAATACGGAAGGAAAACTGTCTAAAACCATTATTTACAATCTGAATCCGGCATTTAACGAAGTTCTGGCAGCTCTTGCCGGAAACTTTAATGAAGGCGGAATCAGATCCAAGGTACAGTTTGGGGCAGCCTGGTGGTTCCTGGACCAGCTTGACGGGATGACCAAACAGATGAATACACTTTCCAATATCGGTCTGATCAGTACTTTTGTCGGAATGCTTACCGATTCCCGAAGCTTACTGTCATTCTCACGACACGATTATTTCAGAAGGCTTTTATGCAATCTGCTCGGAAATGAGATGGAAAGAGGTCTTCTTCCCGGTGACGAAAAATGGGTAGGAAAGATTATTCAGGATATCTGTTATCACAATACAAAAAACTACTTTGAACTCTAATACCATGCAGGATTCAGCTAAAATACTATGTTTTGGGGAACTGCTTCTCCATTTTGCCCCGGATTCCGAAGGAAACTGGCTCAGTGAGCAGTCTCTGAAGATCTACGTGGGCGGTGCTGAATACAATGTAGCGGCGGCACTTTCCCAGTGGAAGAATTCTGTAAAGCTATTATCAGCTTTGCCTGAAAATTTTGTTGGAAACCAGCTGGAATTTCAGCTTAAAAACAAAGGAATAGAAATCCTTGCAGAAAAAACTCAGGGGAGAATAGGAACATTTTACCTTTCCTCCGATGGCGACATGCAGAATGCTTCAGTGGTTTACGATCGCTTTCCGTCTGTTTTTACCCAATCGGATTTTGAAACGTTCAGTGATGATGAAATATTTTCAGGAGTAAAATGGCTGCATATCAGCACCATCACACCGGCTCTGAGTGACAATGCATTCCGGAAATGCCTGCATATCATGAAAGAAGCCAGAACCAGAAATATTACGGTTTCTCTCGACCTGAACTACAGAGCGTTGCTTTGGCAAAACCAGAATCCTCATAAAATTAAAGAGCTGATGCCTTTTGTGAATGTTCTTATGGGAAATATCTGGTCTGTTGAGCAGTTCCTGAATATTCCTGTTGAATATGAGCTAAACGGAAATTTTGATGATGAAAATCTTCTGAAACAGGCCGAAAAAACAGCTTTAGAAATTAGGAAACAGTTTCCGGATGTGGAAAAAATTGCCAATACGTTCCGCTTCACAAACGGGGAACAGGTCAATTATTTTGCCACCTTATTTACTGATGAACAGCTTTTGGTTTCAGAAAAATATGATTCAGAAAAAATTGAAGAAAGAGTAGGAAGCGGTGATTCTTTTATGGCCGCTTTAATCCATGGAATTTTAAAAGGTAACTCGGAACAACAGACTCTGGAAGATGCCACAAAAGTTGCTTTCAAAAAGCTTTTTGTAAAAGGAGATACCATTGATGGCAGCATTAATATCGAAAAATTATGAGTGAAATACTACAAAAAATAAAAGACCAGAAAATAGTTCCGTTGTTTTATAACGAATCATTTGAAGTCTCAAAAAATATCATAAAAGCTTTATACGAAGCAGGAATCCGGGTGATAGAATACACCAACCGCGGTCATCAGGCATTGGAGAATTTTATCAGACTGAAAGAAATTTCCCACACAGAATTTCCCGGACTTCTGTTAGGAATCGGAACGGTGAAAAATATAAAAGAAATGGATAATTATGCCTATGCAAAAGCAGATTTCATCATTACACCGGTCATCAGTGAAGCATTGGTAAAACATGCTCTTGAAAGAAATATCCTTCTGATTCCGGGCTGTTTTACCCCTTCTGATGTCAATATTGCCTATCAGAATGGTTTAACATTGGTTAAAATATTTCCGGCAGATGCCTTAGGTAAGAACTACATCAAATCGATACAGCCTGTTTTTCCGGGAATGAATTTCATGCCCACCGGAGGAATCCATGCTGAGCCTGAAGATATAATAGAATGGCTCAATGGTGGTGCGGTGGCTGCAGGTTTAGGAAGTTCACTCATCGGAAAAGATGTTAATGAAGAAGAACTGACTCTGAAAACAAAAAATTTACTACAACAACTTAATCATAACTAAATGCAGGCCCCTAAAAACCGCAATATAAGATGGTGGATGCTGTCTCTCGTTTTTCTTGCCACTACGATCAATTATCTTGACCGTCAGGTAATGGGTTTGCTGAAACCTGTTCTGGAAAAAGAATTCAGCTGGGACGAAAAAGATTACAGCTATATCGTAATGGCCTTTACAACCACTTATGCCATCGGTTATATGGCGATGGGAAGGTTTATAGACCGGGTGGGAACCAAAATCGGGTATGCCGTTTCCCTTATTGTATGGAGTCTTGCTTCTATAGGACATGGTTTTGTGAAAAGTACCATTGGGTTTATCATGGCGAGAAGTACATTAGGCATCAGTGAGGCCGGAAACTTTCCTGCCGCCATCAAGTCAGTGGCTGAATGGTTTCCGAAAAAAGAAAGAGCACTGGCAACGGGTATTTTCAATTCCGGAGCAACTGTGGGAGCTATTTTAGCACCGCTGCTGGTTCCGTTCATTCTGGGACATTACGGCTGGAGGCAGACTTTTGTATGGATCGGCGCTTTAGGCATGGTTTGGATTATCCTTTGGTGGAAATTCTACACCATACCGGAAAAAACCAAAAAACTCAGCAAGGAAGAGCTGCAGTATATAAAAAGTGATCAGGATGAAAAAAACCAGGAAAAAACCAAAGTTCCTTTATCGGAATTACTCAAATATAAAGTAACATGGGCATTCGCTATCGGTAAAATTTTGACCGATCCTATCTGGTATTTCTTCATGTTCTGGTTACCGGCGTATTTCTCAGATGTGTTCAAAATGGATTTAACAAAACCTTCCATTCCTTTGATCATTATTTACAGTGGTACTACAATCGGAAGTATTGGCGGAGGCTATCTTTCATCATTCCTGATCAGAAAAGGCTGGGCGATCGGAAGAGCCAGAAGCTTTACAATGTTGCTGTTTGCCCTGATGGTGGTTCCGGTAATGTTCTCAAAATATGTAGATAATATGTGGGTGATTACCCTTATTATTGCCCTTGCCACAGCGGCACATCAGGGGTGGGGAGCCAATCTTATGACCACGGTCGGAGATCATCTGCCTAACCATTATGTAAGCTCTGTGATAGGCTTTGGCGGTATGCTGGGCTCAGCAGCAGGAATTATTTTTCCGCTTTTTATCGGAATCATTCTCGATGCCTTTAAAAAATCAGGAAATATTAACGGTGGTTACAACATCATATTTTTCATAGCCGGGATATCGTACGTTACAGCCTGGGGATTGATTAAAATAATCAACCGGAAGAAAACCGTTTAAAAATATTTATAATGATCTGTAATCGATTATAATAATTAAATAGAAATACCCATTGCTGAGTGTAACGCCCTTGCGAACCTTATAAAGATAATAGTTTAAAAAACTTGCGGACTCAGCGTTAAAAAGAAATAACACCCATTCAAAAAAATACACACTAAAAACTATAAAAAAGAATAACAATGAAACAGAATATAATGAATTTAGCTTTTCTCAGGAATAAAACCCATGTCATTGCAGCAGCAGCTTTGCTATCAGTGACTACTATTTCTGCCCAGACTTTCTCAGATTTCAACTACCGTGGAAACGATAAAATATATAATGACAACCCTCTTAAACCGGACGAGTTCTATTCCCCGATTTTACAGGGCTGTTACCCCGATCCCAGCATTACCAGAAAAGGAGAAGATTACTATCTTGTAAACTCCTCGTTTTCAATGTTTCCGGGAGTCCCGATTTTCACGTCTAAAGATCTGGTGAACTGGAAGCAGGTAGGGCATGTCCTGGACAGACCTTCTCAGCTTAAGGTGGAAAAAGGAGGTGTTTCGCAGGGAATCTATGCGCCTGATATCAAATACAATAAACACAACGATACTTTTTATATGATCACTACCCAGATTGCGGGCGGTATCGGAAATATGGTTGTAAAAACAAAAGATCCGGCAAAAGGATGGAGCGAAGTTCAGAAGCTGAATTTTGACGGTATTGATCCCTCCATTTTCTTTGATGATGATGGAAAAGCATATATTGTTCATAACGATGCTCCACCAAAAGGAACCGAACAATACAACGGTCACCGCGTGATTAAAATCTGGGATTACGATCTCGAAAAAGATCAGGTAGTTGCGGGCTCAGATAAGATTATTGTAAACGGTGGGGTAGACCTTTCCCAAAAACCCATCTGGATTGAAGGTCCTCATATTTATAAAAAGAATGGCAAATATTACCTGATGTGTGCAGAAGGAGGAACCGGCGGTAATCACAGTGAAGTTATTTTTATGTCTGATTCTCCGAAAGGGCCTTACGTTCCGGCTGGCAATAACCCGATTCTGACACAGCGCTATTTCCCGAAAGACAGAAAAGAAAAGGTAGACTGGGCAGGTCATGCAGATCTGGTAGAAACACCGGATGGCCAATATTACGGAGTATTTCTGGCGATACGCCCCAATGAAAAAAACCGTGTTAATAAAGGTCGTGAAACATTTATCCTCCCGGTTGACTGGAGCGGAAAATACCCGGTTTTCCAAAATGGCCTGGTTCCGATGAAACCAAAATTGAAAATGCCACAAGGTGTTCAGAATCAAACTGGACAAAACGGATTTTTTCCGAACGGAAACTTTACCTATAACGATAAATTAACCGATAAAAATCTTGATTTCCGATGGATTGCGATGCGCGGACCACGTGAGAATTTCATTACTGCCACAAAAAATGGCGTAAAAGTGAATCCTATGGAGACTAATATCAAAGCGTTGGCTCCAGTTTCGGCATTATTCTACAGATTGCAGCACGAAGATTTTGAAACTTCTGTAACCCTGGATTTTAAGCCTAAATCAGAAAAAGAGCTTGCAGGAATTACCTGTTATCAAAGTGAAAGATTCAATTATGTTTTTGGAATCACGAAAAAAGATAAAGATTTCTACATCGTTTTGGAAAGAACGGAAAAAGGCGAATCAAAATTAATAGCAAGCGAAAAAATTTCACTTTCAAAGAGTATCAAATTTCAGGTTACAGGAGGAAAAGATGAAATCAGCTTCAATTATTCTTTGGATGGCAAGAGCTATAAAAATCTAGGTGGACCGGTTTCAGGAGATATACTTTCTACTGATGTGGCGGGAGGTTTTACAGGAAGCCTTATCGGGCTGTACAGTACTTCTTCCAATGATATTATACCGAATTAAGTCAGTATTATCAATGTCACACTGAGCTTGTCGAAGTGTTTCCTTTTAAAATTGAAAAAGAGTAAAACCAAAACATCACAGTACATTTTGAAAATCAAAAAATCTTATATAGTTTCTTTATTGGGGTTTATCGGGCTGAATCTTCTTTCAGCCCAGGTAAATCCTTCCGGAAAGCAGGGTACAGCATTTACCAATCCCATCATTTGGGCAGATGCACCGGATTTATCCATTACCAGAAACGGAAATGATTTTTACCTGATCAGTACCACCATGCATCTGATGCCAGGAGCACCGGTAATGCATTCCAGAGATCTGGTACATTGGGAAATGTCCGGGTATGTTTTTGATACCCTGAATGACAATTCAAAATATGATTTATTGAACGGAACCGTTTATGGCAGAGGTCAATGGGCTTCTTCAATCCGCTATCACAAAGGGAAATACTATGTCTTGTTTTCTCCGAATGATGAACCTTTCAAATCTTATTTCTACGTGACTGATCATCCGGAAAAAGGAAAATGGAAACTCATCACCAGAACACGTCATTTTCATGATGCTTCACTGTTTTTCGATGATGATGACAGGACCTATGTTTTCACTTCCAACAAAGTTTTTGAACTGAGCCCTGATTTTAAAGAAGTTATCGGAAATCCGGATGGAACTGAGGTATTTCAGAAAGATGATTCAGAAACCGGGCTCCTGGAAGGAAATCAGATCATCAAAAGAAACGGAAAATACTATATGATGATGATTTCCTGGCCAAGAAACGGAAAACGCCGTCAGGTCGTCTACAGAGCAGATAAAGTATCAGGTCCTTACGAGAAAAAAGTAATTCTGGAAGACAATTTTTTAGGATTTTCCTATGCAGGTCAGGGCGCTTTGACAGATGATAAAAACGGAAGCTGGTATTCCCTTATTTTCCAGGACAGAAACGGAGTAGGACGCGTTCCGCTGCTGCTGCCCGTACACTGGGAAAATGACTGGCCGGTGTTGGGAGACAACGGAAAAGTTCCTCTGAAAGGAGAAGTTCCTCTTCCGCCATTCAAAGCAAAAAATCATTTGGTGGAAAGCGATGAGTTTTCTGATAAAAAAATGAAGATCCAGTGGCAGTGGAATCATAATCCTGTGAATGAAGCATGGTCTTTATCCGAAAGAAAAGGATTTCTGAGACTGAAAACCAGCAGAGTGGTAGACAATCTTTACGCAGCACCCAATACTTTGACCCAGAGAATGGAAGGCCTAACTTCGTCAGCAGTTGTTGCAATGGATCTCAAAGGAATGAAAGATGGGGATGTTGCCGGTTTCAGTGCTTTCAACGGTGATTCCGGGATCTTGTCAATAGTGAAGGAAGGTAATGAGAAATTCATTGTTTTTTCAACCAATGAAGTAAGCCTGGACAATAAGACAAAAGCGATTACAGGGGTTAAAAAAGAAGAGAAAAAACGGATTCCTCTCAATTCAGATAAGGTTTTCCTTCGTATCGATGCCAATTTTAACCTTGGGAAAGATCTGGCAGATTTTTATTACAGCACCGATCAGAAGAACTGGACAGAGATGGCGAAAGATTATAAAATGATCTTTGATTACCGGAGATTTTTTATGGGATCAAAATTCGCGGTTTTTAATTATGCCACTAAAAATACCGGAGGCTTCGTAGATGTGGATTTTTTCAAAATCAATGAAGCCAGGAAATAAAAATAGTAACAAAAATTAGCAGGGAAAAGTCTGCTGTAAATAGGTAAATAAAATAAATATTAAGTTGTTTGGACTTTACAAAACCACAAAAGTCACAAAAGCTTTATTTTAAAACACTTGAGTTCACTTAAGTAAGTTTAAAATGATTCTGCAGAAAAGTTCACATAAGATGAAAATCAAAGATTTTCCCAAAACTTAAGTGTACTTATTATGCATAAAGCTTGGCTCTAAAAAAACTTAAGTGTTAAAACTTTTGTGCCTTTTGTGGTTAAAAAGAATCAATATAAAAGTTTAAACAGTTTCGTTATTATTTTTTTATTCAAAATAATAAGTGTTAAAAATACAAATAAAAAGTAATGAATAAATCAGTTGTATTAGCATTAGGTTTCATGCTGTCAGGAGTTTTTATTGCTGCACAGGCATTTGAGAAAAAAGTACCGCAGGATTTTGATACTGAGAAAAAAGAAATTCCACACGGAAAAATTGACACCATACAGTATTCCTCAGCAACGGTTGGAACTACGCGTAAAGCCCTGGTATATACACCTCCCGGATTTAAAAAAGGCACTCAATATCCTGTTTTATATCTTCTTCACGGCATTGGAGGTGATGAAAAAGAATGGTTCAGAAACGGAACTCCCCAAATTATTTTGGATAATCTGTATGCCAAAGGAAAAGTGAGTCCAATGATTGTTGTACTGCCCAACGGACGGGCCATGAAAGATGACAGGGCAACCGGCGATATCATGGCAAAAGATAAAGTAGAGGCTTTTGCAACCTTTGAAAAAGACCTGTTGGATGATCTGATTCCCTTTGTGGAAAAAAAATATCCGGTTAAAAAAGACAGAAATGACAGAGCCATTGCCGGGCTTTCCATGGGTGGCGGACAGACCCTGAATTTCGGATTGGGAAATATTGACAGGTTCGGCTGGATAGGAGCTTTTTCCGCTGCTCCGAATACCAAAGAGCCTCAGCAGCTTCTTCCTGATCCCACAAAAGCTAAACAATTAAAGCTTCTCTGGATTTCATGCGGAGATCAGGACAGGTTGATGCCTTTCAGCAAACGAACAAGCGATTATCTGACAGAAAATAAAGTACCACATATTTTTTATGTAGAGCCGGGCGGCCATGATTTCAAAGTCTGGAAAAATGATCTGTATCTGTTTTCGCAACTGCTTTTCAAACCAGTCAATCAGGAAGAAGTTAACCTTATTCTGAAGTCAGAATAAATATTAATGACTTTAAAAATTTGATCTCACCATAATCCATAAACAATGATTTTCAACAAAATAACCAGTAAAGCATTCGTCATCACGGTGGTAATACTATCGGGAAATACCTATGCCCAGTCCTACAGCAAAACAGATTCCGGATTGAGCTTTTCTGCAGAAAATATGGCTGTTGAAATAAAATTGTATGGAGAAAATATGATAAGGGTGATTAAATATCCTGTCGGAAAACCATGGGTGAAAAATAGTTTGTCGGTCATTAAACAGGAACAAAAAATTAAATTTTCAGTTTCAGAAAAAAATAATATTATTTCATTAAAAACGAATGACCTGCAGCTTTCCATTAATGCTAAAAATGGAGTAATCACTTATAAATCGTCATTGGGGAAAGAACTTCTGGAAGAAACCGGAAGTAATTTCAAACCATTTAATGACGCCGGAACGCAGACCTATTCCGTAGTACAGGATTTTCAGCTTGAAAAAGACGAACCTATTTACGGCCTGGGCATTCTGCAAAACGGAAAAATGTCCCAACGGAATACCAATGTAAAAATGATTCAGAATAATACCTGGGATTTCGTGTCTTTTTTCCAGTCTGTAAAGGGTTACGGTATCTTTTGGGATAACTATTCACCGACACAATTTACGGATACACCCCAGAAAACATCCTTCTCATCTGACGTGGGAGATGGTATTGATTATTATTTTATCTACGGAAAAAATGCAGATGGGGTAGTTGCAGGAATGCGTGATCTTACAGGAAATGTACCGATGCTTCCTTTGTGGACATATGGCTACTGGCAAAGCAAAGAACGTTACAAAAGCCAGGATGAACTGGTAGATGTGGTTAAAAAATACCGTGATCTGAAAGTTCCTTTAGACGGAATTATACAGGATTGGCAGTACTGGGGAAACAATTATCAGTGGAACGCAATGGATTTCATCAGTCCCGATTTCCCGGATGCTAAAAAAATGATACGGGATATCCATGACATGAATGCCCATCTTTCGGTTTCCATCTGGTCGTCATTCGGGCCAATGACCCAACAGTACCGTGAAATGAATTCAAAGGGAATGCTTTTCAATATCAACACCTGGCCGGAATCAGGCAGGGAAGTCTGGCCTCCGGATTTGAATTATCCTTCCGGTGTCCGTGTTTACGATGCTTACAATCCTGAAGCCAGAAATATATACTGGAAATATCTGAATAAAGGTATTTTCAGCCTGGGAGTGGATTCCTGGTGGATGGATTCAACAGAGCCCGATCATCTCAGCCAGAAAGCGGGAGATCTGGATACCCAAACCTATCTAGGCTCATTCAGAAAAGTAAGAAACGCTTATCCGCTAATGACGGTAGGTGGTGTTTACGACCATCAGCGTGAAACTTCTAATGATAAAAGAGTTTTTATTTTAACAAGATCAGCTTTTGCAGGCCAGCAGAGATATGCAGCCAATACATGGTCAGGCGATGTCAACTCTTCCTGGGAGACATTGCGTAATCAGGTTCCTGCAGGATTGAATTTCAGTCTTACCGGAAACCCGAATTTCAATTCCGATATCGGTGGTTTCTTTGCCGGTGTTTATAAAAGAAATGGAGGCCCGGATAATCCAATGTTCCGGGAACTGTATGTCCGATGGCTGCAGTATGGAACCTTTACGCCGATGATGCGTTCACACGGAACTGATGTTGCGAGAGAAATTTACCAGTTTGGGAATAAAGGAGATGTTGTATATGATGCGATAGAAAAGTTCATCAGGCTCCGTTACAGTATGTTACCCTATATCTATTCCGTTTCCCGGGATGTTTCAAAAAACGGGTCAAGCTTTATGAGAGCCCTATCCATGGATTTTCCTTCAGACAAAAAAACATGGGATGTGAATCATGAGTATCTTTTTGGAAAATCATTTTTAGTGGTACCGGTTCTCAATGCCCAATATACCCCTGAAAAGCTTATCAAAACCGATGAAAATGAAGGCTGGAATAAAACCGGCGACACTAAAGAAAATTCGGTTTCCAACATAGATTTTACCCAAAATAAAAGGGTGAAAGTGTATCTTCCGGAAGGAGCAGATTGGTTTGACTTCTGGAATAATGAAAAGCATAATGGCGGCCGGGAAATTGACAAAACCGTGAATCTTCAAAGCATTCCATTGTATGTAAAAGCAGGAAGTATCATTCCGTTGGGTCCCGATGTACAATATGCAACTGAAAAAAAATGGGATGATCTTACCATAAGAGTTTATCCGGGAAGCGATACCGATTTCATTTTATACGAAGATGAGTTCGATAATTATAATTACGAAAAAGGCGCCTATACGGAAATACCTTTTCACTGGAACGAAAAATCAAAAACACTGACGATAGATACCCGGAAAGGGAAATACAAAGGAATGATTGAGACGCGGAGTTTTAATCTGGTTCTTCCCGATGGGCAGCAGAAAACAATAAGTTATTCCGGTAAAAAAACAAACGTCCATTTTAAATAAGCTTAAAATATTGAATATGAGAAATTTAAGTTTAATAATAGCATTGGGATTTTTCCAGATTTGTTTCGCCCAAAATCCAATCATCCAGACCAAATTCACTGCCGATCCGGCGCCGATGGTTTATAAAGACACCGTTTTTCTTTACACCAGCTATGACGAAGATGATGCGTTTGGTTTTAAAATGAAAAACTGGCTGCTTTACACTTCTGTTGATATGGTCAATTGGACTGATCACGGAATAGTGGCTTCTTTAAAAGATTTCAAATGGACAGATCCTGAAAACGGAGCCTGGGCCCCTCAGGTGATCGAAAGAAACGGTAAGTTTTATATGTATTGCCCGATGCCGGGACAAAGAGGAATCGGAGTTTTAGTGGCCGACAGTCCGTATGGTCCTTTCAAAGATCCTATAGGAAAACCTTTGGTTAAAAATTCAAGTGATGATATAGACCCTACTGTTCTGATTGATGACGACGGACAGGCATACCTCTATTGGGGAAACCCCAATCTTTGGTATGTAAAGCTGAATGAAGATATGATTTCTGTAAATGGAAATGTCGTAAAAGATCCTTCAATAGCTAAAGTGAAAGGTTCTCCGGATCCGTTTCATTATCAGGAAGGGCCCTGGGCATGGAAAAGAAACGGCCTTTATTATATGGCATATGCCTCTACCTGCTGCCCTGAAGGAATCGGGTATGCCATAAGCAAATTTGCAACCGGCCCCTGGGAATTCAAAGGAATGATCATGGACAGTGACAGGCGTTCCAACGGAAACCACCCGGGAATCATTGATTATAAAGGAAAAACTTATGTTTTCGGATTTAATTATAATATAGGAAAACAGACTATGAGCAAGCATTATGAGCGACGTTCTGTCTGCGTAAGCGAAATGAAATATAATGCCGACGGGACCATTCAGAAACTGCCTTTCTGGAATCCTGAGGGCGTAAAAAGAATCGCGACGCTCAATCCTTACAATAAAACAGAAGCGGAGACCATTGCATTCAGTGAAGGGCTGAAAACCGAGAAACAGACTGAATGGGAAAGAAACAACCCTTACGATACAGGTAAGAAAATTGCCGACCGTATGGTAGTTTCATCCATCAATAATGGTGATTACATCAAAGTGCAGGGGGTGGAATCTTCCAAAGGAGCTCAATCGATAGAGGTTTCAGTCGCGGCATTGTACGGCGGCAATATAGAAGTTCATACCGATGCGCTT
Source organism: Chryseobacterium sp. UF-81 (assembly GCF_058245105.1). Taxonomy (NCBI): domain Bacteria; kingdom Pseudomonadati; phylum Bacteroidota; class Flavobacteriia; order Flavobacteriales; family Weeksellaceae; genus Chryseobacterium; species Chryseobacterium sp. UF-81. Next base: position 99,168 of record NZ_JBSIBX010000008.1, on the reverse strand, counting down.
AACGGACCGGTTTTAGGCATTGTAAAAGTAACAGGAAAAGCAGAAGGTGACATTTTCAAAACCATCCAAACACCTGTTAAACCTGTCACAGGTATTCATGATCTGTATTTTGTATTCAGAGGAGATAGAGATCTTTTCTATTTCGACTGGTGGAGGTTTAAAAATTAGTGATTTCCGGCACATGGCGTTGCTTACTATAAATTAATACCGTTATAATAACAACATATATTTATGATTCAGCAAAAATTAAGATATATTACATTATCATTTCTATTGGCAGGCTTGGGTATTTCTGCCCAGAATCCTATCATTCAGACCAATTACACTGCAGACCCTGCGCCGATGGTTTATAATGACAGACTGTACGTATATACCACACACGATGAAGACGATTCTACCTGGTTCACCATGAACGACTGGAAAGTATATTCCACGAATGATATGGTCAACTGGACAGACCACGGAACAATTCTCTCGTATAAAGATTTCGATTGGGCCAAACGTGACGCTTGGGCAGGACAATGTATAGAGAGGAACGGAAAGTTTTTTATGTATGTTCCGATGTGGTCCAAAACCAATAACAAAGGTGCTATCGGCGTTGCTGTTGGAGACAGTCCGTTTGGTCCTTTTCATGATCCGCTGGGAAAACCTCTTGTACAGAGTGAATGGGGTGATATTGATCCCACGGTTTTTGTGGATGATGACGGTCAGGCTCATATGTATTGGGGAAATCCTAAGCTTAAATACGTAAAGCTGAATGAGGATATGATTTCCTATTCCGGAAATATTGTAGAAGTCCCGATGACCGAAGAATCATTTGGCAAAAGAGATGGTAAACCTAATCCGGAAAGACCTTCAAAATATGAGGAAGGGCCCTGGCTGTACAAAAGAAAAAATCTCTATTATCTTTTCTGGCCGGGAGGTCCGCTTCCTGAATTCATAGGATATTCTACAAGTAAAACGGCACAAGGCCCTTGGAAATATGGCGGAATTGTGATGCCTACAGAAGGGAAATCATTTACCAATCATCCCGGTGTTATTGATTTCCGGGGAAAAACCTATTTCTTTTATCACAACGGAGCACTGCCGGGCGGAAGCGGGTTTACAAGATCGGTAAGTCTGGAAGAGCTTACTTTCAATAAAGACGGTTCCATTTCGCCGTTTAAAATGACCAGCGGAATTACAAAAGCTATTGCAGCAGTTAATCCTTACTCATTCAATCAGGCAGAAATGATTGCATGGTCGGAGAATGTAAAATCTTATCAGAACAAAGAGGCCGGTGTTTTCATCAAAGCAAAGAAAAATGGCGCTTATACCAGAGTGAAAAATGTGGATTTCCGAAAAAAAGGGGCCAGTGTTTTCTCCGCAAGGGTAGGAACCACTCATAACAGTGAGGTAACAATGATCATTCATCTGGATGCTGTGAACGGCCCGGTTGCCGCAACGGTAAAAGTTCCGATGACGGGTGGGGATGACCGCTGGGAAACGGTAAAAGTTCAGATTGCTGAAAAGATTACCGGTGTTCATGATCTGTATTTTGTATTCAATGGAAAAGCCTCAACAGATATTATGTATTTCGATTACTGGACCTTTCTTGAAAATAATGAGTTATGAGAAAAATTTTTTTATATATCGTATTCAGCTTACTTCTGATCAGCAAAAGCTTTGCACAGGTAGCGGAAGTTTCAAGTCCTGATGGCCAATTAAAGCTTCATGTTTTTTCAGAAGATGGAAAAACAATGTATAATGTGATCCTTCAGGGAAAAACAATGCTTGAAAAATCTCCTTTGGGATTGATAACCAACGAATCCGATTTTTCAAAGGATCTGAAATTTACCGACAGCCAAAAAGATGCAGTTTCTAAGAAATACACGAACGGAAAAATCAAAAAATCTGAAGTTAATTATAACGCCAACACCTTAACGGTTCATTTCACCAATGCAGACCAGCATCAAATAGGCATTGAATTCCAGGTGAGCAACAACAATATTGCTTTCCGATACAATATCCCACCCATGAAAGAAAGGTTGAGTGTTGTGGTACAGTCGGAAATTACCGGTTACAGGTTCCCGTACCAGACGACTACTTTTCTTTCCCCCATGATGAAACCGATGACAGGCTTTGCCCGCACGGCACCAAGCTATGAAAGCGGTTATAAAGCTGATGCTGAAATGGGAATGCCATCTGATTACGGCTACGTTTTCCCTGGTCTTTTCCATATCGGAAATGAGGGCTGGGTATTACTTTCCGAGACAGGAGTGAACAGTATGTATTGTGCCTCGCATCTTGAAACCACAGCAGAAAAAAGCCTTTACAAAATAGCTTATCCGAACATTGCTGAAAATAACGGTTTCGGAAGTACCGGAGCAGCAGTGTCACTTCCAGGAAAAACACCGTGGAGAACTATTACGGTGGGAAGTTCATTGAAACCCATCGTAGAAACCACCATCCCTTTTGATGTGGTAGATCCGGTGTATGAGCCTTCACAGGATTATCAGTTCGGAAAATCTACCTGGAGCTGGATTCTCTGGCAGGATAAAAGTATGAACTATGATGATCAGGTGAAATTCATAGATCTTGCTGCAGCATTGAAATATCAGTTTATTCTTATGGATGCGCTTTGGGATAAAAATATAGGCAAAGACCGCATGAAAGAGCTTATTCAGTATGCAAAATCCAGAAGTGTAGGAGTATTGCTTTGGTACAATTCCAACGGCGCAGCCAATGATGCACCCATGGGACCGAGAAATAAAATGAGCTCATCCGTTGAGCGTAAAAAGGAAATGAAATGGCTGAAAGAAGCAGGCGTAAAAGGACTGAAAGTAGATTTCTTCGGAGGAGACAAACAGGAAACCATGCGTCTTTACGAAGATATTTTATCAGATGCCAATGATTATGGATTAACGATTATTTTCCATGGAGCTACTGTACCGAGAGGCTGGGAAGTAATGTATCCGAATTATGCAGGAAGCGAAGCTGTTCTTGCCTCAGAAATGCTCTATTTTTCAGAAGATGTACGTAAGCAGGAAGCTTTTTTTGCCACACTTCATCCATTCATCAGAAATACAGTGGGAAGTATGGAATTCGGAGGAACTTTTCTCAATAAATACTTAACGGAATCCAACAGGGATAAAAATAAAAGACATACCACGGATGGTTTTCAGCTGGCTACAGCAGTACTGTTTCAGAACCCGGTTCAGATGTTTGGCATCATGCCGAATAACCTGACCGATGCACCGGAATTTCAGCTCAGCTTCATGAAAGAAGTTCCGACACTCTGGGATGAAACGGTTTTTATCGAAGGCTATCCCGGGAAATATGCAGTGGTTGCGAGAAGACATGCAGATCATTGGTATGTAGCTGGTGTAAATGCTGAAAAACAATCCCAAAAACTGAAAATAATGCTTCCAACGTTGGCCGGGAAGACCGTAAAACTCATCAATGATGATGCAAAAGGAAACACTTCAGAGAAAGAAGTAAAAGTAAACGCAAAAGGAGATTTCAGCATTGAACTGCAGCCGCAGGGAGGTTTTGTTATGAAAAATTAACCGGAGTAAACCTTATAGGTTTTCAAAACCTATAAGGTTTGAATTGAGTAAAGAATACAAAGGTTTTAAAAATTTAAAAAAACTGATTATGAATCATTTAAAAATATTTTTTCTTGTCACATTGCTAGGGTTTTCTTTACAGATCACTGCAACAGAACCCTTCATCAGCACTGAGAAAAAAAACGAAAATATTGTTTTAAAAGAAAAAGCGCTCAATCTTTCGATTTTTACCAATTCCGGAATAGATCAGGGGATTATGAGAGCTGTGAGAAACCTGCAGACTGATTTTCAGAAAGTGACAGGAGAGCAGCCTGTTATTCTTGACCAGGCTTCAGGATTGCAGTCTCCTTTAATTATAATCGGAACTGTCGGAACAAAATCAGTTGTGGATGATTTGATCAGACAGAAAAAGCTTGATGGAAAAGCATTAACAGGAAAAAGAGAAAAATATATCATTCAGAATGTCAGCAATCCTTTTCCGGGAGTTTCTGAAGCCATTGTGATTGCAGGAAGTGATAAAAGAGGAACGATCTACGGGATTTATGAAATGTCCCAGCAGATAGGCGTTTCCCCATGGTATTATTGGGCAGATGTTCCGGTTCCGGTAAAAGAAAATTTATATTTCAAAAAAGGAATGTATACCGATGGAGAGCCTGCTGTAGAATATCGCGGAATCTTCCTTAATGATGAGGAACCTTCACTCGGAGGCTGGGCCAGAGCCACATTTGGCGGAGTAAACAGCAAATTTTACGAGAAAGTTTTTGAACTGATCCTGCGCCTTAAAGGAAACTATATCTGGCCAGCAATGTGGGGGAAAGCATTCTATGACGATGACGCTCTGAGCGGACCGTTAGCGAATGAGATGGGTATTGTCATGGGAACTTCCCACCATGAGCCTATGGCTTTGGCACAAACCGACTGGCACAGGTATATCAAAAAAAATAACCTTCCGAATGTCTGGGATTATGCTAAAAATGCGGAAGTTTTACAGAAATTCTGGAAATCAGGCCTCGAAAGAAGCAAAGACTGGGAAAAGCTCGTAACAGTAGGAATGCGAGGCGATGGTGATGAAGCAATGGGAGAGGGAACCAATATTTCCCTGCTGGAAAAAATCGTAAAAGACCAGCGTAAGATCATTGCTGAGGTTACCGGGAAAAAAGCTGAGAAAACACCTCAGGTCTGGGCATTGTATAAAGAAGTTCAGGACTATTATGATAAAGGAATGCGGGTTCCTGATGATGTTATCCTGCTGTTCTGTGACGATAACTGGGGGAATGTAAGGAAGCTTCCGGATCTTTCAAAACCTTTGCATAAAGGCGGCTATGGAATCTATTACCACTTCGATTATGTAGGCGGACCTAGAAACTCCAAATGGATCAATATCAGTCCCATCCAGAGAGTCTGGGAACAGATGAACCTTTCCTATGAACACAAGGTGGATAAGCTTTGGGTTGTCAATGTAGGAGATTTAAAACCTATGGAGTTTCCGATCAGCTTTTTTCTGGAAATGGCCTGGAATCCAAAGCAGTTTAACGCTAAAAACCTTTTGGAATATATTGAAAAATGGGCTGCCCAGCAGTTCGGTGAAAAACACGCCGGAGAAATTGCCAGGATGATTAATCTCTATTCCAAATACAACAGAAGAGTAACGCCTGAAACCCTTGACAGCAAAACGTACAGCCTTGAAAATTATCATGAATTTGAAACGGTTTTAAATGATTACAGAGCATTAGCCGTAGAAGCTTTACGGTTAAAAGAACAGATTCCTGCTGAATACCAGGATGCTTATTATCAGCTGGTTCTTTATCCTATCGATGCATGCAGCAATTTGTATGAAATGTACTATGCAGTAGCAAAAAACAGGGAATTGGCAGCAAAAAAAGATCCGGAAGCCAATTTCTATGCGGATAAAGTGAAGGCAAGCTTTGAAAGAAACGCCTATCTGGACAATCAGTACAATAATGTGATCGCCGGAGGGAAATGGAAACATATGATGGATCAGATGAGAATCGGGTACAAAAGCTGGGCAGACGGGAAAGAAAATATAATGCCCGAAGTCACCTATATTTCCGAAGCTGAGGTTCCCAAAGAAAAAGTATTTCAGGAGAAAGAGGGTTATGTGTCCATAGAAGCGGAAAATTTTGCAAGAATGCATCAATCAGACAGAATCCATTGGGAAGTGATTCCTGATTTCGGAAAAACAAAATCCGGGGTGACTATATTTCCGCAGAATGCCTATCCAAAAAGCGAGGAAAATATCTGGCTGGAATATGATATTAACTTTGAATCCAAAGGGGAATTTGGGGTTGAACTTCTTTTAGCACCTACTTTAAATTTTAATCACAATAAAGGACTCCGGTACGAAATTTCATTTGATGATCAACCTGCACAGGTTGTGAATTTCAATGGCCATTACAAAGGAGAATTAGGAAGATGGCAGTCCGAACATATCATTAAATCTGTTACCAAACATTCGGTGCCGCAGTCAGGAAAACATACTTTACGATTCAGAGTGCTCGAGCCCGGAATTGTCCTGGAAAAAATACTGATCAACACCGGAGGTTTAAAACCTTCTTACCTGGGCGCCCCGGAAAGTGAAATGGTTCACTAAATGACCAAATACTCATCACAAACAACACTTTAATTATGAAGCAATAATCTTAATTCATCAATCTGAAATACAGTTTTATTTCAATTATTTACACTCAAAATCACAAATATTTAAACCAAAACATTATGAAAAAACTTTTAACCCTTGTTACCATTCATTCTATATGCTTGTTTTTCAGCTGTATGCTATATGGACAGCTTACTACCGTAAAAATTGATAAGAATATTCCTTATCAGAAAATAAAAGGGTTCGGGGGATTTGTCTGCAGTCCTCAGTTTGCCTATAATCATATGACAACATCTGAGATTCAGACGCTTTGGGGAGCTTCCAGTGAAGGCGGATATAATATTATGAGACTCTATATTCCCGAAAACAGCAACAACTGGAGTTCTGTACTGGCTACAGCGCAGCTTGCCAAATCAATGGGACTTACCATTTTTGCCAGCCCGTGGACCATGCCTGCAGCCTGGAAAACCAACAATCATGTCAATGCTGTTTATACGGATGCCAACGGAGTACAGCAGATAGGATATTTAAAGCCGGAAAATTATCAGGATTATGCGCTTTACCTTAACAGTTTTGTTACCTATCTTCAGAACAATGGAGTAGAGCTTGATTATATTTCCATTCAAAATGAACCGGATGAAATGGCCCAGTATCAGGGATGTATCTGGACGCCTGCACAAATTGCCAATTTTATCAAGAATTACGGACAGCTCATCAACTGTAAAGTGATTGCCCCGGAAAGCGTTGGATTTACGGATAATTTTGCCAGTGCTTTGCTGGATCCTGCAGCAATGGCCAATTTTGAAGTGTATGGCGGCCATCAGTATGGACTCATCCAGTCTACCTACAAACAATTTCAAAATTATAACAAAGAAATCTGGCAGACAGAATATCTGATCAACTGGAATTCTTCATCTACCCAGCCGGCACGAGATTTCAGCTGGAATACAGATGCATTTACTTTTGTCACCAGCGTCAACAATGCATTATTGGGAAATATCAATGCATGGATCCATTATTCTGCCAAAAGGTATTATGGCTTAATGGGTGACGGAACCTACGGAACTGCCGCAGGCGTAATGACCAAAAGAGGCTATATCCTTTCGCATTATGCCAAGTATACCACAGGAAAAACGAGAATAGAGGCGAAATGGGATGACAAAACGGGTGTTTTACAAGGCTCTTCCTATATTTCCCAGGATGGAAATCAGGTCGTTCTTATGGTTATCAATCCTTCTCAGAATGCTTACAGTTTAAAGGTTGATCTGCCTTTTTACACCACTTCAGGAACAAAAGTATTGACCAATACACAATCCAATATGGTCAGTACACCCATTTCTATGAGCACGGCAACATTCCGGCCTGCTGCTGATATCAGCCCTTCCAGTGTCATGACCTTTGTTTTTAATAAAAGCGGCGACAGACCTGCCTCTCTGATGACAGGCGGTGATATTCATTATAATAAAATTGAAACACAGACGGCCACCAGTGCAGCATTTGGTACAGGATTCAATATCAGCAACACAACGGTGACGTTCTCCAATCCAAGCCCTCTTATCAGTAATAATATGACAGCGGCTAACGGATACCTTCAGCTTAATGACAGGTACAATAAACTGATCCTGCATGTAAACAGCTATACAACGGCGGGACAAAGCTATTCGGACAATACAACCTTATACTATATCAACAGCCAGGGCGTAACGAAATTTTATAATTACGGAAAGATTAATTTTCCGCAGGGAGGAAATTTTGATATCACATTCGATATTTCAAGACAGGTTCTTACAGACGGCTGCAAAGGAATTTTAGGACTGAGAAACTCCAACTACAGCTCTGTGCTTACATTGAATCTCGGAGATGTCTATTTCAATGTGGGAAATGAAATTGCTTCTAAATTCGGAGGAACCTATTCCGCAAGTGACAGCTATCTGATGGATGCATTGGAAAATGGTTACTATACCTCAGTAGATTTCAGAACTGCAGCAGGGGTTACTTCTGCCAATAACTGGCAGCCTATGAGTGTCAATACCAACAGTATTTATTATGTGAGTTCGAATGTAAGTTCATCTGCCAATAACTTGATTTCAGGTACAGCCTGTTCAAATCTTGTCCTTTCCGGACAGGGTATGGATTTTCAGGTGCCTTTTAATTTCACAGCGAATACTGCTTCTTATAGCCGTACATTTAATGGCTACGATGTGCTGATCTTGCCATTTCAGGCCAATATACCATCCGGAGTTACTGCTTATACGATGTTACCCGGAGCAGGCAATATCAACTGTACCGCAATTTCAAACGGAATCATTCCTGCGAATACCCCGGTCATCATCAATGCAACAGGGAATATTACTTTCAACGGTTCAGGAAATGTTTCCACACCTAAAGCGATCACTGTTAATCAGATGAATGGAGTTTATCAGAGCATTAAGGTTCCGGCCAGTGCCTATGTTTTGAAAACAGAAAACGGAGTAACAGGCTTCTATAAAGTAACAGCCGGAAGTGAGCCTGTAATAGGTTCTTTCAAAGCCTATCTTACAGAAGAAAACACTTATTCTGCCAATGTTCTTCCCTTAAATTTCGGATCGTTAAGCACCAGAAATATTTCTGCTGAGGCAAAAATAGAGCAAGTTAAAATATATCCGAATCCTGTAAAAGCAGATCTTTTCATTGATTCTGACTTTTCAGAAGCTACTGCAATCATTTTTGATGGAAGAGGAAGTGTGATCAGGTCCGGATTGAAAATAAACTCAGGGAAAAACCATATGAATGTGGGAGATTTCCCGGCCGGTATTTATTTTATTGAGGTTACTCATAAAAATAATGCGGTGGTAAAACAAAAATTTGTCAAAGAGTAAACTGAATCCAAAGCCGGCATAAGACTAGCTTATGCCGGCTTTATTAATATCCATTTGATGATGGATTAATAATAAAAGATTGAAACAGATAAGCATAAAAAATAGACACAGTCATCTGTGAAAATCCGTGAAATCTGTGGTTAGAAATTATTAACCGAAAAAGCCACAAAGTTTTTGGGACTTTATTGAAACCATATTATTTATGAAAAGACTTATATTAACCCTATATGCAACACTGGCTGCACCTTTATTATTCGCTCAGAGCCATTATAAATACCCGTTCAGGAATCCGGATCTTCCGGTTAGTGAAAGAATAGAAAACCTTCTTAATTTACTGACAACAGAAGAAAAGATAGGAATGATGATGGATAACTCCCAGGCAGTTCCCCGCCTGGAAATTCCTGCTTACGGATGGTGGAATGAAGCGCTGCATGGGGTGGCAAGAGCAGGAACTGCTACTGTTTTCCCCCAGGCGATCGGGATGGCAGCCACATGGGATGTTCCGGAACATTTTAAAACTTTCGAGATGATTTCCGATGAAGCACGGGCAAAATACAACAGATCTTTTGATGAAACTCAAAAAACAGGACGGTACGAAGGGCTGACCTTCTGGACACCCAATATCAATATTTTCCGCGACCCGAGATGGGGAAGAGGCCAGGAAACCTATGGTGAAGACCCTTATCTTACCTCTGTCCTGGGCGTTGCAGCAGTAAAAGGTCTGCAGGGAAATGATCCCAGATATTTTAAGACCCATGCCTGCGCCAAACATTTTGCGGTACACAGCGGACCGGAATGGAACCGCCATTCCTATAATGCAGAAATTTCAAAAAGGGATCTGTATGAAACCTATCTGCCTGCTTTCAAAGCATTGGTTCAGGAGGGAAATGTAAGAGAAGTGATGTGTGCCTACAATGCTTTTGACGGCCAGCCGTGTTGTGCAAACAATACTTTGCTTACCGAAATTCTCCGCGGAAAATGGCAGTATGACGGAATGGTGGTCTCAGACTGCTGGGCACTGGCTGATTTCTTTCAGAAAAAATACCATGGTACTCATGCTGACGAAAAAACAACCGCAGCAGATGCCCTAAAACATTCCACAGATCTGGAATGCGGAGATACCTATAACAATCTGAACAAATCTCTTGCTAGCGGACTGATTACCGAAAAAGATATCGATGCATCAATGCGCAGAATTCTGAAAGGTTGGTTTGAACTGGGAATGCTTGATCCGAAATCTTCCGTTCACTGGAATACAATTCCGTACTCTGTGGTAGACTCAGAGGATCATAAGAAACAGGCACTGGAAATGGCCCAAAAATCAATGGTGCTGATGAAAAATGAAAAGAATGTCCTGCCTCTCAGCAGGAATATTAAAAAAATTGCAGTTGTAGGCCCGAATGCTGATGACGGATTGATGCAGCTAGGAAACTATAACGGAACCCCTTCTTCAATTGTAACCATTCTGGATGGAATAAAAGCCAAATTCCCGAATGCTGAAATTATTTACGAAAAAGGAAGTGAAGTGGCAGATCCTTCGTCCAGAACGTCACTCTATCAGAATTTTATCAGTCAGAAAAACGGTGCGAAGGGAATGAAAGTAGCGTTTTTCAATAACAATGAATTCAAAGGCCAGCCGGCAAATACTTCAGTGAATTCCACCGCAATCAGCTATAACAGCTTTGGCGGAACCCAGCTTGCGCCCAATGTAGGAAGAGAAAATACTTCAGCGATCATTTCAGGAGTTTTCAAAAGTACTTATACGGGAGATGTCGTTTTTTCTGCTTCCACCTCTGATGTCTATACCCTTTTCGTGGACGGAAAAGAAATCGCGACAAGAAAAGGACCTGATGCCAGACATCCTTCAGAGTTTCCTGTAAAAATGGAAAAAGGAAAAGAATACCAGATAGAGCTGCGCCATACACAAAAAGGAAAATATGTAAGCATCACCTTTGAAGTCTACAGAAAAGACCCTGTTAATTTTGCTTCGGTAAGAGAAAAGGTAAAAAATGCAGACGTCATTGTCTTTGCGGGAGGACTTTCACCAAGTCTGGAAGGTGAAGAGATGATGGTGAATGCAGAAGGCTTCAAAGGAGGTGACAAAACTTCGATTGCCCTTCCTAAAGTCCAGCGGGATCTATTGGCGGAACTCAGAAAAACGGGAAAACCTGTTGTTTTTGTTCTTTGTACAGGAAGTGCACTGGGACTGGATCAGGATGAGAAAAATTATGATGCCCTATTAAACGCCTGGTATGGCGGACAATCAGGAGGAACGGCTGTAGCAGATGTTTTGGCAGGAGATTATAATCCTTCCGGAAAATTACCCGTTACCTTTTACAAAAATATTGAACAGCTGGACAATTCCCTTTCAAAGACAAGTAAGCACCAGGGATTTGAAAATTATGATATGCAGGGGAGAACATACCGCTATATGACGGAAAAACCTCTTTATCCGTTCGGGCACGGTCTGAGTTATTCAAAATTTGTTTACGGAGACTCAAAACTGAGTAAAAATACGATCAGTACCAACGAAAACGTGACGATTACAGTTCCCGTAACCAATTTTTCAGAAAAGGATGGTGAAGAAGTCGTTCAGGTCTATATCAAAAGAAATAATGATGCTCAGGCACCGGTAAAAACTTTAAGAGCTTTTGAAAGAACTTTGATTACATCTAAAGAAACAAAAAATATTCAGCTGACACTTTCCAAAGAATCATTTGCCTTCTATGATGAAAAAGCTGATGATCTGGTTTCAAAGCCCGGCGATTATACCATCTTTTACGGAGGAACTTCTGATGATGCAGGGTTGAAAAGCATTCCGCTAAAAGTAAAATAACAAGATTAATCCAGAACAGAATTGAAACCGTTGCCTAGAGGCTATAGTTTTCAAAATACGATATCTATGACAACAAAAAATAAAATATTTTCAATCGCGATTTCCCTCAGTGCCGCTTTTTTTTCGGCTCAGAATAATACCATCCGTACCTATAATCTGGATCTGAAAGAAAATCCTGCAAATATTAAAATACAACCCACCATGTACGGGATTTTCTTTGAAGACATCAATTTCGCAGCAGACGGAGGAATATATGCTGAACTGATTAAAAACCGTAGTTTTGAATTTGACGAACCTTTCACAGGATGGAAACAGCCCAATACAAAAACGCTTTCTCCCAACCTGGATTCCGGATTTCTGACCATTTATTCCGATCCTTCCAAATCCAATAAAAATTACGCGAGAATTACCGTGCAGAATGATAAAAATTATCTTCTGGAGAATGAAGGTTTCAGGGGAATAGGGCTTCATCAGGGAGAGCAATATGATTTCAGTTTTGATCTGGAAAATGTTTCAGGAAATATTTCAGCGGTCAATGCAAGCCTTGTTGATGAAAACGGAAAGGAAATCACTTCCGCCTCTACCCTTGTAAGAGGAAAGGGATGGCAGAAATATACAGTAGTTTTCAAATTACCGCAAACCGTTGAAAAAGCAAAATTGCGTATCACATTTACCGGAAACGGTATCGTGAATATGGATATGATCTCACTTTTTCCCCAGGATACCTGGAAAGGCCGAAAAGGAGGCTTACGAAAAGATCTCGTTCAGAAATTATACGATATGCAGCCGGGATTTTTACGGTTTCCGGGCGGCTGTATTGTAGAAGGAAGAACTTTGGCAGAACGGTATCAGTGGAAAAAAACAGTAGGAAATGTGGCAGACCGTGAATATCTCATCAATAAATGGAGTACAGGATTTCCGCATCGCCTTACACCGGATTACGGACAGTCTTTTGGATTAGGATTTTTTGAATATTTCCAGCTTTCCGAAGATCTGGGTGCAGAACCCGTTCCTATTCTGAGCTGTGGAATGGCATGCCAGTTCAATACAGCAGAATTGGTAAAAATGGAAGACCTCGATCCTTATGTTCAGGATGTTCTGGACTTGATTGAATTTGCCAACGGAGATCCCAAAACAACAAAATGGGGGAAACTCCGTGCTGAAATGGGGCATTCGCAGCCTTTTAATTTAAAGTTTATAGGAGTAGGAAATGAGCAGTGGGGAGCGGATTATATTGAACGTTATAAAGTGTTTGAAAAAGTCATTCACTCAAAATACCCTGATATTAAGATTATCTCCGGAAGCGGACCGTCACCCGATGGCGAATTCTTTGAATATGGCTGGAAAGAACTGAAGCAGCTTAACGCGCAGATGGTAGATGAGCATTATTACAATTCTCCCGACTGGTTCATGAAAAATGCGGGCAGATATGACCATTATGACCGTTCCGGACCCAAAGTGTTTGCCGGAGAATATGCTGCTCAATCTGTAGGAGTGGTAAAGCCTGATAATAAGAATAACTGGCTGACTGCCCTTTCAGAAGCCGCTTTTATGACTGGTCTTGAAAGAAATGCAGATGTGGTCTATATGACTTCCTATGCACCACTTTTTGCCCATGCTGATGGCTGGCAGTGGACACCTGACCTGATCTGGTTCAATAATCTGAAATCTTACGCCACCCCAAACTATTATGTTCAGAAATTATTTTCCAACAATAAAGGAACGGATTTGCTGAAAATAGAAAGTAACGGAAAGGCTTTATCCGGTCAGGAAAAGTTATATGCTACAGCAGTGAAGGATGCAAAAACAACTGAGATCATTATTAAAATAGTCAATACTGATACTCAGGCTAAAACGGTTAATATCAAACCCGGAACTCTGAAAATAGGTAAAAAAATAACCAAAATATTTCTGACTGCACCACAACTTTCCAGTGAAAATAGTTTCGATGCTGAGCCTGTGAAGCCTAAAGAAGAGAATTCCGAAGCCAAAAATGGTGAAATCTCAGCGGAAATTCCTGCCAATTCTTTAGTGGTTTTAAAAGTGAAAACAATTTAATTCATTGTATTTCATATGGTTATAAAAAATAAGTGTGTTTTTTACATTTATTTAAAATAGAATCTTATATTTGTTTTTATCTCATCAGGAGAAATTAAAATCTCAACCATCAAAAACGTTTCACCACCATGAAAAAATATGTTATCGGGCTGGACTATGGTACAGATTCCGTACGGGCCGTCCTTATTGATACGGAAAACGGCTCCGAAGTCACCTCTTCAGTCAGCTATTACCAGAGATGGAAAGAAGGTAAATTTTGTAATCCCTCAACTAACAGTTTCAGACAACATCCCTCAGATCATATTGAAGGGTTGGAAAAAACCATTTCAGAAGTAGTAAGAGAAAGCGGAGTACCGCCGGAGCAGATCGTTAGCATTTGTATTGATACTACAGGCTCTTCACCGCTTCCTGTAACAAGTGACGGAACAGCACTGGCACTGGTTTCCGGATTTGAAGAGAATCCGAATGCCATGATGGTTTTATGGAAAGACCACACCGCGATTCGGGAAGCAGAAGAAATCAATACTCTTGCGAGAACCTGGGGTGGGGAAGATTATACAAGGTTTGAAGGAGGTATTTATTCTTCAGAATGGTTCTGGGCTAAAATACTACACATCAGCAGAGTGGATGCAGGGGTAAAAAACGCTGCTTATACCTGGATGGAACACTGTGATTATCTGACCTATCTTTTATCAGATCACAAAGACCTGGCAACTTTCAAAAGAAGCCGTTGTGCAGCAGGCCACAAAGCCATGTGGCATGAGTCATGGGGAGGTTTGCCCTCAGTAGAATTTTTAAACAGGCTTGATCCTTCTCTGGGAGAACTTAGAGAAAGATTATATGAAAAAACCTATACCTCAGACGAAATTGCCGGGCACCTGAATGAAGAATGGGCTGAAAAAACAGGACTGACAACCAATACCATTATCACAGTTGGAACTTTCGACGCCCATTCAGGAGCAGTGGGAGCAAAAGTGGAAGAAAATACCCTGATCAGGATTATGGGAACTTCTACCTGTGATATCATGGTAGCCTCAGAAGAAACCATCGGAGATACAACAGTAAAAGGAATCTGCGGCCAGGTCGACGGCTCTGTAATTCCAGGACTGATAGGACTTGAAGCAGGGCAGTCTGCCTTTGGAGATGTGCTGGCCTGGTATAAAGATATCCTGATGTGGCCCGTTCACCAGGTGATGATGCATTCCGAAAGTATTTCAGACGAGCAGAAGACAAAGCTCGCAGAAGAAATGGAAGCCGGACTTATCAGAAAATTAACTCTTGAAGCAGAAAAAATTCCTCTGTCAGATGCCTTACCTGTTGCATTGGATTGGGTAAACGGAAGAAGAACACCGGATGCAGATCAGGAGCTTAAAGCAGCCATCAGCCAGCTTTCTCTGGGAACAAAGGCGCCTCATATTTTCAAAGCTTTGGTCAATGCCATTTGTTTCGGAGCTAAAAAGATCGTTGACCGTTTTGAAGAAGAAGGTGTGAAAATCAATAAAGTGATCGGGATCGGAGGAGTAGCAAGGAAATCACCGTTTATCATGCAGACACTTGCTAATGTTCTGGATATGCCAATTGCTGTTGCCGCTTCAGACCAGACTCCCGCTCTTGGGGCTGCTGTTTATGCTGCCGTATCAGCAGGAATTTATCCGACCGTTCAGGAAGCCAGCATGAAAATGGGCTCCGGTTTTGAAGCGGAATACCAGCCGAAAGCTGATGAAGTACAGAACTACAGAGAATTAATGCAGCAATACCAGAAGCTCGCTGATTTTGTAGAACATAATACCCGATTGAAAAATAACAGGAAAGAACTTCAGAACTCCTGATCTCCCATTTTAACCTTTTGAATTACACTCAAAATGAATACTTATAAAGAACTTCAAAGAGAATGTTATGAAGCCAACATGCAGTTGGATGCGCTGAAGCTTGTTGTCTATACCTTCGGGAATGTAAGCGCTGTAGACCGTGAGAAGGGCATTTTCGCTATTAAACCAAGTGGTGTCCCTTATGACATTTTAAAGCCGGAAGATATGGTGATCTTAGACTTTGACGCTAATGTCATTGAAGGCAGGCTCAGACCTTCTTCCGATACAAAAACACATGCTTACCTGTACAAAAACTGGGAAAATATCGGTGGGATTTCCCACACTCATGCTATCTATTCTGTAGCTTGGGCACAGGCGCAAATGGACATTCCTGTTTTCGGAACCACCCATGCAGACCATCTCACGACAGATATTCCCTGCGCACCACCCATGCGTGATGATCTGATCGAGGGAAACTACGAATACAATACGGGAATACAGATCCTGGATTGTTTTAAAGAAAAACAACTCTCTCCTGAAGAAGTGGAAATGGTTCTTATTGGAAATCACGGGCCCTTTACCTGGGGGAAAAATGCAGAAAAAGCAGTCTACAACAGCAAAGTGCTTGAAACCATTGCCGAAATGGCTTATCTCACCAGGCAGATAAATCCTGATGCAGAACGTCTGAAAGACTCACTCATCAAAAAACACTATGAACGTAAACACGGCAAGAATGCCTACTACGGGCAGGAATTGAAACACTAAACACTTCAACATAAACAACTATTAACGATCAACAAAATTATGTTAACACCTCTCAATACCAAAGAAATCTGGTTCATCACAGGAAGTCAGCATTTATACGGACTTGAAACACTGGCGCAGGTAGCGGACCACTCAAAAAAAATCGTGGAAGAACTTGAAAAATCTTCTTTCATCCCGGTAAAAATCATTGTAAAGCCAACGGTAAAAACTACCGAAGAGATATTTGAAACCATTGCAGCCGCCAATCATGCAGAAAACTGCATAGGTGTGATCACATGGATGCACACCTTTTCACCCGCTAAAATGTGGATCAGAGGATTAAAAATTTTACAGAAGCCTCTTTTGCACCTGCATACCCAGTTCAACAGGGATATTCCGTGGTCTACCATGGATATGGACTTTATGAACCTTAATCAGGCCGCTCACGGGGACCGTGAATTTGGTTTTATGGTAAGCAGGCTCCGAAAGAGCAGAAAAGTGGTCGTAGGACACTGGTCAGAAGAAAGAGTTCAGAAGCAGATCGGTGACTGGAGCCGTGTTGCTGCCGGCTGGGACGACTGGCAGGGTGCTAAATTTGCACGCTTCGGAGATAATATGAGATTTGTAGCCGTTACAGATGGTGACAAAGTGGAAGCGGAAACAAAGTTCGGTTTCTCCGTCAATACCTGGGGAATTGGTGATCTTGTCGGAGTTATCAATTCTGTAAGTGAAGGAGAAATAAAAAGCCTTATCGAAGAATATGAGTCTTCTTATCACATGGCAGCATCCCTTTTGGAAGGAGGTGCCAACAGAAGTTCACTCCACACCGCTGCAAAAATTGAATTAGGGCTTGAGAAATTTTTAAAAGATGGAGGATTTAAAGGATTTTCAGATACCTTTGAAGACCTTCACGGGCTGGAACAGCTGCCGGGAATTGCAGTTCAGCGCCTGATGCAGAAAGGATACGGATTTGCAGGAGAAGGAGACTGGAAAACAGCGGCATTGGTACGTGCCATGAAAACAATGGGGCAGGGCCTTGAAGGAGGAAATGCTTTTATGGAAGATTACACCTATCATTTAGACCCTTCCAATCCTTCCATTTTAGGTTCCCACATGTTGGAAGTAGACCCTGTTCTGGCAGCCGGGAAACCTTCATGTGAGATTCACCCGCTCGGAATCGGAGGAAAAGCAGACCCGGTTCGTCTTGTTTTTAACTCCAGAGGAAATATTGATTCTCTGAATGCTGCCCTGATGGATTTTGGAAACCATTTCAGACTGCTGATCAACAAAACCAGAGCATTGGAAATTACAGAAGAGCTGCCAAAACTGCCGGTAGCAAGAGTCTTATGGAAACCTCTTCCTGATTTATATACGGCTGCAGAAGCCTGGATACTGGCAGGTGGGGCACATCATACATGTTACAGTGAAAATATTTCAGCAGAGCAGCTGGAAGATTTTGCTGAAATAGCAGGGATTGAATCATTAGTCATTGATGAAGATACCAGAATGCGTGATTTTAAAAATACACTTCGTTGGAATGAAATGTATTATCGTTAATTAATTTTAAAAAATATGTAAATAATTATGAGAATAACAATATATAATAGCATTTTTATTTTATTATTTTTAATTATTTTCGGCTGCAAAAAAGAAAATAATAAACAGAATATTTCAGAAAAAATGGAGCAGATTCATACTTCAGATTATGGAGTTACGTCAAAAGGCGATTCTATTAAAAAATACACGTTGACCAATAAAAACGGGATGAAAGTTGAGGTCATCAACTTCGGAGGAATTATCACTTCTTTAACACCTCCGGACAGAAACGGGAAATACGAAGATGTAGTACTCGGCTTTACAAAACCTGAAGGGTATTTCAATGGCAATCCATATTATTTCGGTGCATTGATCGGAAGATATGGCAACAGAATTGCCAATGCAAAATTCTCACTGGAGGGTAAAGCATACGAAATTGATAAAAATGATGGCCCCAACAGCCTTCACGGAGGAAAAGAAGGATTTCATACCAGATTCTGGAATATTGAACCGGTAAAAGATGCAAAGTTCCCAACGTTGAAATTAACCTATACCAGCGCAGACGGTGAAGAAGGATATCCGGGGAAATTAACAACAACCGTTTTCTACACGCTTACGGACGACAATGCACTGGAAATTTCCTATGAGGCAGAAACCGATAAGCCTACCGTGGTGAATCTTACCCAGCATTCTTATTTTAACCTTTCAGGAAACTTTACCAAAACGATTACCGATCACGAACTGCAGATCAATGCAGATCATTTCCTTCCGGTCAATGAAACCCTGATTCCTACCGGTGAGCAGAAAGCAGTAAAAGGAACTCCTTTTGATTTTACGGTTTCAAAACCTATCGGAAAAGATATCAATGCAGACGACGATCAGCTGAAAAAAGGAAAAGGATATGACCATAACTGGATACTGAATGGAAAAGGTCTGAGAAGTATCGCCAAAGTGTATCATCAGGGAACAGGAAGACTGATGGAGGTCTTCACGGATGAACCCGGAGTGCAGTTTTATTCCGGAAATTTTCTTGACGGAAAGTTTGATACCAAAACTGGTGGCAAGAATGAATTCAGAACAGGATTCTGCCTGGAGACCCAGCATTTCCCGGATTCACCGAATCAGGCTTCTTTTCCTTCCACAGAACTGAAGCCCGGACAGAAATACCAGTCTAAAACCATCTATAAATTCTCCGTTAAAAACTAAACTATGGGAAAATTAGCAACTATTGATATCATCATATTTCTGATCTATTTTGTAGTGGTCGCTTCCTACGGATTATGGATCTATAAAAAGAAAAAATCTGAATCTACAGGAAGCAAGGATTATTTCCTGGCGGAAGGATCTTTGACCTGGTGGGCGATCGGAGCCAGCTTAATAGCCTCTAATATTTCTGCTGAGCAGTTTATTGGGATGAGCGGTGAAGGTTTCTTTGTCGGAATTGCTGTTGCCGCTTACGAATGGATTGCTGCCGTTGCACTGATCATCATTGCAGTATGGTTTATACCGATCTATCTTAAAAATAAAATCTATACCATGCCCCAGTTTCTGGAGAGAAGGTATAACAAATCTGTTTCACTGATTATGGCGGTGTTCTGGCTGTTTCTGTATGTTATCGTGAATCTTACTTCCATCCTCTATCTTGGCGCTCTTGCCATTGATACTTTGTTGGGAGGAGAACATCTTCACGGTATTATGATCGCCCTTTTGCTTATGGCCCTTCTGATCGGCCTTGGAGGAATGAAAGTGATAGGATATACAGATGTTATACAGGTCGCAGTCCTTATTATCGGCGGATTTGCAACGGTCTATATGGCTTTGCAGATTGTGGACCAGAGAATCAACGGAGCAGTTGTCGGGAATGCTCTGGCTGGTTTCAATACCCTGATCAATGAGGCTCCGCAGCATTTTAAGCTGATTCTTGAAAAACCGACCACCACGACGACTACTTTGGCAATGCCTCAGAATCTGGATGTACAGAAATATGTGGTGTTACCAGGTCTGGCCATGTATTTTGCCGGTCAGTGGATTGTTAACCTGAATTATTGGGGTTGTAATCAGTATATTACGCAGAGAGCTTTGGGAGCAGATCTGAAAACGGCACGAACAGGGATTTTATTTGCAGGTTTCCTGAAGCTATTCATGCCTGTTATTGTTATGCTTCCCGGGATCGCTGCTTATGTATTATATTCCAAAGGACACCTTCCGGGATTCAACGGAGTGAAAGACGGAGCATACTCTGCCATATTAGGATTTTTACCGTCCGGCCTTAAAGGATTGGCTATTGCAGCATTGACGGCAGCCATCGTCGCTTCCCTGGCAGGAAAAGTGAACAGTATCTCAACCATTTTTACCCTGGATATCTATAAGAAATACCTTAAAACAGATGCTACCGAAATCCAGATGGTGAGAACAGGCCGCTGGGTCATTATTATTGCAATGATGGCAGCATTGGCCTTTACCTGGACAGATGTTTTGGGAATTGGAGGAGAAGGCGGATTCACATTTATTCAGAAGTATACAGGCTTTATCAGCCCGGGAGTTTTTGCCATGTTCCTTTTGGGAATGTTCTGGAAAAGAACGACTGGCACGGCTGCTTTGGTAGGAGTAATTTTAGGATTTGTCCTTGCAATCTTCTTCAACAGCTTTGCCGTAGAAATTTTCGGAAAAGAGACCTGGATGTATACAGCATTTACTTATGAAAAGCTTGAAAATGGTGTGGTGCATACCATTACCGAAATTCCTTTCCTGATCAATATGGGATGGTCGTTTTTTATCACCATAATCGCAATGATACTGATCAGCCTAGCAGGTCCTAAAATTAACCCTAAAGCCTTTGCCATTGATGCAACAATGTTTAAAGTGGACAACAGAACTTTGGTTTTGATTGTGATGACATTGCTTCTACTGACTGCCTTGTATGTGAGGTTTTGGTAGAAATTGAATATATGACAAAAAGTGAATGGTCAATAGTGAATCCGTTTCACTTGTCAATTTTTAAAAAATTTACCATTAACTTGCGAAGTAAAATTGACTTTTCACATAAAAAACATTAAGTATTTATTTTAAACACTTTAGTTCACTTAAGTTAGTTTAAAATCAAATTATATTAAAAGTTCACTTAAGAAGAAAATCGAAGATTTTCAAAACTTAAGTGGACTTTTGTGCACTAAGCCTGTTACCTAAAAACAACTTAAGTGTTCAGTTTTGTATGTTTCTTTTGTGACTTTCATTAAAAAAGTTTAAATAATTTTGTTATTAAAATGTGTTTGTCGTATAGTGAAGTTTTTAATACATGACGAAAAGTGAATGGTCAATTGTGAATCCGTTTCACTTGTCAATTTTCAGAATTCACCATTGACTTGCGAAGCAAAATTGACTTTTCACATATAATAAAAAAACAGGATGCTTAAAAAGCATCCTGTTTTTTTATTGATATCAGTTCATCCCAATATATTTGAACTTGAACAATTGGCAGGATGTACCGTAATAATCCCAAAGGTGTAAGTTTGAATTGCCGTCCATGGTACAGTTGGGGATATCCCAGCCACGCGTGGCATCTACCTTGGATAGGATTTTGTAATAACCATTGGAAGCAGCGACTACCTGCCAGCTCTGTGCATCATTACCATAGTTCTGCCAGAGCCGGATTGAAGTCCCCAGTGTATTGCTGTTGCTGGCCAGGTCAATGCAGCGGTTTGTTGCGCTAGCTTTAGACACAAAACGCCAGTATCCATTGCCTGCGTCAATGGCAACCCATCGCTGTGCAGCAGCGCCATTCCTTGTCCATGGTCTTAATATTGCACCATTGGCGTCTTCTCCTGATTTCAGATCAACCACTTTGTTGGCATCGGTCTGAAACTCGATCTCGTAAATACCATTGTTGACCAGGCTACTGTTTGTATTACAGTTTCCAACAGGATAATTGGAGGATGCATATTGCTGGAACCACTGTTTAACCGGGGCAGCGCAGGCTTCCCAATCGTTGTTGTAGGCTGTTCCTGCATTGGGATCGCCTTTGTGGAGGAGATTATCCGAGGCAAGAACATTCCAGCTTACATTGCCGGATTGATTCACAATATATTTTAAATTGGCGCCAAATCCGCTTCCGCCTGCCGTACCGGTGTTACCAATGCCGAAGGTACCATATCCCTGCGGTGCCCAGTCGGTTTCAGTAATGGCGATCGGTGCAATGTCTGCAACCGGTTTAACGTTGACATTCCATGCGTTTTGAAAGGATTGATAGTTGCTGAGACCACCCCAGTAACCGGGATAAATATGAACAGCATATCCAATATTACCACCTGTGATCTGATTGTTGACATAGCCTTGATAGTGCGATTGCCAGCCTGTACCCGGAATCCAGCAAACATTATTGGCTCCGTTGTTGCGAATGATGTTGACTAATGGCTGGAAGAAGTTTTTAAGTGCTGCAAAGTGCTCGTTCCCCGTTGATCCCCATGTGCCGTTTGTCCCCAGAATCTCAACAGGTTCGTTAGCTAATTCGAACATCACATTGTCAGCATTTTTTAGGCTCGGATGTTGCGACAAAAAGGTCCATACGGTTTTAAGATAGTTATGATAGGCATCGTTCACAGCAATACGATTTGGACATACGCCTGGCGGACGTAGGATGACATACATTCCCAGGCTGCGGGCATGGTTGATCAGTGGGATTATCACCTGATCTGTATAAGTAACCAGACGGTTATAATTGAATCTTGAGATATCATTCTCAGGGATAGCCGGTCCGGGATCATTGGTCCAATACGGATCAATATGAAGGCGGATGTAATTGAGATACCAGCCATCGGCAGCGCTGCTGAGCTTGTTCATGACAGCCTTATTATAGTTCAGAGCACCCTGTACATTGTAATTATCCCAGGTACAGTAGCCGGAATTAGCACCATACTGACAGCCGTTGAACCAGGGGCTGGGAGTTATAGCAACACCATGTAAGATAACATTATTGTCGCAAGGATCTTTAAGGTATCTGCCTCCAACATGCAGCATTGGTGTTGCTGCCAATGCTCTTGCGCTGGCGTTGGCACTTAGGTTTTGTTCAGATTCTTCTTGTAAAAACTTTTCTTCCATCCGGGAGCAGCTTGAAAGGATGATTAACAGAAGAGAGGCTAGAAGTAGCCACATTTTGTTTGTTTTCATATTGTTATATTTAAAGGTTTGGTCTTAATTTTTTAGCCGCCAATATCCTGGTTCCCATCCCGCACAAAAATATTGGACAGATAAGTGAACTTCTTGATTTTGTCAACGGTGGATCTGAATGAGGCCTGATGTTACGATTTTCTATTAAACCAACTGCCTGTTTGTCTCCCGGCTTTCTTTACCTATTCTTTAACATTAGTTTGGGGAGGACAATGGAATCTTCTTATTCATTTGAGGTTCTTACGGATGTAAGTATGAAGTTTGTGAAAATTCGGTTTTCAGTTAAATACGGTTATTAGTTTTGCATAAAAATAAACATATTTTTAAATATAAATTAATATTTTATTAAAATTTAACATAAAATTGGATATCATAAATAGACTAATTACCCGAATAGTTATAATACTTTTTGTGGTAGGGAAAATAAAAAACCTTATCATAAATTTTTATTATGATTTTTTTAAAAAAAGGTGGAATGACTATGATCCTGTGTGAAATTTTTCTATAATAACACAAAAAAAATCTCAGATCAGTGAGATTTTTAATAGTGTTAATAGGGTGTATTCGGAGGTTTTTCCAATTCTGAATTGCTAATTTTCTGAAACTTTTTTGTGAAATTTAACCGATTATACCAGTTAGATTTTAAACATAAATCCCTGTGAGATTTTTTTGTTGTATTTTTTTTCGTCAAAGCGGTAAAGAAAAGAACCTTTTCTGGATGAGGTCATGTCCTTTTTATTGGTATTGACAAGGATATCCATGCTGTTGATTTTGCTGGTGAAATTCCGCTTATCAAATTTTTCATCAAAAATAGCCTCATAAAGATTCTGAAGATCCTTCATCGTGAATTTTTCGGGAAGAAGCTCAAACCCTATAGGCCCTGTTGAAGCTCTTCTTCTCAGCCTTGCCACAGCATCTTTTACCATTTCATTATGATCGAAAATAAGTTCAGGTGCTTTCTGAAGTTCAACCCATTTTGCACTGTACTGCTCATTGATCTGAATATCTTTCTCAATATTGATCAGCGCGTAATAGGAAATTGACATGATTCTCGCTGTCGGTTCACGTTTAATTTCCGTATAACATTTCAACTGCTCAAGATAAATATTCTCAAGACCGGTCAATGTATACAAAACCCTGTTGGCTGCCTCATCAGAAGTCTCGTCACTACCGATAAAACCACCCATGAGCGACCATTCACCCATCTGCGGTTCAAAATTTCTTTTTACCAAAAGGATTTTAAGATTTTCACCGTCAAAACCGAAAATGATGCAGTCAACGGCAACAAGGTGTTTGGGATATTGGGAGTAATCCTCAGTCATCTTTTATATTTTATACAAAGGTAAAGCTTTTATGGATATACAAATGTGATTCATACACTTTTTAATCTGAATCATTTATTTCATTAAAATTATGGTTAAAGGATATTTTGGGAGTTGAAGCAGTCATCAAAACTGGAAAATACCACTGAAATCAGGTTAATTGCATATGAATTGAATGTTAAAATTGTGTTAAAACTAAAATAAGAATTAATAATAATCAAACAAAATAGCTTAGCGTTAAAAATACGATAAGGTATTTGCTATATCGTTGAAATTCTTGCTAAAACGTATCCTGAAATCATTTTCATAGGGAATTGCGTGATTGTATGGTTTTATCTTTCTGTAAGTTGATTATCTTATTTTTTATGATAAGGGTGTGCTTTTTTTGTTATTTTTAGGGCTTTAATAAAGGATTTAAATGAAAAAATGGATGGCACGGGCTCAAAAAATGTTTGGTATATTGATTCTTTCTATTATTTTAGAAATGTTGAATTAACATTTATCCATGACTCCAAAACTTTCAGTTCTTTTATTGTGTTTTGCTTCATTTACCTCAGCCCAGGTTAAGGAGAAAATTCATTATTTTCCTTTGGAAACTGTCAGGTTATCAGAGAGTGTTTTCAATAAAGCCATGGTGGCAGACCGGAAATATCTCATGGCTATAGAGCCGGATAGATTGCTGGCTCCTTACCTTAAAGAAGCCGGACTGAAATCAAAGGCAGGAAATTATCCCAATTGGGAAAATACAGGACTTGATGGCCACATAGGAGGGCACTATATTTCCGCTTTATCCCTGATGTACGCTTCCACAGGAGATTCTGCAATAAAACAGAGGATTGATTATATGATCAGTGAACTGGAACGCTGCCAGAAAGCATCTCCGGATGGATATATGTCAGGAATTCCGGATGGAAAAAAAATATGGAAAGAGATTAAACAGGGAAACATACGTGCTTCAGGTTTCGGTTTGAACGACCGGTGGGTACCTTTATATAATATTCACAAGCTGTATGCAGGATTACGCGATGCCTATTGGTATGCAAAAAGTGAAAAAGCAAAAGCAATGCTTATCAGGCTTACAGATTGGATGGCGAATGAAGTTTCAGGCCTTTCTGATGAACAGATACAGGATATGCTGCGCAGTGAACATGGAGGCCTCAATGAAGTTTTTGCTGATGTTTATGAGATGACTCAAAATAAAAAATATCTGCAGCTGGCTCACTGCTTTTCCCATCAGGCTATCCTTAATCCTCTTCTGGAAGGAGAGGATAAGCTTACAGGTCTTCATGCCAATACGCAGATTCCTAAAGTAATCGGATACAAACGTATTGCTGATCTTGAAAACAATAAATTATGGAGCAATGCCGCTGATTTTTTCTGGCATAATATTACAGAGAAAAGATCATCTGTCATCGGCGGAAACAGTGTCAGTGAACATTTTAACCCCGTCAATGATTTCAGCAGCATGATAAAAAGTATTGAAGGTCCGGAAACCTGCAATACCTACAATATGCTCAAGCTGACCAAAGAACTTTATGCAACGCTGCCCGAATCTTACTATATAGATTATTACGAAAAAGCATTATACAATCATATCCTTTCTACGGAAAATCATGATCAGGGAGGTTTCGTCTATTTTACGCCGATGCGTCCCGGACACTACCGTGTTTATTCACAGCCTCAGACCAGCTTCTGGTGCTGTGTAGGTTCCGGAATGGAAAATCATGCGAAATATGGAGAAATGATTTATGCCCGGTCGGATAAGGATTTATATGTGAACCTGTTTATCCCTTCCACATTGACATGGAAACAGCAAAAAGTAGTGCTCCGTCAGGTCAATAACTTCCCGGAAGTTCCTGAAACAACATTGATCTTTGATGCTGCAGGAAAGTCAGAATTTGATTTAAAACTGAGATGCCCGGAATGGACCACTCCTTCGGAAGTGAAAATTATGATCAACGGAAAACAGGAGAAAGTACAACGTGGTTCCGACGGCTATTTTACACTGACTAAAAAATGGAAAAAAGGAGATGTTGTGAAAATGGCTTTACCCATGCATCTTTCCGCAGAACAATTACCTGACCACTCCAATTATTATGCATTCAAATACGGACCTGTAGTGCTTGCCGCAGAATACGGAACCGAAAACCAGCAGGGACTTCTTGCTGATGACAGCAGAGGCGGCCATATTGCTCACGGTCCGCAGATCCCTTTAAACGAAATTCCCGTTATCCTTGGAAATCCTTCCGAGGTTGTCAATCATGTTGAACCGGATCATGAAAATCTGAATTTTACCCTTACAGGACTTTACCCGTCTGAAAAATTTAAAGAAGGCTTACGTCTTGTGCCGTTTTACAGTATTCAGGCAAAAAGATATATCCTGTACTGGCCGCAGGCTGATAAAAACGGAATAGAAAATACATTGAAGCAGAGAGCAAAAGAGGAATCGGAAACCAGAAAACTGGATATAATCACCGCAGATAAGATCCAGCTGGGAGAGCAGCAGCCGGAATCAGATCATTTTATAGAAAGCAAAGACTCAGGCACAGGGTATATGGAAGACCGCCATTTCCGTGATGCCAAAGACTGGTTCAGCTACCAGATGAAAAATAACGGGAAAAATGCTTCATACCTTTATCTGCTTTATTTTGATGCCAATACAAGTCGTACGTTGAATATTGAGATCAACGGTAAAAAAGTCATGGCTCAAAATCTGGAAGGAAAATCCGGAAGCTCACCTCAATATCTTGTCGTTCCGATACCGGATTCAGAGAAGAATAAAGAAAATCTTACTGTAAAATTCCTGGCAGAGGAAAAACGAATGACCGCTAAAGTCATTGAAGTCCGTTTACTGACAGGAAATTACGAAAAGAAATAAATACTGAAACAAAATCTAAAAACAGATTTTTCCCATGAAAAACAAAACCCTATACTTATTATTTTTTCTGACAGCAATTTGCAGTTTTCATGCAAAAGTAAAGCTTCCTGCTTTGGTTTCAGATGGAATGATCCTTCAGAGGAACCAGGACCTGAAGATCTGGGGCTATGCAGATGCAGGAGAAAAAATTACCATTAAGTTTATCAATAAGACGTATAATGTCACAGCTGATCAAAACGGAAACTGGACCCTTATGCTTCCAAAGCTTAATGCCGGCGGTCCGTTTATCATGACGATTAATGAGATCACCCTTAAAGATATTCTTATTGGCGATGTATGGGTAGCTTCAGGACAATCCAATATGGAGCTTCCGATGCGCAGACTGACGCCTCTTTATGAAAATGAAATTAAAAATGCGGATAATCAGAATATAAGATTCTTCACGGTTCCGCAGAAATATAATTTTAAAACTCCGCAAAATGATCTTGACGGAGGAAAATGGGAAAGTACAAACCCTCAGACCATTCTTAATTTTTCAGGAGTTGCTTATTTTTTTGCCAAAGAACTGAACGAAAAAAATAAAGTTCCTGTAGGAATTATTCATACCAGTCTGGGAGGATCTCCGGTTCAGGCCTGGATGGATGAAAAATCACTGAAAAAATATCCGGAATATCTGGCTGAAGCAGAAAAATGGAAAAATGATGAACTGATACAATCTACGGAATCCCAGGAAAGATCATTGAGCAAAGCATGGTATGCAGAGCTTGATCAGAGTGATATCGGACTGAATCAGCACTGGGAAAAAGATAACGCAAATGATTCAGGATGGAAAACCACAATTGTGCCAGGGTCATGGGAGGATCAGGAAGGTTCGTTTGACGGTTCCGTATGGTTCCGTAAAGAAATTATTCTGCCTAAAGGAGTAGATCAGAAAACAGCATTTTTAAATCTGGGAAGGATAAAAGATGCTGATGTTACTTACATCAACGGAATCAAAGTAGGAAATGTCACCTATGAATATCCGCCACGTTGGTACGACATTCCGAAGGGTGTTTTAAAAGAAGGAAAGAATATCATTACAGTAAGAGTGACCAATGGCAGCGGAAAAGGACAGTTTATCGCTGATAAGCCGTATTACCTGGAAATTGACGGGCAAAAGACAGACCTTAAAGGCGAGTGGAAATATAAAATCGGAGCCAAAATGGAAAAAATGGCTCCCGGGCAAACATTTATCCGCTGGAAACCGGTAGGGCTCTATAATGCCATGATTCATCCGCTGATCAATTATAAAATCAAAGGATTTATCTGGTACCAGGGGGAAAGCAATACAGGAAAACCAAAAGAATACGGAGATTTGCTGTCAACAATGATCTCAGACTGGCGTTCAAAATGGAACAAGAACGATCTGCCGTTCTTCATTGTACAGCTGGCCAATTTCATGGAGAAAAAAGATGAACCCCTTGAAAGCAATTGGGCTGAGCTGAGAGAACAGCAGAGACAGGTTTCTCTCCATGTTCCTTATGCAGGACTGGCAGTAACCATTGATCTGGGAGAATGGAATGATATTCATCCGCTCAATAAAAAAGCAGTGGGTGACAGGCTGGCTTTACAGGCCCTGAAAATCGGGGAAGGCAAAAAAATAATTGCTGACGGTCCCGTTTACCAGTCGATGAAAACAGAAGGAAACACCATTATTCTATCCTTTAAGCCTGAAACAGATAACCTGGTACAGGGAGAACTGAAAGGTTTTGCCATACAGCAGAAAGACGGCAGGTACCAATGGGCAAAAGCAGAAGCAAAAGGTAATAAAGTCATTGTATGGAATGATCAGGTAACCAGCCCGGCTAATGTACGCTACGATTGGGCAGATAACCCGGATGGAAACCTTAAAAACAAAACCGGACTTCCTGCTTCACCTTTTACAACAGAAGAAAATTAAATTTAACATAGAAAACCTTATCAAATTCAATGGATAATCAGCCACAAAAAATATCGGTAATAGAGAAAGTGGGGTACAGCCTGGGAGACCTGGCGGCCAACCTTGTTTTTCAGACCTTAGTTACCTATCTAACCTATTTTTACACAGATATTTACGGACTCAAAGCAGAGGATGCCTCTGTGATCACTCTTACCGTAGGTTTAATTGCCGGTTTTGGCTTTAATCCGCTTATCGGAGCACTGGCAGACCGTACAAGCTCACGATGGGGAAAATTCCGTCCATGGATTTTATTTACAGCTGTACCGCTTGGTATTGCTGCACTGTTAGCATTCAGTACCCCTCACTTTTCCTATCAGGGTAAAATGATCTATGCTGCGGTTACCTATTCATTATTACTTTTATTGTACGCATCCAATAACTTACCTTATGCTGCTTTGAGCGGTGTTATTACGGGAGATATGGGGGAAAGGAACAGTATTTCTTCTTACCGTTTTGTAGCAGTAATGTTTGCCCAGTTTTTTGTGCAGGTATTTATGCTTCCCATTATTTTATATGTAGGACATGGAGACAAGGCACAGGGAATTGAAACCGTCATGACATGGTTGGCTGTGATCGGATCAGTAATGTTGTTAATCACTTTTTTTACCACCAAGGAAAGAATTATTCCCAAGCCGGAACAGAAATCAAGTCTGAAAGAGGATTTAAAAGATTTATTCCAGAACAGACCATGGATTATTATGCTTACTGTGACAGCATTTATATTTATCACGTTGGCCATGAAAGGAGGATCTTATGTATACTATTTTAACAATTATGTGGATGAAAATGCACTGAAAAGTTTGATCTCACCCATTACGGCATTTTTTAATGCTGCCGGAATGAATTTCTTCGGAGAAGATCCAAAGTCTGCAGGATTCGGATTGTTTAATGCAGGAGGAATTG
Organism: Chryseobacterium sp. UF-81; assembly: GCF_058245105.1. Classification (NCBI taxonomy): domain Bacteria; kingdom Pseudomonadati; phylum Bacteroidota; class Flavobacteriia; order Flavobacteriales; family Weeksellaceae; genus Chryseobacterium; species Chryseobacterium sp. UF-81. The sequence continues at coordinate 68,919 of NZ_JBSIBX010000008.1, read as the reverse complement.
TGATGATGATCGTCGGGATTACCTTCTCTAAAAGACTGGCAGACAGATTTGGAAAACGTGACACTTTTATTGCCTCATTATTCATCTCTACACTGTTTATCCTGGCTTTTATATTTTATCCGCCAAAAGCGGTAGGAATCATGTTCTTATCACAGATTTTACACGGATTCTTTTACGGAATCAGCACTCCGCTTTTATGGGCTATGATTGCTGATGTGGCCGACTATTCGGAATGGAAGAACAACCGCAGAGCAACAGCTATTATTTTCTCTGCGATGATGGTAGGACTGAAAGTAGGTCTCAGCATAGGAAGCTCTCTGGTAGCTATGATCATAGGAAAATACGGATACATTTCGGTACACGGGAACGAACAGGTTATTCAGCCTGAAACAGTGGCTGCAGGAGCCAAAATGCTGGTGAGTATATTTCCGTCCATACCGTTTTTTATTGCCTGCGGACTGCTTTTAGGGTATAAGATCAACAAAAAAATGGAAGTTCAGATTGAAAAGGATCTGGCGGAAAGAAGAAAATAAAAACTATCAATATGAAACGTATTTTAATTGGTTTGGCAGCTTTTGCCGTCTCCGGTCTGTCGGCGCAGAAATCTGACGGGTCCTTGAAAAAAGCTTTTCAGGATAAATTCTACATCGGAACCGCCATGAGCCTTCCCCAGATTGACGGGACAGACCAGAAGGCAGTAGCGATCATCAGAAAACAGTTCAGCTCTATTGTTGCCGAAAATTGCATGAAATCTATGTTTCTGCAGCCTCAGGAAGGAAAGTTCTTTTTTGATGATGCCGATAAGTTTGTCGATTTCGGGATGAAAAACAATATGTTCATCATCGGGCATACTTTAATCTGGCATTCACAGCTTCCAAAATGGTTTTTTTCAGATAAAAGTGGGAAAGATGTTTCTCCGGAAGTATTGAAACAACGCATGAAAAACCACATTACAACAGTAGTTTCCCGCTATAAAGGAAAAGTAAAAGGATGGGATGTGGTGAATGAAGCCATTCTTGAAGACGGATCTTACAGAAAAAGTAAATTTTACGAAATCCTGGGCGAAGATTTTATTCCTTTGGCATTTCAGTATGCACAGGAAGCCGATCCCAATGCAGAATTATATTACAACGATTATAATGAATGGTATCCTGAAAAGGTGAAAACGGTCATCAAAATGGTTGAAAATCTTAAATCAAGAGGAATCCGTATTGATGGAGTAGGAATGCAGGCCCACGTCGGCATGGACACCCCTTCCATGGAGGAATATGAGAAAGCAATTCTGGCTTATTCCAATGCAGGCGTTAAAGTTAATATTACCGAGCTGGAAATTAGTGCACTGCCTTCTCCATGGGGAAGCTCCGCCAATGTTTCAGATACTGTTGCCTATCAGAAAGAAATGAACCCTTACACAAAAGGGCTTCCCAATGAGGTAGAAATGAAATGGGAAAAACGTTACCTTGATTTCTTTGATTTGTTTTTGAAACACCAAGATAAAATAAGAAGGGTAACCTTATGGGGTGTTACCGATAAGCAGTCCTGGAAAAACGATTTTCCGGTGAAAGGAAGAACAGATTACCCATTACTGTTTGACAGGAAAGACCACGAAAAACCTGTGGTACAAAAAATAATAAAGCTTGCAGAGAAAAATTAAAATCAATAGAATTTTTACTTAATGAAAAAATCAAAATATTTATTCCCGGAAGATTATATGGCAGACCCTTCCGTTCACGTTTTTGAAGATAAAATCTATATCTATCCTTCTCATGACCGTGAAAGCGGAATTGAAGAAAATGATAACGGAGACCATTTCGACATGAATGATTATCATGTCTTTTCAATGGATGATGTGGATGGCGGCGAAATTAAAGATCATGGCGTAGTACTTTCGGTAAAAGATATTCCATGGGCGGGAAGACAGCTCTGGGATTGCGATGTTGCCTTTAAAAACGGGAAATATTATATGTATTTTCCTCTGAAAGATCAGAATGATATCTTCCGAATAGGAGTTGCAGTAAGTGATAAGCCTTACGGTCCTTTTATTCCTGAAAAATATCCGATGATGGGAAGTTACAGCATTGATCCATGCATTTTTGAAGATAATGGCAAATACTATATGTACTTCGGAGGAATCTGGGGTGGACAATTGCAGCGCTACAGAGATAATAAAGCCCTTGAATCTGCTGTAATTCCTGAAAATGATGAACCTGCGATTCATTCAAAGGTGGTTCTGCTGAGTGATGACATGCTTGAATTTGCGGAAGCGCCTAAAGATGTTATCATCCTCGATGAAAACGGGAAGCCACTGCTTCATGGCGATAAGCACCGCTTTTTTGAAGCTTCATGGATGCATCAGTACAACGGTAAATATTATTTTTCTTATTCTACGGGAGACACCCACCTGATCTGCTATGCAACCGGAGATAATCCTTACGGACCGTTTACTTTTCAGGGAGAAATCCTCACTCCGGTGGTAGGGTGGACTACCCATCACAGCATTGTGGAATTTAAAGGAAAATGGTACCTGTTTTTCCATGATTCTGTGCCAAGTGGAGGCAAAACATGGCTCAGAAGTATGAAAGTGATTGAACTGGAATACGATCATGAAGGCAAAATCAAAACGATTGAAGGTCTGGAAGGACAGTCATAGTCATCTTTAATCATTTAAAATTATTCAATGCAATATCTGAGACTATACATTCTATTTTTTCTGACCATTCCGTTACTGGTTTTCGCGGAGGACGGAAGTCAGCTATGGCTTCGGTTTCCTGCAAAAAACGGCATATCAGCAGATAAAATCATTTCTAAAGGGAACAGTCCTACGCTGAACATTGCCAGAAAAGAGCTGAGCAGCCACTGGCAGGGGCAGGCGGTGGAACTTCGTACGGAAAATAAAGAGAAAAATCTGAAAGACGGTTACAGAATTGTTTCCACGTCTGAAAAAATCGTTATTTCTGCAGGCAAGGAAATAGGACTATTGTATGGTGTCTATCATATTTTACGGTTACAGCAGACAAAAGCCGATCTGTCTCACCTGAACAGTGTTGAAAAACCTTCATACGATGTAAGGGTTCTGGACCATTGGGACAACCTGGACGGTAGTATTGAAAGAGGCTATGCCGGAAGATCACTCTGGAAATGGGAAGATTTACCCGGAAAAATATCTCCCCGTTATGAAGAATATGCGAGAGCGAATGCTTCTGTGGGAATCAATTCCGTTGTTTTGAATAATGTGAATGCATCTCCCAATATGCTTAGGGAAGATTATCTTAAAAAAGTCAGGGCTCTGGCTGATATTTTCAGACCTTATGGCATAAAGGTATATCTTTCCGTGAATTTTTCTTCACCTAAAGTTCTGGGAGGATTACAAAATTCAGATCCACTGAATAAAGGCGTACAAAAATGGTGGAAAGATAAAGCTGCTGAAATTTACAGACTGATTCCTGATTTCGGCGGATTTTTGGTGAAAGCCAATTCCGAAGGGCAGCCGGGACCTCAGGATTATGGAAGAACCCATGCAGACGGAGCCAATATGATGGCTGATGCATTGAAACCTTACCATGGAATCGTAATGTGGAGAGCCTTTGTCTATAGTCCGAGCAAAGACGACAGAGCCAAACAGGCTTATCTTGAATTTGTTCCTCTGGATGGTAAATTTAAAGATAATGTGATTATCCAGATCAAAAACGGTCCTGTTGATTTCCAGCCCCGTGAAGCGTTTAATCCTCTTTTCGGTGCTTTGAGAAAAACTTCAGAAATGGTAGAGTTTCAGATCACACAGGAATATCTGGGCTTTTCAAATCATCTTGTTTTTCTGGCTCCTTTATTCAAAGAAACACTGGAAAGTGATACCTATTCTGACGGTCAGGGATCCACGATTGCGAAAATTACGGACGGAACATTAAGACCAGCAGAAATTACAGCCATTTCAGCCGTTGCCAATATCGGGGAAGATACAAACTGGACGGGGCATCATTTTGCCCAGGCCAACTGGTATGCATTCGGCAGATTAGCATGGAATCATGAGCTGAGTTCAGAGCAGATTGCAGATGAATGGATTAAAATGACGTTTACCGATGATCAGAACTTCCTGAATCCGGTCAGGGAAATCATGCTTTCGTCCAGAGAAACTGCCGTGGATTACATGATGCCTTTAGGACTGCACCATATTTTCGCCGGAGGACATCACTATGGGCCTGAACCATGGGGAGATTATAAAGGCGGAAGACCGGATTGGTCACCTGTCTATTACCATCAGGCTGATGCTCAGGGAGTAGGATTTGACAGAACAAAAACAGGAAGTAATGCTGTCTCACAGTATTTTCCGCCACTCAATGAAAAGTATGGAAATATCTCAACCTGCCCGGAAAACCTTATTCTGTGGTTTCATCATGTTCCATGGGATTATACAATGAAAGACGGAAAAACGTTGTGGGATGAATTGTGCTATACGTATGATTCAGGAGTGAAAAAGGTAAGGGGCTATCAGAAAATATGGGACAAGATGGAGCCTTATATAGACGAACAGCGGTTTGCTGATGTTCAGTCCAAGCTCAGAATTCAGTCCAGGGACGCGGTATGGTGGAAAGATGCCTGCCTGCTGTATTTCCAGACTTTTTCAAAAAAGCCTATTCCTTATGACATAGAACGCCCTGTTCATGAGCTGGAAGATCTGAAAAATATCAAACTTGATATGACCCATCACAATTAAAAAATGAGGCAGCTCTTTTTCCTGACCGGAAATGAGAGCTGCCTCATAAAAAAAACTGTACGTGAAAATTGTATTCCGTATAATACGGAATGGGTATATAATTAGTCTGAAAATGTGAATTTATTTTAGAGAAATTATTTTATTAAAAACATTTCCTTTTTCTTCAACACGGATGATATATTGATCTGCTGTTTTTGGATCCAGATCAAAAGTAAGATCCACTTTGCCGTCAGCATATTCTTTGTTCGAAGTATAATAGGTTGTATTGGAAAGATCATATACTGAAATGCTTACAGGCCCTTTTACATCAGACATACGCAGCTTTGCCATATGCCCAGAAACGAAATATTCAGGCTTGTTGACTGCGCTTACTGGTGTTTTTTCCACTTCTATTTCATTTCCGTCTGTGATTTTTATTCTGTATTTTTCTATTTTCACTTCCGATTCTGCTACCAGATAATACGTTCCCGGCTCAAAATTCTGAAGATCATAGGTCTTTGTCACATGGTCCCCATCGGCAAGATTTTCGGAAAATAACTCGTCATGTGCACTGTTGTAAACAAAAACAGATACACTTCTGGCATTTGAAAGCTCAAAGCTTAAAGTTTTGGCTTGTACGTTTCCAAAGGAAAGGGAAAAATCTCTGTCCTTACTCATTACATTTGCTGAGAACAATAAGGCTCCTGCAAAAAATACGGCTTTTAATAATGTGCTCATGGGTTAAGGCTTTTAGAATTACTATTGCAAAGCTATGGCAGCAATACTTCTCAGGCTATAATTAAATTCCCATATTTATGCACTATATTAACTTTATTTAATGTTATTGGTGTATTATTTGTTAATTTTGCATATGAAATTATTTATTTTTGGTCTATGAAACATGTAAATCCTTCTTTTGAAGCAATCAGGCCGACTATAGGAAGCAGTTTTACCAGCCTGAAATTTCTAGCCAATGAGAATATAAAATCCCATGTCTGGCATTACCATCCCGAGATTGAACTGATTTTTGTCTGCAAAGGTTCCGGAAAAAGACAGATCGGAAGCAGCATTACCTATTTTTCAGATGGAGACCTGGTTCTGATAGGAAGTAATCTTCCCCACTGCGGGCTCACCAATGAAAACACTTATAATGATTACGAGATGGTGATCCAGTTTAAACCCGATTTTTTAGGAGAACCGATCTGGGATATACCGGAGATGCAACGGATTTCGGCATTGCTGGAAAAGTCAAAGGCAGGAATCGTATTCGGAGAAGAGATGAAGAAAAAAATAGGGAAAGAGATTGTTGAGATGCATGAAGCTTCCTCTCTGGACAAGCTGTGCAGATTTCTGAAGATATTAGATGAGCTGTCCGTTACCCAGGATTACAGGATCCTGAATGCAGGAAAATATTATCTGCAGACCCAGATTGAAGACAATGAAAGAATCAATCTGATATTTAATTATGTGAAAGATCATTTCAAAGAAGCTATTACGCTGGAAGAAGTGGCTGATCTTGCCCATATGAAAGTACCGTCTTTTTGCCGCTACTTTAAAAAAATTACGAACAAAACTTTCACCCGGTTTGTGAACGAGTACAGGATTACCCACGCTCTAAAGCTTCTTGCAGAACAGCCTTTAAGCATTACGGAAGTATCCTTTGAATCCGGGTTTAATAATTTCAGCTATTTTAATAAAACTTTTAAAGAATATATCCAAAAAAGCCCTTCCCAATACAGGAAAGAATTTAATTATTTCACAGAATAATTTTCTACAGGCAATAAAATTTACATTCTCATGATGATTTATTAAAATATAAGTGTAAATTTAACACTTATAAATAATAGTCACATTTATGAAATTTTTTATTGATACCGCCAACCTGGCGATGATAGAGGAAGCTCATGTCCTTGGAGTTCTGGACGGGGTTACCACCAATCCTTCGTTGATGGCAAAAGAGGGAATTTCCGGAAAACAGAATATACATCATCATTACCTTGAAATCTGTAAAATCGTGGACGGGGATGTAAGTGCTGAAGTATTGGGAATTACTTTCGAAGAAATGGTTAAAGAAGGTGAAGAGCTTGCTGCGTTACATCCAAGAATTGTTGTAAAAGTTCCAATGACGAAAGATGGAATCAAAGCCATCCGTTATTTTTCTGAGAAAGGAATAAAGACAAACTGTACGCTTGTTTTCTCTGCCGGGCAGGCATTGCTGGCTGCCAAAGCAGGAGCCACCTATGTTTCTCCGTTTCTGGGAAGGCTGGATGATGTTTCTACAGATGGTCTTCACCTGATATCGGAAATCAGAACGATTTATAATAATTATGTTTTTCAGACACAAATACTGGCTGCTTCAGTCCGACACAGCATGCATATTATCAACTGTGCAAAGATCGGAGCTGATGTCGTGACCTGTCCGCTGGCTCCTATACTTTCTCTGCTTAAACATCCGCTGACAGATTCAGGATAGGATCATTTCATCAAAGATTCACAAAAAATGAAATAAGACCAGGCAGAGAAAAGATGGTTATGCATGAACAGTTAATTAACCCCACTGTAGAAAAATTTAAAAACGAGTTCAAATCAGAACCCGAACATATTTTCCTTTCTCCCGGAAGAATCAATATTATCGGTGAGCATGTAGACTATAGCGACGGATTTGTACTTCCTGCTGCCATAGATAAATACATCTGTTTTGCTGTCCGCAAGCTGCCACAGACCCATTTTTGTACGATCATCGCGAAAGACCTCGGAGAAGAATATACATTTGATGTTACGATGGAGGTAAAACCGGTTCAGCAGATGTGGATGAACTATATTCTGGGCGTTTTCAGCCAGTTGCAGAAGCCGGAAAACCGGTTTTGCGGAATGGAAATTGTTTTCAGCAGTACCATCCCGATGGGAGCCGGACTTTCTTCTTCCGCAGCCCTTGAATGTGGTTTTGCCTACATTCTCAATGAGCTTTTTGATCTTCAGCTGTCCAAAAAAGAGATTGCAGTGATCGGGCAAAAATCAGAACATACTTTTGCAGGAGTCCAGTGCGGAATTATGGATCAGTTTGCTTCCGTTTTCGGGAAGGAAGATAAAGTGATCATGCTCGACTGCCATTCCCTGGAACATCAATATTTTGATGCTGATCTTAAAGGATATAGCCTGCTGCTTTTTGACAGCTGTGTAAAGCATAGCCATCTGACATCCGGCTACAATGAAAGACGTAAAGATGTTGAACACGGGAAAAAAGTCTTATGGAAAAACTTTCCGGAAATTGAAAAATTCAGAGATTTTACGTTGGCAATGCTTGAGCATGTAAAAGAAGAAATGGGAAGTATTTCATACAAAAGATGTCTTTACCTGCTGAAAGAAATTCAGAGGGTAGAAATAGCAGCAAAAGCTATTTCAGAAGGAAATATGGAGTATCTGGGAACTCTTCTCACGGAAACCCATGTCGGGCTCTCAACTGAATTTGAGGTCAGCTGTGATGAACTTGATTTTTTAGTGGAAAATACATTAAAGCAGGAAGGGGTATTGGGAGCAAGAATTATGGGTGGCGGTTTCGGAGGCTGCAGCATCAACCTTATTCAGGAAAATAAAGCTGAAGAAGTGATTAAAGCCATCAGTGAAAAATATCTTGAACATTTCAACATCCGGATGAAAGTTTATCAGGTTAAAATTTCCGACGGAATAAAAGAATATACCAATGAATACATCATTTGACCGTAATAAGCATCCCCACAGAAGATACAACCCTCTATTGGATGAATGGATACTGGTTTCTCCACAACGGGCAAACAGGCCATGGCAGGGACAGAGAGAGGAAACATCGGAAGAAAACCGCCCTTCTTACGATCCGGAATGTTATCTTTGTTCTGGAAATCAGCGTGCTAACGGAGCCCGGAATCCTGCCTATAAAGGAACATATGTTTTTGATAATGATTTCGGAGCATTGCTGAATGAAGAAGTTGATTTTTCTGAAGAATCCTCCGGATTTTTTACCCTTCTTCCGGAACGCGGAATCAACAGGGTAGTCTGTTTTTCTGACGACCACAGTCTTACCTTACCGGAAATGCCTGTGGAAGACATAAAAAATGTAGTGGATGTATGGCAGAAGCAGTTCAATGAACTGGCGGCACTGGACCCTATCAATTATATTCAGATTTTTGAAAACAAAGGCAGCATCATGGGCTGCAGCAATCCTCATCCGCATGGCCAGATATGGGCACAGTCGTCAATTCCGGCTATGGTTCAGAAAACACAGGATCAGCTGAAATCTTATTTTGGAAAGAATAAAAGAACATTGCTGGAAGATTATCTTCAACAGGAAATTTCAGCTGCAGAGCGCATTGTCACAGAAAATGAACATTTTACCGCATTGGTGCCGTTTTGGGCATCGTGGCCTTACGAAACAATGATTATCAGTAAACAGAAAAGAGAAAATATTGCGGCATTTTCTGAAGATGAAAAAGAATCTCTTGCCGCTGTACTCAAGGATCTGACCACGATTTATGACAATCTTTTTGAAACATCATTTCCTTATTCTGCAGGAATCCACCAGTCACCTACAGACGGCATGGAACATCCGGAATGGCATTTTCATATGCATTTTTATCCTCCGTTGCTCAGAAGCGCGGAAGTTAAAAAATTTATGGTAGGATATGAAATGCTGGCAGAACCTCAGCGGGACATTACCCCGGAACAAAGTGCCGCAATATTAAGAAACCTTCCCACGATTCATTACAAAAAAAAATAATAAATCAATATCTTTGAAAAAGAATATGCAAATTGTGATTCTGATACCTACGGAATATTGCATTTCTCAATAAAATTATGGAGCAGATTAAATTAATTGTGACGGACATGGATGGGACATTTCTCAATTCCAGCCATGAAATGAGTCCTGAGTTTTCGGAGATTTACAAAGAACTTAAGAAAAGAAACATTTTGTTTGTACCTGCAAGCGGAAGACAGATGCCGGGCATTACCCATTATTTCGGAGAAATTGAAAGCGAAATCGGCTTTATTGCTGAAAACGGGGGCTACGTAGTCTATAAAGATCAGGAGCTTTTTGCCGATACACTGGAATACAAATATATTGTCGAGATCATCAGGGCTATCCGTGAAATACCGGGAGCCAAAGCTGTATTATCAGCTAAAAAGATGGCTTATTATGAAACCGGAGATCAGCAGTTTGTGGATTTTTTCTCTAAGTATTATACTGAAAACATGAAGAAGGATGATCTTACGGAAAAAATTGACGATACAGCCTTTAAAATAGCAGTCTATCATCCTGAAGGAGCTGAAAAATATCTGTATCCGGCTCTTAAAAGATTTGAAGAATTCGGTCTGGAAGTGGTAGTTTCCGGAGAATATTGGCTGGATGTCATGAATAAGGATATCAATAAAGGAAATGCGCTGAAAATCCTTCAGAAATCATTGGGAATCTCTCCTGAAAATACGATGGCTTTCGGAGATTATATGAACGATATAGAAATGCTGAAGAATGCCAAATATTCTTACGCTATGAAGAATGCCCATCCGAACGTAAAGCAGGTAGCCAATTTTGAGGCCTGTACCAATGACAGCTTTGGAGTTCTGAAAACGATTAAGGATTACCTTCATCTGAATTAATATCTTCTCTAAAAACTAACCCATATATGAACAAACCCACCGGAAGAAAACCCGCCAAACCCTGCTATGAGCATATCGGCGGAAAATTAGGACAGCTTCTGCTGGAACAATTTGTAGAGAAAGGGTGGATTGCCAAGGATAATCCTGCAGACCGGCAATATTACATTACTGATAAAGTAGTGGAGGAATTTACGAAACTCGGTCTCGACCTTTCACAAATAAAAGCAGAATAACCATCAGTAGAAGAGAAAAATCTTTGCAGGAAAACCAGAAAGACATTGCGTATAAATGCCTTGTACCTTTCTGAACAGAAAAAGATGAACTTTAAAGGTTCATCTTTAGTGTTTTAAAAGAGATCAGTATTTAAACTGATAAATTCCATTTTTGATACGATAGTTAAAAGGAGTACAATGCTGTTGTACTCCTTGCTTTTTAAGGCTCAAGTCCAGGACCTCCACATGAATTATACGGAACGCATGTTAATTTATCATTTACAAAACATAACCTGACACAATTTGAACCTCCAAGAATGTTTTTTAATTCTGCTTTTTGAAGCTTTTTTACATTTTTCATATTAATAATATTTATTTTGTAAAACAAATCTCAAAAATAATTATTAGATAACAGTAAAATTAACAAATTTTAACTTCAAGAATTAAACATTGTTTTTCATTGTTGTCCGGTAAACAACAAACCGGTAATTGACTTCTTAAAATCGTAAATTCCTTTTGTGTTTCTTATACTCTCTTCGTCCATTGCTTTTACCATAATTTTATTTCTTTATTTCGCATATTTACCCTTTTTATACGTTTTTTTATCAAAATGATTTCGATTTTAGGAGCTATTTTTGTGACAGTAATCAAAATGAGTTGTATAGGCTCAAAGATGATTAAGGACATAAGAGATCCTAGATATTTTTTATCATTTGTGTATAAACTGCATCGGTATAGGTGCAGTTTTTTTGGAATACACATGACCGTTTTCACGGAAAGTTCTGTAAGATCTTTTTGTTACTTTTATTATAACAAGTATTCCCTCATGATACAGCAGTTTTTGTAGGTTTACTTTAAATTCAAAATAGAAATATAAAATTGTAAAATATTATATTACTGCCTTAGCCGTTTCATTTATATAAAATACGACAATGGAAGCATTTATAATAGAGCCATTTCTCAATGCTGATAATGGTATTTCTTATATCAATACCAAAAGCATATCGGAGTTGTTGTCACTACGACCTACTGAGCTGCTTCAACCACATAGAACGGAATTTAATGTCATTTATCTTTTCGAAGAAGGCGAGGGGAAGCATACTATAGATTTTAACACAATTGATATAGAACGCAAGTGTATGCTTTTTGTTACTCAAAATCAAGTTACTCAGTTTCATGAGCCTTTTAACTACAAGGGTAAGGTATTGATTTTTACTGAAGACTTTTTTTGTAAAAATAATTTATTTCAGACCCAGTTTTTTGGGCAGACTGATTTGTTTAATGATCCATTAAATTTGCCATATTTTAATGTAGAGGAAAGATTTGATGAGATTTCCTCCTTGTTCGGCTTTATAAATGATGAGCTTAAGAGGCCTTATCATGAAGCTCAATCCGCAATTTTAAATAATTATTTGTTCAATATCCTTTTGATCGGCGAAAAATTATCTGAATATAAAGATAGAGAGCTTGCTGTTTCCAAGAACAGGCTTTTACTGTCAAAATTTAAATCTATGGTTAATAAAAATATCCACCAAAAACATACTTTAGAATTTTATGTAGAAAATTTAAATGTGAGCCTGCGGACACTTCAAAATGCTTTTCTAGAGGAAGAGAAGCAGACACCAAAGCAATGGCTGATAAACAGAATGATTCTGGAAATCAAAAGAAACCTTTGTTACCACGATAAAAGTATAAGTGAAATTGCATACAGGTTGGGCTTTAAAGAAGTAACAAATTTCATTAAGTTTTTTAAATCTAAAACAGGTTTAACTCCATCGCAATTTAGATCCCTTTCTTCCAAAAAATAGTTTCTTTTTCATAACATTTTTGGTCTGGTTATTTGCGTATGCTCTTCAACCGGTCTGTCAATCTCTGTATTGAACATCGTGATCATCATATTTGTCCACAATATCATAATCGAATGAAAAGTAAAAATGACATCAAAAAGGTATCATTTTTTTTCGGAAATTGATAACTAACGCGAGGTTATTTACCATATTATTGCGTTTTCATGATAACGTCGTTTTAAAAAAAATATATTGATAGGTATTCTCACAATCATTATGAGTCACGTTTTTTACCTCATATTCTGTGTCTTCATTTCCTGTACAATGGAAGCTGAAAAAGAAGAAAAATTTAAGGGTCTCTTTTGAAATTTGCAATTATACAAATATAAATGACCAGACAAAATCATTGGGACATCCTAAGCTTCAGGAATTTTTAAAGGAATTTAATTTTAAACCTGTGTTTTTGGTATTAGGGAACAATAACTCAAAAACAGAAGGAAATAATATAGTTTGCAGCTGCGGTCAAAAGATGAGGGAACTAAATTTAATGGTTAAGGATTGCAAAGGATGCGTCAGCCCATTGATGAACCCAGCATCTATTAAAATTTTGATTTCATGTTTGGCAGTTTCAATAACTACAATTATTGGGTTAATCGTATTTATCAGAGTAAAAGCAAATGCAAACAATTCAGATGTTTATTTGCTTGAAAAAAGTATAAATATAAACCCCACAGAAATAAACGATGCTAAATTACTAAGCTCAATTAATACTAATACAGAGCTGTTAATTCTGGCAAAGCTAAATAATTTTGAAGATAATAACATGTTTACGAAAAAGGGGGTTACCCTGGGCAATCTTGCTACAGAATTTGGGACGAATGTAAAATACTTATCTGCGATTATTAAAAAACATAAATCTGATAGCTTTAAGACCTATATTAATACGCTTAGGATAAATTACATAATCAGTAAGATGGAAAGTGACATGACTTACAAAAAATTAAGATAAGCTATCTTGCAGAAATTACTGGCTTTGCTACCGCTTCTTCATTCACCAAAACTTTTAAAGAAATTACAGGCCTCCCACCATCCTTATATTTTGAAAATAAAAAATGATAAATTGGTTCCCGAGTAATAAACTAATTGCAGATTTCAGAAAATGAAATCAGGTGGGTATACTTTTTTTTCCAGTTGGCTATCGTATTCCTGCTCAATTTAAAGATTGAAGCAGTTTTCGTATTGCTTAAACGGTTTTCAATCTGATAATTTAAAATCTTTGAAATACTGCGTTTATTATAGGCTTTGTGTTTTTGATTCAAACTAAACGTGCTCTTATCAATGCCTCCAAAAATTTTTTGATTCAGCTCAATTATATCGAATTGAGATAGCTCATTTTTACTTAATATCGGCAGGCAGACATCTTTCCTGTTCGGAAATTTTTGTTCAAGTATATCTAAAAAGATCAGCTTATAGTTTGGTGTAAGATTCTTCTCCATATAAATTATATTTATTTGATTTAAGCTTCTCTACTTTCATATTTGGATACCCACTTATACAGGGTTATCTTTGGGATTCCGTACCTATTTATAATCTGTAATTTTGTCATTTCTCCGGAAGAAATCTTCTCCATAATAAATGCTATTATTTCCACTGTATATAAGTTTTTGCGCAATTCTGTCCTTGCTGGCTTTTTCGCTTCATAATTTTCTGTGCCGGGACGAAGCTTTGCTTTAGGAGAATACAATATCAGGTGCTGGGTGTAAATTCTGAAAAAATCGTACTTTAAAAGCTTGCTCCAGCTGAGAAGAACCTCTGTATCCAAAGTTTCAGCTTCATACATTTTGTTGATTTCGTTCAGATCACATTTGAAAAACGCGCAGATACAGCTTGTTTCGAGTCCTGATTCCATGACTTTTAAGCCAATCATTTTCCCGATATGTATTTTCTTATAATTCATACTCTATGCAAATAATCAGGCAAAGCCTTTTAAGTTTAACGGTTGGATACTAGTCAGAAACCTTATATACAGATACAGATACTTTACTATCGGTGAGTAATGATAAATTAACGTTTCCAGTTTCAACAGCAAATGTTATGGTCTCACCAGCGTTCAGTGGAACAATAGCTCCAAGAGTCGTAGAGGTAACAGGTACCGAAGCAAGTGTGACACTAAGAATAGATACACGGACAGCATCAATAATTTTCTGCTCAAATACAGCATTGCCATTTTTCAGGATGCCTAGTCTTTTGCCCCCTAACACACTTAAATCAATTCCTCCTGCCAATTGCACCTCATATTTAACTTCATAAAGTCCTGTTTTGGGTGCTGTATAAACTCCATTGTTGAGAAGCGCTGGAACTCCTGCCTTAGTGTCTGTTGATGTAAGGCTTATTTTATTCCAGCTTGTCCCGGAAATGCCCAGGTTTATTAGAGACCAAGCACCATTTTTGCTTGCAAACAGAGCTGTTCCTGTTCCGCCTGACTCCTTGTTGCCATTAAAGGCTGCCCAGACATTGTTAGGGGCATCATAATAGTAATATCCGGATGCTGTGACATTTACTGTTTTGGGGGTTGAAGTTCCGACGGGTGCTGTAACATATACTATAGCTCCATTTTGAATGTTACCATAAACAGAATCTTTAGCTTTTAATTGATCACCTGTAATCCGTGGAGGTAACAGTCCGTCAATTGAAGTGGTTATAGTTGGACTTCCTACAATATCCATCGTTGCAGAAGGATTGGCAGTGTTCACCCCCACCTGTGCATAAAATAACGATGTTATGACTAGACAGAATGCTAATAGCGAGTTTTTTTTCATGGTATATATTAGATTTGGTTGTAACAATTATTACTGTTGTTAATGCTTACACAGCTTAAAGACGTTCTAACATTTAACAGTGTAAAAGTCAACACAAAATCGCAGGCACACAAACGAATATCTATCCATTTTCGGAAATCTTATAGTATAAATTTCCGAAAAACAGCTACATTTTTGAAAGTAATAATGATCAGTATGGCAAAGGAAAAGAAGGTTACTGAATTGCTGTTCAAAGACTATACATATAAAATTTGAAAATGAAACTCGAAGGCAGATATAAGTTTTCCTATTATTTATTTTAAAATGGCTTACCTGTATCTCAATTCAGAATATGACTATTCAAATAATAAATTGTATCATTTTTATGCGCTTTTATATCAATAGTTTTGGTTAAAAAAGGCTTTAATTTGTTCCAATAAAAATAAAATTCAGTTGAAGTTTAGGCTGACTGATTTAATTTTTTTTGTAAATAATTTTTTTTTTTCATCATTTGTGTTGTTGCCACACCTAATATAGCTGGTGTGGCTTTCTTTTATTTAAAATTTAAGTTTAATGGCGATAAGATGCACCAATGAAATAATGTTTTGCTGCGGTATCCTGTATTCCATAATTAATCCCGGCGTCCAGTTTAAAATCTCGTGCAACTTCTATTTGCACTGCTGCGTTGATGTAGTTCGATAACTGATGAGATTTAAAATCGTAAGTATAATACGTTTCTGCTATCCCGTCAACCCCTTTAAATAACTCATGGCTGACAGTCAGTGTTTGTAAAAATTCAGTATGCATTGCCGGTTGATCCGGATCTTTGAGCCTGTCAATTTCTACTTGCATTCCAAGTTTCCATTCACCAGGCAGTTTGTACGACATCGGGACAATCAGGCCGCCTTCAAAGCGGCTTTCTTCATCATATTTTGAGGCCGGAAATTTGACATAGGGCAGTATAGCCAGGGCAAAATCCCCTTTGTTATTTCCTATTATATTCTGTTTTATTCTCAGGGTTACATCACCAATTCCGTTACTGGTGATTGGAGAGCCATCAGTGATTTCTTTTTCTTTTTGCCAGCCATAGGTCTGGAAACCAATTTGTATTGCTGTACTGCCTGTAATCCCGATCTTTAGGTTGGCCTGATTGATGAGTAATGTATTCGTCTTCTTTAGGTCAGACTTCTCATTTATCAGCCTTATTATATCTGTTTCGTACTGAAAATGTCCTGCATCCACTGTATAAGGAGATTCAGTCACATCCGGACGGTCGGTTTCCATTTCTCTCATCTGAGCACGTGGTACCGGGTTAAAAATCGAATAATTCTGATGTGGTTTTTCTTGTTGTCCGGTGCATATAAAAGGAAGGAATATGGCACCAAAAGCTAGTTTCAAAAATAAAAGTGAGTTGTTCATGGTTTTTTTCTTTAATGCTTCTGATAAATTTGATGGCTGTAACAGGAATTATCCAAGAATAAGACCATTATCAATGAAAAAATAATATGTGGTACTTTTTATTAATCTTTATTAAAGTATGTTCCGGACATTTTGTTTTGTGGACTAAAATCAATAGTTTTATTATATGATTTAATTATTGGCTCGGATAAAGAGTTACAGGCGCTGATATTTTAAAATAATTTTATCCCTGTCATGTTTATACCCATAAATAATGACCAACAATCAAAAATCAATTTATAGTGCACTTGCCGCTAACCTGTTAATTGCGTTAACAAAGTTTATTGCAGGCGGATTTACAAACAGTTCTTCCATGATTTCTGAAGGTATCCATTCAACAGTGGATACCGCCAATCAGTTGTTGCTTTTATATGGTATGAAAAGAAGTAAAAAAGCGGCAGACCAGGCTCATCCTTTTGGGTATGGCAAAGAACTCTACTTCTGGTCTTTTGTGGTTTCCATCTTAATATTTGGTCTGGGAGGAGCTTTATCGATTTACCAGGGAATTGCCCACATTCTGGAACCTGAATTAATGAAAGACCCGTTCTGGAATTATATTGTATTGGTAATTTCCCTTATTTTCGAAGGAACTTCTTTATTTATTGCCGTAAAAGAATTTAATAAAACCCGCAACGGAATGAGATGGTGGGATGCGATTATAAAAAGCAAAGATCCCTCGAGCTTTCTCGTTGTTTTTGAAGATGGTGCAGCAGTAGCAGGGCTGATCATTGTAATGATATTGATGTGGATCAGTCATTCGCTGCAAATCCCAGAATTAGACGGGCTTGCATCGGTAATTGTAGGATTTTTACTGGTTTTTGTTTCTTTTATTCTGGCCAGGGAAAGCAGAAGCTTGCTGATGGGAGAGGGGATTGCCTCCGAAACCAGAGAAAAGCTTGCACAACTAGCTGAGAAAGATCCAGCAGTGGTAAAAACGAAAAACATACTATCTACTTATCAGTCGCCGGAGGAAGTAATATTGATGCTCATCATAGATTTTGAAGAACATCTTGATACAGAAGAGATTACTGAGGCTATACAACGCATTCGTGAAAATATAAAAAATGAATTTCCACTTGTTCGGTTTGTAATTATTCAGCCAGAATAGTAAAGGATATCTGGTGGTTTTAATTCAATGATTAATTTCTGATTTAAGGATGATAAAAGTTTGCGGGAAACTTAAAACGCAGAGGGAGCCCTTATTCCGGGCACTATCGGATCTGTAAACGTCACATAATTTTTTCAGTTGTCCAAGGTTATTCTTTGTAATGAATAGCTTTGTCAATCTCTATAGGATTGTTATACTTTCTGATGATTTGCTGCATGCTTTTTGTCTGAGTATTCAGCTCATCAACAGTGTGGATCTCTTTTCCATTGATATTGATCTTCAAATTAGTATTTGCTTTGCTGAAATTATTTCTTTCAAAAGCAAAAGGATCATTGTAAAAATCGAGGGACAGTTTATTTTTCTGCTTTTCATTGATGGGTATCGCCCTGTTTCCGAAGTTGGATTCTACAAAATTATCCGTTGAAAAAGTATCCGGAAGCTTCTGACTTTTTATCAGACTGTAAATAAAATTTTTTTTTGAATCCGAAAGCTCAAAAATCAATCCCGGAAGCCCACGGAATTTATAAGGACCTTCGTTGAAAGGGATATCCTTACAGAACCAGGCCGTCCAATTTCTGCCTCCAAATCGGGTAAAAGCTTTTTGCAGGGTGTAATTTTCCATTTTTTTTGTCTCTTCCGAAATAACCCAGCTTATTTTATCCGTTGTTTTAAATGAATAATACCCTTCTTTAATCGCAATGAAATTTGTATTGTCATACGTGTTGATCTTTCTCTTAACGATCTGTCCGGACATATCGGTATAGCTGTTGTTGGTCCCGAATTTTTTATTTAGAGAATCGGTTTCCAGTAAATTATAGCCATAAAATTTAACCTCCTTTGGGCTAATGTCAAGAAGCATGTTCAGTTTTTCATATCCTGTATCGGCAGAATCCATTTTGTACTGTAGCTCATAAACAAATCTATGGGTCTGCGAGTGAATAAATATAATAAGCAACAATGCTGTTAAGGCAAAAATATTTTTCATAAACTGATTACTTATAAGATAATAACATATATAATTTTTAAAATACACTTTCATTCTTTTAATCATTGCTGATCACTTAAACCAGCATTAATAACAGGATAAACACGTATTGTCGTTTGTATTTGCTGATCACAAGCTCCACTATTTTATTAGGCTTCATATAAAGTCATAAGGGCTGATGGAGACCAATTTAGCTGAAACAGCTTGATTGGTCCGCTTATACCTTTTCACCTTTATGGGATAAAAAATAAAAATACACAATTTTAATGTGATATAAAAATAATCAACAGAAAACTAATGTGTTAACTCACAGATCATTAATGCTAATACAAGTTAATTAATCATTCCTGGCAGGTGAAAAATATTTTAGTATTTATTTTTATTGTGTAATATTATACTTTATATTTAAAAATAAGTATATTTGTATACTAATTGATAGTTATGAATTATGCTCTGATAAAAGAGGTTGTTGAATTGGTCGAACAGTTTGAAACCCAAAATAAAAATAATCCCGGTTACAGTAATGATGTAAACGGTTTCAAAGAGTGGGTGGCGGCTTCGCTTGAAAATAGCTATGATGACGCTGAACCTGACTGGGAAGGTAAAAAAGAAGGAAGGAGTGCCGAGAGTGTTATCAATACTTTGATTGTGCACATGAACCGGTATGCAAAATCATATTCTAAAGCTGCCATACATGATTCCATGTTTTCCAGCCAGGAAGATTTTATTTATCTGATTACCCTTAAATCCTTTGGAGCGGTGTCCAAAACAGAACTAATAAAAATCAATGTACATGATAAACCTGCAGGAATACAGATTATAAACCGCCTGATTCATCAGGGCTGGGCAGAGCAGAGTGATTCCGATACGGATAAACGGACGAAAGTCATTAAAATCACTGAAAAAGGAATCAAAATACTGGAAGACAGAATGGATAAGATCCGTCAGGCATCACAGATTGTTACGGGTGATCTTACGCATAAGGAAAAGATGAAGCTTATTGATCTGCTTTCCAAGCTAAATCATTTCCATCATTCAATATACTGCAAGAATCTGGATTCTAGAGAACTTTTGGAGGTTGCCTACAGTCAGTTGAACAAAAATTAAATGCAAGGTATTTATTGATACAGGATTATTGCAAAGGAAACGGTAAAAAAAGAATGCATGAAAACAGAAAAACCAAAAAAGAAAATAGCGGTTATAGGTTCTGGGTTTTCCGGACTTTCAGCGGCTGCCTATGCGGCGAAATCAGGAAATGAAGTGCATGTTTTTGAAAAACATTCAGGGCCCGGAGGACGTGCAAGGCAGTTTACAACTCCTCAGGGTTACGTTTTCGATATGGGGCCGAGCTGGTATTGGATGCCCGATATTATTGAAAATTTTTTTGCTGATTTTGGTTATAAAACCAAAGATTTTTTTACACTTATTTCACTGGATCCCCAGTTTGAAATGATTTTTCCGGATGAGAAGATCTGTGTCCCTCAAAACAATAGTGATATCAGGCAATTATTCGAGAATGTTGAGAAGGGAGCCGGGGACAGATATGATAAGTTTATGGAGTCTGCCCAATATAAATATGAAATTGGAATGCAGCAGTTTATAGATAAGCCCTGTCACAGCTGGATGGAATTTGTTTCACCGAAAATAGCTGTCAGTGCCCTAAAGCTTAATCTCCTTACCAATTTCAGAAGTTATGTTTCACGGTACTTTACGGACCCTAAACTCAGAGCCCTGATGGAATTTCCTGTTATATTTCTCGGCGCTTCCCCTAAAAATATTCCTGCCATGTATAGCCTGATGAACTATGGCGGCTATGCATTAGGCACATGGTATCCTATAGGCGGTTTTTATCAGCTCGTTGTAGCCATGCAGGAAATTGCAGAAGATCAGGGAGTTATTTTTCATTTTAATAAGACGGTTCAGAAAATTAAAACCGAAGGAACAAGAGCCCATTCATTGATCATTGATCATGAAGAGCATGAATTTGATGCTGTGATTGCCTCTTCCGATTACCATCATACAGAAACCCTCCTTTCCAAACATCTGAGGAATTATAATAAAGAATACTGGCAGAGCAGAACATTTGCTCCTTCGTGTCTTATTTATTATCTGGGTATAAAAGGTAAAGTTCCCAATTTAAAACATCATACCCTGTTTTTTGAAAACGATCTTGATGATCATATAGAATGTATTTACGAGAACAAAAAATGGCCCGGCAAACCACTGTTTTATTGTTGCAGTCCATCGCAAACAGATCCTGGAGTTGCCCCGGAGAATTGCGAAAATCTATTTTTACTGATGCCACTGGCTACCGGAATCAATGATGAGGAAGAGCTGCGTGAAAAATACTTAGTGGAAATGCTTCTCAGAATTGAAAAGCATACCGGGGCAAAGGATCTGATGTCAAGAATAGACTATAAAAGGAGTTATTGTGTAAGCGATTTTATTTCTGATTATAATGCTTATCAGGGGAATGCTTATGGCCTGGCCAATACTTTATCACAAACTGCCGTGCTAAAGCCCAAAATCAATAATGCCAAGGTTCATAATCTTTATTATACCGGACAGTTAACTGTTCCCGGTCCGGGAGTTCCCCCTTCCATTATTTCAGGAAAAATTGTAGCAGCCGAAGTGAATAACCTTAAAGTTAAAAAGAATGAAAAGATTATTTGATGAGTTGTCTTATGATGTGAGCAAACGTACTACTCAAAAATACAGCACCAGTTTCTCTCTTGGAATATTGGCCCTCAATCCTTCCATAAGATCAGCTATTTATTCCATTTACGGCTATGTCCGTCTTGCAGATGAAATTGTTGACAGCTTTCACGGTTATGATAAGGAGAAATTACTTTTAAGGTTAAAAATAGAAACCGGCCATGCCCTCGAAGAAGGTATTTCTCTTAATCCCATTTTGCAGTCTTTTCAGGAAACCGTTCGTCATTACAGGATCGACAGAAATCTCATTGAACAGTTTTTGCACAGCATGGAAATGGACCTGCAAAAAGTCAATTATAATTCGGAATTATACAAAGAATATATTTACGGATCTGCAGAAGTGGTGGGGCTGATGTGCCTGCATATATTTACGGAAGGAAATAAGCAAAAATTTGAAGAACTTAAACCTTTTGCCATGAAGTTGGGTTCTGCGTTTCAGAAGGTGAATTTTTTAAGGGATCTCAAAGAAGACTATCAGATGCTGGGGCGCACGTATTTTCCGGGCATTAATATGTCAGTGTTCGATAATTCCGTAAAATATAAAATTGAAAAAGAGATTGAAGCCGAATTTAAAGAAGCCTTAACAGGAATCAAAAAGTTACCCGGCGCTTCAATGTTTGGGGTTTATCTGGCTTACCGCTATTACCTTTCATTATTTGAGAAGATAAAAAGGACAAGTTCCCAGAAAATTCTCACGAACAGAGTCAGAATTCCTAATTCTCAGAAAATTTTTCTTGCATTTAAAAGCTATATACGGTATAAGTCTGCTTATCTGTGATGAAATATCCATTGAATATTAAAGAATTTACCAACTTTAAAATCAAATAAATGCGTTATCAATTATATAGAGAACAACAATTAAACTGCGATATAGAAACCGCATGGAATTTTTTTTCTTCACCGTTGAATTTATCAGAAATAACCCCTGAGGATATGAATTTTACAGTGGTTTCTGAATTGGCGGATCAGCCAATTTACGAAGGTATGGAAATAGACTACCGTGTATCTCCGTTACTGAAAATTCCCATGCGCTGGAAAACGCAAATCATACAGGTTGAGACGCAAAAGAGCTTCACCGATTTTCAAAAAGAAGGTCCGTACAAATACTGGAATCATCTGCATGAGTTTTTTCCCAATGATAACGGAGTTCTGATGAAAGATACGGTGGATTATGAATTGCCTCTGGGAATATTGGGAACAGTAGCACATTCCTTATTTGTACGCAGACAACTGGAGAATATATTTAATTTCCGGTACAGGTTTCTGGAAAATCTTTTTAATCAGAAAAATAAGTAACATGAACCTATTAATTGTATTACTGGTATTTGTTTCGATGGAGGGAGCTACCTGGCTGATCCACAAATATATCATGCATGGCTTTTTATGGGTTCTGCACCGTGACCATCATGACCACAGTAATGAGGGCTCTCTTGAAAGAAATGATCTTTTTTTTGTCATTTTTGCTACTCCTGCCATTGCCTTGCTGTATGCAGGGGTCAGACAGGATTTCAGTTCCTTGTTCTTTATAGGGCTGGGAATAAGTTTGTACGGCATGGCTTATTTTTTTGTTCATGATATATTCATCCATCAGAGAACCAAAATCTTCAGGAATACCCGTAACCGGTACCTGCTGGCCATACGCCGTGCCCATAAGCAGCATCATAAGCATGTAGGGAAGGAAAGGGGAGAATGCTTCGGATTTTTGTGGGTTCCTGTTAAATATTTTAAAATGTATTTTAATAAAAAATGATGGCCTATACCTATATCTTAATCAATTTTTTTACTGTTATCATTTGCTTTATAGCGTCTTTTGACAGAAGGGTACAGTTTAATCGGTTCTTTGGAACTTTTTTACTGTCCGGTACCGTTGTAGCCTTACCATTCATAGGCTGGGATATCTGGTTTACCAAAATGGGGGTATGGAGGTTCGATACCAGATATACGCTGGGTATTGTAATAGCTGGCTTACCCCTGGAGGAGTGGCTGTTTTTTTATTGTATTCCCTTTGCCTGCGTATTTACCTATTATTGTCTGGATAAATTTTTTGATCTCAGCTGGGCCCATTCATTCAACACTATTATTGTATTCGTAACGGTTATCTTTTTAAGCGTAACGGGGCTTCTTTATTACGATAAAATTTATACTTTAATAACCGTTTTGATAACTATTCTGACCCTCTGTTATCTCCATTTTATAGTTAAAAAGCAATGGATTGGGCAGGCGAGTCTTGTTTATCTGATTCTGATGCCCGGATTCTTCGCAGTCAACGGTATACTGACAGGTTCTGTTATTCCTTCGCCGGTAGTCATTTATAATCCGACTGATTTTCTCGGGATCAGGATGTTTACCATTCCAGTAGAAGATATGGTATATGGTTACAGCCAGTTTCTGCTTAATATTTATTTCTTTACCACTTTCAAAAAATATACACATCATGAAAAATAAAATAAATACCGGACTGCTTATTTCTATGAGCATTCTGGTTATATTATTTTCCTGTTCTTCAATTCCTGAAAAAGCTGAGCCGGTAAGCCGTTTTGATGTCAACCGTTATCTTGGTACATGGTATGAAATTGCCCGTTTTGATTCCCGTTTCGAAAAAGATCTGGATAATGCTATGGCTCAGTATACCCTTAATGATGATGGCAATGTTAAGGTGAAGAACAGTGGTTATAACTTTAAAAAGAACAAATGGGTTTGTGCGGAAGGCATTGCTAAATTCAGAGGGAATAAAGAAACGGCAGCACTGAAAGTGAGTTTTTTCGGCCCTTTTTATGCGGGCTATAACGTCATTGCCATGGACGAAAACTATAGATATGCTATGGTAGCCGGGAAAAACCTGAATTATTTGTGGATTTTGTCAAGAGAAAAATCGGTGCCGGAAGCCATCAGACGGGAGTATATAAAAAAAGCTCAGAGCATAGGATATGATACGTCGAGGCTTATCTGGGTAAAGCATGATAAAAAAAGTCCTTTCGAACATGAAAAATAAGGTTTCGGTATTTTGGTTCAGACGGGATCTCAGGCTGGAAGATAACATGGGGCTGCATCATGCCCTCAGGTCAGGATATCCGGTGCTGCCTATATTTATTTTTGATCCATTCATTCTTGAGAAGCTTGAAAGCAGGAAAGACCGCAGGGTCGATTATATCCATCAGGCTTTAAGCGGGATCAACAGGACATTAAAAAGATACCATTCAAAATTAAAGACCTGCTATGGCAATCCGGTAGAGTTTTTTAAGGAATTATCAGAAAGGTTCGATATCCAGGGAGTTTTTTGTAACAGAGATTATGAACCGGATGCTATAGAGAGGGATAAAGAGATATATTATTTTTTAGGGCAGCGAAATATTCCCTTTAAAGCTTACAAAGATCAGGTGATTTTTGATAAAGACAACATTCTTAAAAAGGATGGACTCCCATATACAGTCTATACCCCTTATTCGGCGAAATGGAAAGAAACCTTGCTGCCCGATCATTACAAAGCAGTGCCGCTGGATTTTAAGAATTTGTTCCCGCAGGAATATTCAGATATAATAACCTTACAGCAAATAGGCTTTGAAAGAACGGATATTGATTTTAAGCCGCCGGAATTAGATTCCCTCATTATAGATCAATATGATAAATACCGGGATTTTCCTGCTTTACAGCATACCACACAATTAGGAATAGCTTTGCGTTTTGGTACCATCAGCATCAGAAAATGTGTTGATTTTGCCTTAAAACACAATTCAGTATGGCTGTCAGAGCTTATCTGGCGTGAGTTTTTTATGCAGATCCTGTATCATTATCCCCAGGTGGTTAATCAGTCATTCAAAAAAAGCTATGAACAGATCCGGTGGAGAAATAATGAAGAAGAGTTTAAACGCTGGTGTGAGGGAAAAACCGGCTATCCTATTGTGGATGCCGGAATGAGACAGCTTAATGAGTCGGGCTATATGCACAACCGGGTAAGGATGATCACAGCAGGCTTTTTGTGTAAGCACTTACTGATCGACTGGAGATGGGGAGAGGCTTATTTCGCTTCAAAACTCAACGATTACGATCTGGCATCGAATAACGGAAACTGGCAGTGGGCTGCAGGCTGCGGCTGTGATGCAGCTCCCTATTTCAGAGTTTTTAATCCCAATATTCAACTTAAGAAGTTTGATAAAGATCTGCTCTATGTAAAAAAGTGGCTGCCCGAACTTGGCACTCCATCTTATCCCAGCCCAATGGTAGAACACCAATATGCAAGGGAACGTGCCTTAGTACTGTACAAGAATACACTACAAGGGATTTAATATAGGAGCCGGTTATTATACGGCAATCTAACCAGTGTTTGAAAAAGTGAACCTTAATAATAAATCATTAGTAAAATATGAAAACGCCAGTCAGATTTTTAATTGATATTGCTGCTAAGCATCCTGATGGTCATGAAGCATTCTCGTTATTTCTAAGGCTGCATGAAAAAGAACTCATTGAGTATGAAAAAAATTTCATTAAAACGATATGTAACGCAGCCATTGAATATCTTGATCTTCCGCTGGAGGAAAAGCGCAAGATGATTGAAAAATATTTTGAGTCCATTTTAAATGAGAATTAAAAAGTCTCATGATCTGTTGGCAACTTTAAAAATTAGTCCACCTTATCTATTTTTTACTGAAGCGAAAGCCCTGACAGGAAACGTTCCCACGCCTTTGAATTTTGGAGGCGCAGCTGTAAAGGTGAAATTCTCATCAGGCAAAAGCCCCAGATTGCACAGATGTTCCACGATCAGTATTTGTGCACCCAGTAAAATAGAATGTACCGGACGGGTTCGGCCTGCTGTATTATCGATGTTGTGGGAGTCGATGCCAACCAGTTTTACAGCACAGCTTTTAAGGTATTCTGCAGCGGATTCTGTCAGATAAGGATGATTACCATAATAGCGTTCTGTATTCCAGTGCTCATCCCATCCTGTATGAATCAATACTGCCTTATTCCTGATTTCTCTGTTCTGGAGATGTTCCCCGGTTATTTCTAAGATTTCATGATAGGGGACTCTGATGACAACGGCTTCCAGTTCTGCAAAAGATTTGAGACTCATTTCAGAAACATCTTTTCCATTTTCAAAACGATGAAAAGGACAGTCAATATAGGTTCCTGTATTGGTGACCATTTCAATCTTTCCGATTTGAAATGCAGTTCCTTCATCATAGTACTGTTTTGAATTCTCCCTGGAAAGATAATCACATATAATAGGTGCAGGAAGCCCCTTATAAGTGACAAGTCCATTTTCAATCGTGTGGCTGAGGTCAATCAATAATTCCTCTCCGGAATTGGGTAGAAACGGCATACGCTTATGCGGCTCGTTCAAAATCTCTTTACCCAGAATATTCACCTTACCTGCCATCAGAAGCCGGAGCCGGACAATATAATCTGCAAGTTCCTTATCGCCGATATCATCCCCTGTGATATCCAGCCTGAAGTCTTAACCTTTAAGTCTTCCGCCATTAGTAAAAAATACTTCAAAATCAAATTTTACTCTTTTGTCCATATTGAATTGCTTTTGTTGTGCAGACAAAATTGCTGAAAGTTATATTGTATCTACTTGACTTAAATCAATCTGATTTATTTTTTTACTCCTGATCCTGCTCAACGTTTCCGGGCTGATGCCGAGATAAGATGCCACATGAAAAAGGGGTATTCTGTTTTCAGATTCGGAGAATTGTTCGAGGAAATAATGATAGCGTTCATTGGCATCAAAAAGTAAAAAAGAACTTTCACGCCGGCATTTTTTTATATATTCTTTTTTTAATATATCATTGATCAGGATTTGCCATTTGTTGTCCTGATCCAACAGTTCATTGATCAGTATTTTGGGAATAGACACTACCTCACAGTCTTCCAGACACTGGAAGTAGAGCTTTGTTGGCTCATCAGTAAGAAAGCTTGTGAAAGCCG
Organism: Chryseobacterium sp. UF-81; assembly: GCF_058245105.1. Lineage (NCBI taxonomy): Bacteria > Pseudomonadati > Bacteroidota > Flavobacteriia > Flavobacteriales > Weeksellaceae > Chryseobacterium > Chryseobacterium sp. UF-81. The sequence continues at coordinate 41,613 of NZ_JBSIBX010000008.1, read as the reverse complement.
TCATAAAATCCTGTTCGAAAAAAAACTCTGTATTGATCTCCCTTATGTCTTTTTGATAGTAGCTTCGTACAATTCCTTTTGTAATGAAGAATAAAGTATGGACAGTTGATGCCGTGTTGATCACGATATCTTCTTTACGGAAATTCAGTACTGTAACCTTGGACAATAAATGCTCCTTTTCGTCCTGTGAGAGAGGAAATCGTATCGAAATAAAATCAATGAAGCTCTGTAATGATGAATATGACATTATTTCTCTTATATTTAAGCTTAGGTACTTGCTAAATTAATTAAAAATAAGTTGCGGAGGAAATACCATAACTGAATAAGTAATACAGCAGGAGAGACCGTAATTGGAAAAAACATAGTCAAATTCATTCTGACAGGGATTTCTATCCTCTTTTAGCAATCCATTTTTGTAGTATAGCAACCACATTTTTGTTAGAAATTTTCGCCAGCCATTAATTCGGATTACTGTTTTTAATAAAACAATCATATTCAACAGGACGTTGCCCGATAAAAAAATAATATAATGAAACGGTGTGATTTTTGTAAAATAAAAATCATAACCCACTTAATAAAAAATATTATGAATGTAAAACGTACATTTGGAACAATACTTACAATCCTTGGAATTGCAGGTATGATTTATACAGGATATGAATTAATCAACAAAAGTTCTGCATATACTACGTTATCCGTAGTGGGCGTTATCGGTCTGATTTTCTTTTTCTCCGGAATAGGCCTGGTAAGGAATACAAAGGATGAAGCATAAACCTGGATAAAGTCAAATCCGGCAATCGGAAGTGGAAGAACATTCATGGGAATTCCCTTCTTTGTTCATTTCAAACTTCCTTAAAAATATCCTGTATTTTGTAAAAAGTATGGATACAGATATTGTTGTGATTGAATTTTATGAATTTTATAATTGGAACTGAAAAATAATAAGTCAAACTCCTTAATACCAACTGAATATGGAAAATGTTTTGGTCATGGACTTAATTCAGCAACTGAAAGACGTTGTGAATGCAGATCTGTGGATTGACGAAAATTTTGAAAAAAAGCTTTTAAAGGTTAATGCTGAGACCGCTTTTGAGCGTCCTATTGCTGATATGCACAGTGTTGCGGAGCTTATCTCTCATTTAACCGAATGGCGAAAAGAGGTTTTAAGCAGACTACAAGGAAATCCGAGAGGCCTTGAAATGAGTGATGCCGCAAATTGGCGAAGTAATGAAGAGCTTAAAGAAGAAGGTTGGGAAAATCTTCTGAATAGATTTTATATCAGCCAACAACAGCTGATAGCATTTCTGGCAGAAAAAGATGACCGGTATTTACATAGCTTATATCCACATGCAGATGTGTCTTTTCCGCACAATTACCAATATCTGGCCACCGGACTGATTCATCACGATTTTTATCATCTGGGACAAATAGGTATCACTATTAAATTTCTAACGAAATAATACAATTTAAACGAAAAAAGCATTAGCCCTATGTGATGTCGTTTCAGAACTTAATGCATTTTATCGAAAGTTGCCTTGGAACCATCAAAAAATAGGTTCTGAAGAAGCTCCTTAATGGTAAAGCTCTTAACATGCCGGATCAGGTGACATCTGATGAACAAAACAATTTGCCTAATGAAAATAATTCTTTGGAAGGGGCTTGCTAATCAGTCCCTTGAATATTTTAAAATCGAAAAAAAAGATAAGTCATTAGCGGTTTATTCAAGAATTCTTGGTACTAGCGAGGGTGCAGTTTTCGCGGTCAGCTATCATTTGCTGCTTGATGATAACTGGCTTATCAATGAATTTACAATAGATACTGAAATAAACTCCATCACAACTTCTTATACCGGAAAAAAAAGAGGTAATACCTGGGAAATTAATAACATACCTGAACCTGAATTAGCGAACATACATTATATTGATATTTCCCTGAGCCCTTTTACAAATTCATTGCCTATCAATCATCTGGTGTTTAAAGAAAATGTACCACAGGATATTGATGTTATTTATATAGATGTTTTACAGGGGCATATAAAACCGGCAAAGCAGAGATATACAAAACTGGATACGCTCAGCTTTTCCTATGAAAATAGGGACTCTGACTTTAAGGCAATATTAACAGTTGATGCCAACGGTTTTGTTGAAAATTATCCCGGGCTTTTTGAAAGAATAGGTCAGGCTTAATTCTAATCATAAAAAGTTGATGAATTACACTGTTAATAACAACATCGTCACTTTTGATTTACAGTACCATTTAGAAACTCCCGATACGTTTTCCGTTCTTAGTTTTAATGTTGTCAAATTTTTTAGCTGTGTTAATTCCTAAAAGTACATGGCAGGGTGCTGGCTATACTCATTATTATCCCCAAGAATAAGTTTCAAACTAAGTGTTAATAGATTATTAGCAACAAATATCTACGTGTTTATCGATATATGTCGATGCGAATTCTTTATAATTTTCATCGAATGTCGGTAATTTTGTAATAAGATAATTATTTAATGAATTTTTAATTTATAAAATATTATTAGCTATAAAATGATTAAGATGGTACACCATTTCAGATAATTATTGTGCCAAATTACAATACCATAATGTAGCCAAAGATTTTCGGACTTAAGAACATAAATGAACACCATATTCAGCTTCCTCTCCATTCTCTGGTCCCTGGAATCATAGGAAGAGGCTTTTTTAACTTTATTTTTTTAATTAAACTAAGAACTAAGAATGAAAAAAACACTTTTTTTATTGACCTTTTCAATATATGCGTCAATTGTAGCTCAAGTGGGTATTGGAACATCAACTCCTCAAAAAAATCTTCATGTAAATGGTTCATTACAAGTTACAAATGAGCTTAATGTCGGGGGTAATAGTAATACGGCGGGCTCAGCAGGTCTGGTTGGTCAGGTACTGAAGTCAAATGGACCAGGTGCTGCACCTTCATGGCAAACTTTAGCAGGCGTTCCGACATCAACGGGAACAGTAATAGTTGTTAATGGGCAGTTTTTAGTTGCGCAGGAAATTACTGTTCAGATGACTGCTGATATGACGGCCACCGGCTCTCCGGGTGCTACGGTAGCCAATCCCATCGGCAATCTCAATAATGAAATTATTGATAACGAAAATCTTTATACAGGAACGGCTGCAAACAATTCTTTTAAAGTTTCTGCTGACGGGGTTTATCAGATTAATATGAACGTGCAGATTTCCACTGCCAACGGAACATCACCGGTTATTGGCATATGGAATAATAATACCGGATTGTGGGTAGCCAGAGTAAATGACACGTTTGCAGCGCCGACCGGCGGATTACAAACCTATACTTTAATTACTTCGATTCCGATGCAGGCAGCAAACACCTATTCATTTAGAGCTATCAATACGCAGGATTACACGCTCAAGTATTCAAGCTCCGGTTCTACGGGTTCAGGTCCTGTTACGCAAGTTTCTGTAAGACGATTGAAATAAGCAGGTACAATACAAATTAAAAGTTAACGGTATTTTTAAAATCAACATTTAATTTTAGAAGGACAAATAAGCACCTGATTAAAGGTGCTTATTTGTCTGATTTTTCACTTTGGATAAACAGGGAGATCGGCAGTATTATTCATGTTATGGCTTCCTGGTATATGAGTAATACCTGCTTTTTAAAATTCATACCTGCTATTTCTTATTGGATTGAAATGTAGCTTCCATTGTTGATCTGAATATAATTCGCAGAATAAAATTAATATGATGATAATATTTTTAATTATTGTTGTTTATATGGATAATGTTTAATTTTTCATTAAATTGATGAAGTACTGATTGTGATTGCTTTACATTCTTATGTTCAGAATAATAGATGTACTAAAAAATATATGTATCGTTTTCTATTACCTTTTTTTTTATTACTACCCTGTGTATTTTATACTCAGAAGCTATCTCCTTCAGAAATAGATCAGTTACAGAAGGGTAAGGATTATCAATATTTTCAGGAAGAAAAATTTTATGAAGGTATAGAGTTCAGTAAAAAAACAATTAGGCTGTCAGAGAAAATTAATTATGCTAAAGGGAAAGCCCGGGGATATATTTATATTGCGGGTTTTCTGCATTCCCTGGGAAAATATAATGAAGTGCTGCAATATCTTCAAAAAGCAGAGAATCTGGCTTCTGAATACCAAGATGACCCGGTTTTATTGTCATCATTGTTTACATTATATGGAAAAAACTATTATGTACTGGGTTTTACAGAAAAATCAAATGAAAGCTATAATAAGGCATTAACAGAAGCATTTAAATTAAAAGACAAAAAGCAGAAACAAAAACAGCTGCATCATATTTATGGAAGTAAGGCTGTCAATTTTGGGCTGCTTAAGGATAATGATTCAATGTACTATTATATCCACAAAGCATATAAAATTTCTCCCAGGGTAGTGGAAGCCACTAACCTTACCGATTATTTTATCACCCAAAAAAAGAACGAAGATTCTGCAAAGTTTTACCTGGATAAGGCTGAAAGTCTTTTAAAAAAATCTACTGAGACGTTTGATTATCTGGTGTTTAATTATATGTCAGGCCGGTATTATAAGAATAAAGGTGAATATAGTAAAGCTTTGGCATTTTATGATAATTCCCTTAAAGCGTCCGTTCAAATGAAGAGACCTAAGAATGTAATGAAGAACTATAAGGACATCGCTGAAATATATAGTTCCCAAAACAACGTTTATAAAGCCAATGAATATTTACTGAAATACACCAAACTCAGAGATAGTTTAGCTGAAAATAATGTGATCGCTATACAGGCTACCGAAAAAAAAATTATTAATGATGAAAAGAAACAGAATGAGAATTCAAACATGAAGCTGTATTATCTTTTAGGAGGATTATTTTTAGGAGTTATCATCATTATCAGTGTGCTGAGTTTTTCACATTATACGAAAAATAAGAAAAAAGACTTTTTGCTTACGAAAAATACAGCAGCTATTTTACAGCAGGATCAGCAGGTGAAAGAGCTGAAGAAAAAAGTCAATGAAAGTTTTGAAGAAGTCATACAACTGGCAAAAGAAAACAGCCCGGAATTTTGGGGCCGCTTTCAGGAGGTATACCCTGATTTTCGCGGAAGAATATTGACGGTTAACCCTAATTTGAAAACCTCGGAACTTATCCTATGTGCTTATATTTACCTGGGATTTAATACAAAAGATATTGCTCAATATACTTTTAAAGCCGTACAGACTATAAAAAATAATAAATATAACCTTAGAAAAAGACTGAATGTTCCGCAGCAAGAAGATATCATATTATGGATGAGAATAATTTAGGGCAGCTGAATTTTCAGTACAAATTTACCCATCAGACTTTTTAATACAAAAGGATTGCTTCTGTATAAAATAACGATAGTGCTGCATAAAGCTTATTTGAGTTGTTAAGTGTCTGTTATTATTGTATTTAGCATAAAAGGTACCTCGTTGGTACCTTCTTTTTTTTGTTTTCAACGCTGACTTCTTTTGCTTTGTGGTTTGAATTTCAAAATTCTCTGTCAACACTAAAATTAAAACGCGATGAAAAAAAATGCCTATTTCTGCTTTAAAATGATACTATACCGTACAACGAACAACTAGGTATAGGATCTACAACAATCGAGTACAATTCATATGTAATAATTGCGGTTTAAAGAAGCGCCATTATTACCCATGTCTTTAAGAATTATTAATCAATGGTACTTAATTCAGCATGTTAGCAAAGCAAAACCAAAAAAGAAAAAAGAAAAATCTTACTATATGTTATTTATTAATCGGGAGTGCTGTCATCATTATTCCATTTGTCTGCAGGATGCTATCGGCTTCAAATAGAAAGGAAAAAAACATACAAGCCCCATTACCGAGACAGAAAACCAGTGAAGCTTTTGATGAAATAATGTATCTAGCCAGGCACAACAGTCCTGAATTTTGGGGGTATTTCCAGGAAAAATATCCGGATTTTCAGAAAAAGTTATTGGAGATTAATTCTAACCTCAAAGTTTCTGAGCTTATTTTATGTGCTTATATCTATTTGGGATTTAATACAAAAGATATTGCAGAGTATACTTTTAAAGCTGTGCAGACCGTAAAAAATAACAAATACAATTTAAGAAAAAGGCTTTCCGTACCAGCAAAAGATGATATGGTTGTATGGTTTCGGAATAATCTCGATAATTAATCATTATTCTGATTATCAGTATATTGTATATTGAAGTACTCTGTTGGTACCTCTGATTTTTGCTTCCGAGAGAATTTTTTTATTGATTTGTGAGTGCAAACAAATGATAAAAAGTGCCCGGAACTTTATTTAGAAATCATCTCATAAAATGTAGAGTTATTTCTGTAAAATTTCGATAACCTTAAAAACACACATAAGAGATGAAAATAATGCAACACCTGCCTATACCTTTTTCTATATGGGTATAATAATGTAAATTCTTAATAAGTTGGTCTGGGAGATATAGTCTGCCTTTTCCTTCTTCCCGCTTTTTGATTAAACAGACATTCTAAAAAAAACAACACAATGAAAAAAAATGTAATTTCTTCAGGAATTTTCCTGATTTCAACTTTCTCGTTTGCTCAAGTTGGTATAAATACTTCTACTCCGAATCCTGATGCAGCATTGGATATAGTATCAGCCAGCAAAGGACTTCTGCCTCCAAGACTAGCATTAGTTTCCACAGTTTCTCCGGCGCCACTATCGGTTCACGTAGCGGGAATGGTAGTGTATAACACGGCAACGGCAAATGATGTGGTTCCGGCATTATATTATGATGACGGTACCAAATGGGTATTGGCAAAAAGCTCAGGAACCACTACCAATATGCTAAGCTCAACGGGCAATACGATTACTTCTACAGTGAACGGAGTTGCAGCGAGTACTACGGCTGTAAATGCAGTAAGCAATACCTCTTCGGGAAATACCTTATCTACAACGGTCAATGGAGTAGTGGGTGCTGGTGTTCCTATAATTAACAGTAATGCACTGTCATTATCCGGGAGCAGCTTAACAAGTACTGTAAATGGGGTTTCAAGTACTGCATTGAACCTGGCTCCCGCTATTACGGCAGCTACCACGAACCTGTTAAGCAGTTCGGGTAATATGATGACCTCAACGGTCAACGGGATTGCGCGTACAGCACCTATCATCAACAGTGTGACCAACACGGTTTCAGGAAATACACTGACTACCACGGTAAACGGGATTTCTTCAGGCTCCGTTACCCTTCCGCAGGGAGTTAATATTTATAATTCTGATGGAACTCTTACGGGTGACAGAATGGTTTCGACCAATAACAAAATGCTGTGGTTTCAAAATGGAACTGCCAATACAAACAATCATATAGCATTTGATATTAATGTAGCTGTCCCGGGCAGCACAAGGCTGATTACAAGAGGAAGCAGTACCTCATTGATCAGAGCTTTGATTGCCTCCAGCCGAATGTTGGATATGGAGCTTTTAACAGATGGTACCTCCAGATTACTTTCTACAGGAAGTTCAGAATTATTCGTAGGAACCAATACATCTTCCGGACCCTTGGTTTTTGGAGTAGGTACCAACAGAGCGGTATTAGCAACTAATGGAAATTTTGGAATAGGAACAACTGCTCCTTCGCAAAAGCTGCATGTTATTGGTAATATTTTGGCCTCGGGAACAATAACTCCGGATTATGTATTTGAAAAGCATTTTGACGGCATATCGAAATTAAAGCCGTCTTATACAATGATGGAACTGGATCAGGTGGAAGAATATACACGCCTTAATAAGCATTTGCCTGGAGTTCCTTCTGCTTCTGAAATAGAAGCTCAGGGCGGAATTATACTTAACAGGGCCGCAGAAATAAACCTGGAAAAAATAGAGGAGCTGTATCTGTATGTTTTTGAATTAAAGAAAGAAATAAAAACTTTAAAAGAAAAAAATATACAGTTGGAAAAAAGCATTAACAACAATCAGTAATTTAATTTCTGATAATAAAATAAAATAATGAAATATTTTAATTTTTTTGCCATATTTTTATTTCTTTTGATAGGGGCAAATATGGTAAAGGCCCAGGACTCAGATGGTGATGGCATTACAAATGTCATTGATCTGGATGACGATAACGATGGTATCCCGGATGCGGAAGAATCACCGGACTGCTTCTATACCGTATACGAAGCCAACAGAATTACTTCTGTTATTTCAACATTAAATGGGGGAGTCGGGGATCCTGCAGCAGGTAGTAATATTGCATCTCTGTATAATGATAATCTCAATGATGGAACTACCGTTACTGCTTATAATTTTGCGGCATTACAAACAATTACTTCGGGATCAGGAATCTTTACGGTTCAGTACCCAACTCCGGTCGTTCTGAAATCATTGTCCGTTACCCAGGCTGCCAGTGGAATGGGGGCTAGTGGTTTTGCCAAATTATATGGTTCTAATGATGGTACAAGCTTTACACTTCTTACCACGGGTGCCGGTATTAGTATAGCCGGGACTAATCCCGTTTTTACTAATACCTCAACAACACCTTATCTATATTACCAGATCAGGTATATAGGAACTGTTTCTGCGGGTAATGCCACCTCGGTTACAGCGGGTACGGCTGCAATACACGAGATTACATCCCTTCTTTCAACAACAGCGGTTTATATCCCTTCAGCACATCCGAAACCCGGAATTTGCAGTGTAGATACCGATGGAGACGGAACTCCCAACCATTTGGATACCGACAGTGACGGAGATGGCTGCCCGGATGCTTATGAAGCAGGAGCGACTTCGAATAAAACAGTCAGTGTTCTACCTGCTCCTTATGGAACGAACGGTTTGGCCAATTCAGTAGAAACCAGTGCAGACAGCGGACAGGTTTCTTACGTTTCCACCTATGCAAAATATGCCAGCAATTCTAATCAGAACCTGTGTACCGATACAGATAATGACGGGGTTCCCAACCCTATTGATATAGATGATGATAATGATGGAGTATTGGATACCACCGAAGGAGACTTTTGCGGAAGAATAGACAGGAACATCAGAGTAGGGTATTTAGCAAGTGGTGTAGGAGACGATGGTCTGGCTTCCAATATGCTGTTAAACCTGAATAATTTTGGTCCATACGGTACTTATAATAAAACTACAGGAATCACTTTAGTTCCTTTTGTTACTGAAGCAGGCATCACCGAGGCAAGTCTGCTTGCGAACAATGTAGATGTATTTTTTGTAGGATCTTCAGCCGCTGATGCCACTACCAGTGCAGATAAAGTATCTACAGCCCTTAACACCAGACTAATTACCTGGGCCCAGAATAACAACAAATCTATATTTGCCCTTCAGAATAATGCCATAGATTATGGCTATACAATTACAAATAACAACGTAAACCCAAACACTCCCTCGGGAACCATAGGAACGAATACCTACACTAACGGATATTGGCCTACTCCGGCGCTGAATCAGTCAGGAGCAATTCAAATGACCATACAGTCTACTACAAGGCAATTTGACATTCTGATGACGGATGCGAATCTCAGACCTGTAGTGATTACAGATAGAGGATATAATTTGCTGATCTTCCCGGACGCTACCATCTATAATGCAGAATCGGGCATGATCACTCCGACGACCGATGACCAAAAGGCCATTGCAGACACCTGGACCTATTTCTTTGACAGGTTTGTTGCGCCTCAATGCAGCACACTGGATACGGATGGAGACGGTACTCCCAATCATCTGGATTTAAATTCGGATGGGGATACCTGTAGTGATGCTTTAGAAGCCGGAGCAACAACTTCCTTAACTCCTAACTTTGCCTTTACTTCACTGGCGGGTACGGCAACGGATACCAACAGTGATGGGTTAGCAGATATTGTAGATGCCAATACCAACGGAATTCCGAATTACCTGAGTACCTATGATCCTCAGGCATTGGATGCTACGATCAGGAAATGCCTGGACAGTGATGGAGATATTCTGCCGGATGCTGAAGATTTGGATGACGATAATGACGGCATTTTGGATACGAATGAGGGAAATACCTGCAGTGCACTCAATAGAAATCTAAGGATAGGATATCTAAATACAGCGTTGGGAAGAAGCGGATTAATGATCAACATGCTCAGCAATACGGCTAATTTCAGTCCTACAGGAACCTATGATAAGGTCACAGGGATCACTTTTGTACCTTATGCTACTGAAGCAGCCATTACAGAAGCCCAGTTGCTGGCTGATAATATAGATATTTTCTATGTAGGATCCTCAGCGGCTGATGCCCAGACTTCGGCGGATAAGCTTTCAACAGCGGTAAATACCAGGATATTGTCCTGGGCAGATAATAATAACAAAGGAGCGATTGTATCTCAAAATAATGCAACCGATTACGGGTACCAGGTTACTAATAATAATTCGAATACGGATGTTCCTTACGGGCCTATCGGAGATGCTGTTTTTACCAATGGATATTGGCCTGAAAGTACATTCAATCAATCCGGAGCGATACAGATGACCATTGCTTCCTTAACGAGAACCTATGAAACCGCAATGGTTGATGCTAACGGGAAAGCTGTTTTTATCCGGGATGCAGGCAGGAAAATAGTGGTACTTCCGGATGCAACTGTTTTTACAACCTACCAAGCTACAGCAACAATCACCAATGCTGAATTAAGAATAGCAGCAGATGTTTGGGCGTATGGTTTTGACGTGTTTTTAGATGGGCTGGAGACATGTACTACACAAGACACTGATGCAGATGGCATCCCCAATCAGCTTGATCTGGATTCTGATAATGACGGATGTGTTGATGCACTGGAAGGAGCGGCTAATATTGCAAGCTTACAATTAGTTAATGCAGGCGGAACTGTTTCTGTAGGAACAGGATCTATGGCTTCTAATCAAAACTTATGTGCGGGTTCTTCATGTGTGGATGTAAATGGGATTCCTACTATTGTGGGAAGTGCAGGACAGGGAATAGGTGATTCTCAAAATGCAAGTGCTAAAGGTGAATGCTTAGATTCAGATAAGGATGGCATTATTGATAATTGTGACCTTGATGATGATAATGATGGCATTTTAGATATTTCAGAAGCAGCATGTCCACTCTCTGGACAGACTATCAGAATTGGCTATATTCCAAATTCGAGAGATATAGATGCTGATAACGGATATACTTTTGACGGATCATTGATGAATAGCTCTGGAGCTCTGAAACTGACGAATCCGGCTAATTTTGGGCCTTCAGGTACTGTAAGAGCCAATGTTGTACTAGTACCAATTACAGCTAACCCTATTACTAAAGCCAGTATTATTGCACTTAATTTAAATGTTGTATTTATTGGAGGGATAGATGGTTCTAATTCTTATCTTTCCAATGCAGAATTTGATGCGGTTAAGGACTGGTCGGACGACTCTTCAAAAAATGTAGTGGTAACCACACAGTTTTCAACAGTTCCTTGGAATGTTACTATTAACTCTGGAAATGTAAATCCAAATACTCCAACTCCATTGGGAACCGTTTCACCAATATTTAAGGGCCCATTTGGTACTATTACTTCTTTTGATCAGGGAGGCGGTATTCAGAACTATTTCGATTCAAATTTAAGCTGTTCATTGCAACCATTGGCAAAAGAAGGTTTAGGAAGAACAACCGTTTATCTTGATGCTAATTATAATGACCTACTATTGGCAGATGTGGATATGCTGACTACTATTGGAGGAGTAACTTCTGGAAATGCTATAACGTCTAACAATGATAAATTCTTTGCCAATATATGGGCATTTGCAATCAATCAGGCTGTTTGCTCAGGGCAAGATACAGATGGTGACGGAGTGATTAACCGACTTGATACAGATAGTGATAATGATGGTTGCCCCGATGCACTTGAAGGCTCTGAAAATGTTTTTTCTTCGCAGATATATCCGCTAAATGATCCTCTTTATCCGGGACAGATTAAAGTAAAAGCCAATGGGATAACTACAGGAATTCCTTCTGAAATTATCAGTACATCATTAACTGCTTATGGAGTTCCGGAATTAGTCAATAATGCAGCCAATAACTCATCAGGAATTGCAGGAATAGCTGACAATACGGATAGTACTTCAGATATAGGACAAGAAATAGGTGATTCTCAGAATGCTTCCATAAGCTCAGGATGTTTCTGCTATAAGCCTGCAGTAGTGGCCGGAACCGTATTGGATGCTAAATCTGGAATAACAGCACTCGGCAGAGCCGGAACAGACAACGGCAACTGGCCAATGGTTCGTAAAGGAGCCTGGACAGCACTGGAAGCCAAAACCAAAGGATTTGTAGTAAACAGGATTCCTACCACAGCCCAGGTGAATGCCATTGCCACTCCTGTAGAAGGAATGATGGTGTATGATGAAGAAGCTGACTGCTTAAAGATCTATACCACAACCAATAACGGAACTTCATTCAGCTGGCAGTGTTTCAATACACAAACCTGTCCGGATTATTAGTAACCCTCTCAACTCATAATATTCTCAAAATGAAAAAAATATTCATCTCAATATTGTCCATTATTTCCATCTGTGTTTCTTCACAGGTGGCAATAGGCAAGAGTTCAGTGACCAATTCTTCCGTTTCACTAGAGTTTGGAGCAGAAAACCGGGGACTTTTGTTACCCTGGGTAACTTCTGCAGCAGGAGTAACAGGAGCTGTAGATGGCACAATGATTTATGACATTACCGATAAAAAGATCAAGTACCGCAAAAACGGAACCTGGTTTGACCTGAGTGTAGACGCTACAGGAACTGTGAATACCACACTGCAGGATCCGCTTGTTGAAAAAGCCTCTGCTAAAACCGCAATAGGAACCAATGCTGCTACTGATCCCACTCCGGGTGTTTTAGTATTGACAGATATCAACAAAGCAATGATTCTTCCCAAAGTGGACAGTCCCCATGTCAATATCATCAGTCCTTCTGCAGGGATGGTTGTGTATGATAATGTAAAGCATCAGCTGGCTGTTTTCAACGGAACAGTGTGGTCCTTCTGGAAACCTTAATGACATTATTCCCAATTATTAACTTATAAAAAATATCATGATGAAAAATATAGTATTTACGGCTTTACTCATATTACCATTTGCTGTTTATTCTCAAACGGGAAATGTGGGAATTAATACTTCCTTACCGGGAAGTACCCTTACAATAAATGGCTCTGTAGCCGGACAATATAGAAATGTATCAGCCTCTACAACGCTTGGGGTAAATGATTTTTATATGGCATTTAACGGCAGTACTCCTGCTACATTTACCCTGCCGGTAGCTGTGGCAGCCAGTCCTGCTGCTGGAAATATCCTGGGAAGGGTATATTATATTAAAAATACCGGAACAGGTCAACTCACCATTGCAGCAGGTGGAACGGAATTGATAGATAACCAGTCGGGAGCAGGAGTGGCAAACTTTAAGCTGAATCCTGGTGGCTATGCTATGATTATCAGCAAAGGAACAGCCTCCGGTACCACATGGGAGCTGGCTACATTCATTGATAAAACAACGGCAACCATTGCTGCGCTGGGAGCCACAGATACAGTAACTTATACAGGAACTGCATTTACCGCTTTTAATAACAGTACTCCGCAAATTGTCCCATTTTCTGTAGGAGATGTTATTGTTAATCAGGGAGGATCTGTATCATGGAATGATGCAGGAGATTACTGGCAGATTTTGGAATCTGGAGTGTACAAAATAGAAGGATATTCCTATTTTGGGAGTGGTGGTGCGCCTTCGGGTGCTTTTCAATGGACGGGGATTAACCTGAATATTACTAAAAATGGGACAGCCGTTACGAATATTATTGGTGGAAATCGGGGAAATTTTATGGACATCATTGCCCAGTCAGCGAATACGCCGATTAATGTCAACTGTATAGTGCATTTGAATGCAGGAGACCGGGTTTATCTGACGATGAATTGGGGAGCCGGAGATAAACCTACTACAAATGTACAAATTACGGCTCCTAATTCCCTTGTAGAAAGCAGGAATTTCTCAATGCAACAACTGTCTGTCCCTTAATATCATGAATACAATGCATCACAATGAAAAGGAAATGAGAGAATTTATTTTAAAGCTAATTGACACCAGGCAAAAAAGTATTTCACAAATTTCCAGAGAAAATGATATTTCTAAAAAAAATATTTATAAATGGATGGTTTATAGGTGGATAGAAAAACATGTGAAAAAAACTAATCTTCAATAAGATGGATATAGATTTTAAAGAAATACATATAGGAAAGTATATTAGAGAACAGATGGAACAGAAAGAAATTTCTATGGAAAGGGCATGCAATTTTTTCAAAACCGGGGAAAAAGAGGTGATAAGGATGTATGGGAATAAAAGTATAGACACAGATTCTCTCTTGAAATGGTGCAAGCTGCTGGAATTTGATTTTTTTAGACTGTATGTAAATCATCTTTTATTGTATGACGGGATCTCTCAAACTAAAAGCAATAAGAAAATAAGGCAAAGTGGAGAAAAGATTATTTTCCGGAAAAATATTTATACCAAGGAAATCAAGGAATTTCTGGTAGGTCTGGTCACTTCTAATCAAAAGACTGTATCGCAGATCACTGAAGAGTATAATATTCCAAGAACTACACTGTATAAGTGGTTAAGAAAACATTAAAATCTATTATTATGAGGACACCCAACTATCAAAAAATTTATTCCGATCTTTTAAAATATAAAGGCCTGGAAAAAGAGATTATGATTCCACAATTGGATAAAAGCATTGATATTATTAAATTCAATAACCTGATATCCAAAAGAGTAGGAGAGAAAAAATCATATATCACCCAACAGTCAAAATCTTATGATGAAGAATCCATCATTGTATTGCTTCGTTATCAAAAGGAATATCATCTTAATAATACACAATTAGCTAATGAGTATGGACTCAGCAGAAATACTGTAGCAAAATGGAAGAAGATTTATCAGGAAAAGATATGATAAAGTTTCTGTAACCCGACTAGATTTTAAATTAAGGTGTACAACCATTCAGAGTTTAGAAGAAAAAAAATAAGCAGCCTCATTTTGAGACTGCTTATTTTGTTTTTGATTTGTCAATACATTTACTGTTTCCAGAAAGTCCAGACATTCCCATTAAAAACAGCTAACTGTTTATTAAAAGTATCATACACGATCATTCCCGGGGCCGGATTGATGATGTTAAGATGGGGACTGGCAACTTTCGGCAGAATCATTGCTTTATTGCTGTCTTCCAAAACCAAAATACCCGGAGTGGATGTTGGAGTTCCTATAGATGTTTTGGCAGCTGTATTTTCTGTAGCTGTATTTTGGATAGTCACCCCATCTACACTGGTAAGCGGATCAACAGTGGTTCCTGAAGTATCTATCGAGAGATCTTTCCATCCTGAAGCATATTTTACCTTCACTTTTTTATCGGTAAGGTCATAGGCCATTGTCCCGTTTACAACACCTGTTACAGCTCCCGTTGAGGTCACCCAGGGTAGTACTATTCCCCGGTTGGCCGTTCCAAAATCCATTGAAGCGGATGGAGACGAAACGGCTGTCTTCCCTATGGCAACCTGGGAAAAAGCGATCCCGGAAAATAAAGTCAATATAATTACGGATATATTTTTCATCTTGAATGTATTAAATGTTAATTAATTAGTAGGACAGGTTTGGGTATTAAAGCAAGCCCATCCGGCAGCAGTTCCATTGGTGTTAACCTGTAAACAATCCAGGGTAATATTATACACCATCATTCCTTCTACCAGATCGGCAGCCGGAATAGCAGTAATCTGTGCAGAGGTCAGCCTGTTGAGTACAAAACCTTTTGTTTTGGCTTCAAGAACCGTCCATGCCCCTTTTCTTACCATTGGCCAGTTATTGCCTCCTGTAGTAGCTCCGGCTCTTGCCAGGGAAGTAATTCCCAGAGGAGAGTCTAAAGCTGTTCCTGCTGTTACCGCAGGCTTGTAACATACTGCCTGAGTATTCGTATCTGTTGCCGTATTATTGGTATTATTGACTTCCGTTATGTTAGACGGAGGAGTAATGGTTGCTGTATTAACAAGGTTTCCAGAATAGGCAAAAGGTATATTTACCACAACCGTATAGGTTACACTGCCTCCAACAGGAAGACTCACCAGATCATTAATTGCGCCTGATTGCGTTCCGGATACGGAGGTAGTGGCTCCGCCTGCTACAACTGCAGTATAACTAACATTTGCAGGTGGAATTCCTGCAGGAACAGGATCTGAAACAGTAGCCCCTAAAACTCCAAACGGACCACTGTTACTCACTGTTACAGTATAAGTGGTAGCGGTACCGGAAGCATAGGTTGAAACTCCGTCTGTTTTGGTTACAGCAAGATCAGCACTGAAAACGATAGGGGTAGTAACACAATGTGCACCGTCATTTCCGGAACTTGGAGGTGCATTGGAAATAAGAACCCTCTGTCCCGTAGTAAGATTAAACTGATAGAAGCCTCCCGTATTATCTACACCATACATTTCACCTGTGCTGGAAGCAAACATAGCTCCAAAATTTCCAGATCCAGGCGTAATTCCTATTGGGACTACAACCCCTGTAGTTGGATTAACGGACACAAGTTGCCCATTGGTTGAGTTGACACCATATAACAGTCCAGTTGTGATGTTGTAGGCCATATCAGGTAAATTAACACTTGCTGAAATCGTAATCAATGTAGCTGTTAGCGTTGTCAGGTTTATTCTGTAAATCTGATTGCCGCTGGTATTTATTTTTACATAGTAGTTCCCCAGATTGTCTATCTCTCCGGAGTTATATGTAACTGCACCTGGTAAACCTGTTACGGTTCCGAGTGTGTTATAGGTACCATCAGCATTGATACGGATAATTGTATTAGAATTGCCAAGTATTCCGTACATAAAACCGTCAAGCGGATTGATACCTA
The DNA here is from genome assembly GCF_058245105.1 of Chryseobacterium sp. UF-81. Classification (NCBI taxonomy): domain Bacteria; kingdom Pseudomonadati; phylum Bacteroidota; class Flavobacteriia; order Flavobacteriales; family Weeksellaceae; genus Chryseobacterium; species Chryseobacterium sp. UF-81. The sequence goes on along the minus strand of NZ_JBSIBX010000008.1, from coordinate 24,715 downwards.
TTGCATTATAATTTGAAGCGGCCACAGGTCCTATCTGTGTATAAGTAAACGGATTGGTAGCCGTATCTACATTGTACAATGTATTTAATTGAGAAAGGTACATATTGGTAGTACATCCGAATCCAGTTAAACACTGAGTATCCTGAATCGCCGAATTAGCTGAAATTCCTACTCCTTGTCCCTGATCCGCACCTGAATCTGCAGCGCCGCCAGAGTTTACGATCACGGGTACCCCTTGGGCATCAACAGCCCCTGTAATACTTCCATTTGGATTTAACTGGGCAACAAGTACGTTTTCATCTCCTTCAAGGGAATCATAACAGCCGTCTCCGTCGGAATCCAGATCCAGGTAATCCGGTGTTCCGTCTCCGTCTGTATCTCTGTGATTACAGAAAGTAACTGTATTCTGTGAAATAGTAATCAATCCTCTATTTCCTGCATTCCCTGCACCTGCACCAGCGGTACTGGTAAATGCTGTATAGTCCCAGGTATAAGTATTACCATAATTTACCCCAAAAGGCAATGTTGAAGCTGTAGCCCCCGTATTGGTAGTATTCTGGAATTGCATTCTTGAGTAATATCCGCTTCCCAGGACCGCTCCGGCATTGGCGGCATTAAAAGATGAAAATAAATTGAGCGGTGTATTGCTGCTATAAGAAGAAGTTCCCGTTACTGTAGGTAAACTTCCGATGGTAGTGGTATAATTTCCCAATTGGGTAATTCTGCTGGTGCTTAGCAGATATCTGAACCACGAGTCTGGTGTATTGGGTGAGGCACCCGTCTGATCTTCAGTAGTTGTATTATTAGCAGGTAAGCCGGTATACAGAGAAGTTGTATTGGGAAGTATTCTGAATTCAGTTGTTGAAGTATTGAATACGCTCCAGGTATGGTTCTGTGCATTCACCGTATTGTTAAGGTCTGAATAGGCGAAAGGAACAGTAAAACTGCTTCCTAATGATGCTACTGCAGGACCGGAAGTTAAGGCATATACCAGATTAAAGTTTCCACCGTTGACCCCTATGGTGGCTCCTGCCAGAGTGCTGGCCATATTCAGAGTATAAACACTTTGAGAGGTACAAAAGCCTTCATCTGTATCTAAAATGCCGTCATTATCATCATCCAGATCCACGGTATTGTCGATCCCGTCACCATCTGTATCAGTAACAACCGGTGTAGGTGTTACACTGGCAGTATTATTTGTGGTATCAGGATCCGGAAGATCTCCGGAAATAGTAGCTGTGTTCGTATAGCTACCTGCGCTTTTTACAGTTGCATTAACTTGTAAAGTAGCACTTGCTCCAGCACTTAGATTTCCTATCGTCCATACTCCGGTTCCGCTGTTATAAGTCCCGGTAGAGGTTGTAGAGCTAACATACGTATATCCTGAGGGAAGAAGGTCATTTACCACTACGTTGGTATTATTGGAAGCTCCCGTATTATTAGCCGTCACAGTGAAGCTAATAGTGCTTCCTGCAGCTGGTGTTGCGTTATTAACTGTTTTTGTAACTCCTAAGTTAGATTCTAAAGCAGTTACTCCCAGCATATAGCCTTCTCCTGCTGTATTTGTCGCTCCGTGCCAGTTAGTACCTGTATTGGCAGCAGCTCCACGTGTAAATATTCTTAAGGTTATAGTTGTTATACCCGTGCCTGATACCAAAACAGTTCCCCTGGAAGCATTGGCGGCGGCACCATCAGGAGTTGTGGCTGAATTTAGTATCTGAGTAGAAGTAACATTCAAAAGAGCTGTACCTGATACCTTTGAAAAAGTTACCGGTACATTAGAAGACACATAATCAAATTCAGCTGTATAAGACTGTCCGTTTGATGTTCCTCCGAGTGCATTAATCTGTAAATATGGATTATTAACCGGTCTGCTGAAAGTAAGGGTTAAATCCGCCATTTGCCAACGTTGATTTGTGGCTCTTCCGGCAGCTGTCAGCGGCTGAACATTGGTGGAAAAATTGATAGCCCTGTTTGTGGTAATGTCAATACCAGTCCCTACCGGTGCATCGCTGCTCGTAAAAGGAGTATTAACGGTTGTATTTCCGAAAGCATTCATTAATGTCAGAATAGGTTCTCCCGGATATCCCATAAAAACAGCTCCGTTATAGCCGGTAAAATTGGTTTGTGTATACTGCTGATTGCTCATAGTATACGTAACATTCAAAGCACTGGGGTTTGCATAAGTAGCATAAGTGCTACCAGTAGGGTTGTCTGTGTTGTTTCGTAGCCTGATTACTGTACTCCCTACAACATTCGTTACATTGGTAGTGGGGTTGCTGTCACCTGCGGCCATCTCTAGGGAAGGAGATTGAGCTTTTGAACAAACCGTAGACAATACCACTATCAATAAAAAAAGTTTACCCCTAATAGCTTCCTGGCCATAACTGGGTTTAGAAAATAAGTTTTTTATCATGATTTACATTTTATTAGCATAAAAATAATACTTATTATTGATATTATGATGAATTTCCAAAAAAAATAAATTATTAATGTAATTTTTAATAAAAATTAAAAATAATTATTAAAATTGATATTATTTTCACATTTTTAACAAAAACAGCTTGCAAATCAACAATAGAAGAGTTGGGTAAAGCTAATTGCTGATACAGCGAAGTGTTTGATGGCTGGTCATAAAATTAAAAATTGTATTCTTTTTTTGACTTCAAATCTCACTTATTTTTGTAACGGATCTTTGGTATGGCACCTTAAATTATTAATTTCTTTTTATATTTGTGGTTCGAAACTGGAGTTCTTTGGTTTGCATCTAAAGTACTTTTTTGAATTCATTAGCCTCCGATTACAAATCAATGATAAGGTGTACACTTGTATTAAAAGTTAACGCTGCGAAACTGAAAGCTTCAAAAAACATCCAGCCAAACATTAAGCTTCATTTAAAACACACACCGGCAAAATATTAATATGATTATTAAAATCAATAAAAAAATAATCATAAGAATTGAATATTAATTTTAAACACATATTATCTCAGAAAGCTATTTATATAGCGGTTCTGTCGACCTGTTTAATTGCCGCTGCTGCATTTGCAGTTCTGAGCGTTCTCATTACTCATGACAGCCGGAAAAACAATGAAGAATTTGCACGGAAAACATTTTTCAGGAAATACGAAACCATAGAAAAAGAATTCAGGAATATAGAGGATTATCAGTACCTGCTTCGGGCTTTGATCCAGAAAGACGGATTGAAAAACTATAAAGAATATTCTTCCGTTCTAAACGACCTGAACCGGAAACGCAATCTGCTTCCTTACAGCTGGTATGCTTACCATAACCATGCTTCCGGGAAATTTGAAAGTGAGAGTTCTTTATCGTATCTGTTCAGAAAAAAAGAACAGCAGGGGAAATTTATAAAAATAGAAAATAACGGTTCCGGACATTTCAGAGATTTTCTCACCACCCGTAAAGACAGCATGTACTGGGTAAGTTATGACTCTCTTGTGCTGCCCGGACAGGATATGCTCTACTACGGTTCTGCGGTAAGCCTGGATGACCTTCACGAATACTTTATCAACATAGATAAAACGCCGAACAATTATGCCTATGTTTTCACCAGGGAAGGGGTCTGCATTACCCATCCTGATAAGAAATATTTAGGAAAAAATATTTTTGATTTCACCAGCATTAAACCCAAGGACACCATAGCCGGTAAAACAAAATCCGGGTATACCGAAGCAAGCACAGTCTCCGAATACCTGAACGTAGAGGTAACCCGTTTCATAAAGCCCCTGAAAACCGATAATTTTGAGGGATATACAGTTGTAAACCATGTCAATTTCCTTATAGATGAGAGTGTCAATAAAACAAAAACCTATACCGTTTATATCTTTCTGGCAGCCCTGTTTCTTATCGTAACTGTTTTTATTTTGTTTCAAAGGTCCACAGCGCTGGCATACCGTGAAAAAGAAAAGATCCAGTCTGAAAAAAATCTCCTGCTGGTAGATAACGAGAAAATGCATAAGGCAGAAGCCCTGCACCAGCTTCAGCAGCTTAAAAATAACATCAATCCCCATTTCCTGTTCAACTCGCTGAATTCTCTTTATATGCTCATCGGGCTTAATAAAGAAAATGCGCAGAAATTTACCATGAACCTTTCCAGGATTTACCGGTATCTTATTGTACCTCCCGGAGAAAGCATCGTTCCTGTTGCACAGGAAATCAGTTTTATCCGGCAGTATATGGACCTCTTGAAAAGCAGGTTTGATGAGGAACTTAGTTTTGATCTCATCATCCATAACCGGGAAAGTCTGGAAAAAAGGATTCCCTATCTCTCTCTTCAGATGATCGTGGAAAATGCAATCAAGCACAATATTGCTACCATAGATCATCCGTTAAACATTATTATTACTGTTGAGCACGATGGTGTCAGTATTAAAAATACATGGCAGCCAAAGACAGAAGAAAATGTTCAGGGTGAGAAATTCGGAATTGATTATTTGAATCAGGTTTATGATTATTTTAAAAATAATTCTGTTAATATTTCAGTAGATGGTGAATATTTCATATGTTTTTTACCCTTATTGGAATAAAAAATGAAATCCACTCACTCCCAAAAATACACCTCTCACTCCCTATTAATGTTGATATTATTTCTTTACCTATAGTTTTGCGGGCAGAAACATGGGATATCTAATAATTTGGAATGAATAGGACTATTTTAATGAAGAACTACAGACTGGCACTGTATTTAGGACTCGCTTTAGCCTCACCGGCAGCACTTGCACAGAAAAAAGACACTTTAAAAACAGATAAAGAAAAATCAGAGAAAACAGATTCTTCAAAAAAGGCAAAGAAAATTGATGATCTGATCAAAAAAGGAACTTACAAAAAAGGCCTTCTGAATACCATTCAGGTAAAAACAGATGTCTATTTTGAAATTCCCGACAGCCTGATGGGACGTCAGTTTCTGGTGGTCAATAAACTGTCACAGGTTCCGATGCAGGTGAACGAAGCCGGTTTGAATAAAGGAATGAATTATGAAAACAAAGTCATTTCCTTTCACCGGGATACCGTAGCCAAAAAGGTTTGGGTGAAAACGGTTGTTCCCCAGGTATCATCACCTAAAAACGATGCCATTACAAGATCTGTTCAAGATAACTTTTCAGAATCTGTGATTGAGGTTTTTGATATTGAAGCCCAAAACAATGACTCTACCTCTGTAGCCATTAAAGTCAATAAAATTTTTGACGGAAATCAGAAAAGCTTCAACGATGTTCTGGCCAATGTAGGCCTTGGAGGATCTGTAAAGTCAAACCTTTCCTACATAGAAAAAGTAAAGACCTTTCCTCAGAACCTTGTGGTGAAGTCTCAGCTGACGACATCGGTAAACGAAGGAGGTGTGGATCTGCCGGTAACACTTGGTGTGACTACCAATCTCGTTTTGCTTTCCAAAATACCGATGCAGCCGAGAACAGCTGATTCAAGAGTCGGTTTTTTCAGTGAAAAGCACTGGACATTCAACGACCGTCAGCAGAAAATGGATGAAAAGCAGCTCATTACCAGATGGAGGCTTGAGCCCAAAGACGAAGATAAAGAAAGATACTTAAGAGGTGAGCTGGTAGAACCCAAAAAACCGATTGTTTATTACATAGATCCGTCAACCCCAAAACAATGGCGCGAAAAGATCATAGCAGGGGTCTATGACTGGCAGGCAGCTTTTGAAAAGGCAGGCTTTAAAAACGCCGTTATTGCCAAAATGCCAGATGAAAAAGATGAAGACTTTGACATTGATGACGTAAGATATTCTGTGATCACATATGCTGCCTCACCTAAGGCCAATGCGATGGGGCCGTCGGTAGTGGATCCGAGAAGTGGTGAAATCATTGAATCGGATATCATATGGTGGCATAATGTGATGACTTCCCTCCAGGAATGGATGAGAATCCAGACAGGACCAATAGATCCTAAGGCCAGAGGAAACACATTCAGTGATGAACACATGGGAGAAGCCATTCGTTTTGTATCCTCCCATGAAGTAGGACATACCTTCGGGCTTAAGCACAATATGGGAGCGTCTTTCGCATTTCCCGTAGAATCGCTTCGTTCAAAAGAATTTACCGACAAAATGGGTGGAACTGCGCCTTCCATCATGGATTATGCACGTTACAATTACGTCGCTCAGCCGGAAGACGGAGTTACAGCAATCACTCCAAAGATCGGGGTCTATGATAAATATGCTATTGAGTGGGGCTACCGTTGGTATCCGGATGAGATATCCGAGAAAAAGGGACTCAGGAATTTAATAGAAAAACATCAGGATGATCCTATGTATTTCTATGGTGAACAGCAGAATTATTTGGAAACCATCGATCCGCGGTCACAGTCTGAAGATCTGGGTGACGATGCCATGAAAGCCGGGGAATACGGGATCAAAAATTTAAAGATCGTTGTAAAGAACCTTCTGACATGGACTTACGAAGACGGTAAAAGCTATACCGATGCCGGAAAGCTGTACCTGGGAGCAATAGGGCAGTGGGACCTGTACACAGGGCATGTAATGGCCAATGTAGGCGGAATTTACCTGAACAATACGGTTTTCGGCAGCGATAAGAAAGCGTATGAAGCAGTACCGGCAGAAACCCAGAAAAGAGCAGTTGATTACCTGATCAGAAATGCAGTACATCTTCCGGAATGGCTGTTTTTCAATTCCATCACAGAGAAAACCTATCCTGTTAAAAATTCACCGATGGGACCGTTCGAGCAGACTCCTTACACCTTAGCGAGAGGAATGCAGTACGGAAATATTTACTCCCTGTTTATGGATGATCGACTGCTCAGAATGATCGAAAATGAATTAAAGCACGAGGTATCAGGCTCAAAAGAAGAAATCTACACCGTAGAAAATTTATTTGATCAGGTTCGCGGAGCCATTTTCAGCAAAAAGGGAAGTCTGACCATCCTTGAAAAGATGACCCAGAAAAACTATGTAGATGCTTTAATTGTTTCCGTCAATAAATTATTTGAAAAAACAGCAGTCAAAGCTTTAAAGGTTGAAAATACACTGAACGTCCCGATGATCTGTAACTTCTATGAAGAAGATCACGGTCTTAGGAATATCAACTATTCATCCATGAAAAGAGTATCTGAAGTCACCACTTATAAAAGAGCGGAACTGCAGAAAATACTGAACTTATTATATAAAACTAACAACAAAGGAGATGAAGCTTCCAGGGCTCATTACGCAGACTTGATCATCCGGATAAAAGAGGCTTTAAACAAATAATCAGCTATGAAAAAAACTCTAATACTTTTACCTCTTTTGGCGGCTCAGATTGCGTTGGCCCAGGAAAAGAAAACCATTACAGGGAAAATTGAAGACGAAAACACTTCCGGTGTTATTGCAGGAGCATCTGTAAAAATAGAAACACAGTCCGTTTCTACAAAAACCGATCTTGAAGGAATTATTGAAAGCGTATCCGTAGGTACGGTAACCGACAGGAACGGAAAATTTATCCTCGAAATTCCTGCAGACACCAAGTCCGTACTTATCAGCTATCCGGGCTATGAGTCCAGGATCATTCAGGTTACTGAAGATAAGACCAATTATACGGTAAGACTGATTCCTGAAGTTACAGACAAAAATAAAATTCAGGAAGTCATCATTACCGGATATCAGAAAATTGAAAAACGTAAGCAGACTTCTGCGGTTTCCACCGTAAAGATGGACAATATCAACCAGGCCGGTGTTGCCAGTGTAGATCAGATGATGGCGGGACAGATTGCCGGAGTTGTGGTGACCCCTGAAACAGGAGCTCCCGGAAGCCCCGCGAAAATAAGAATCAGAGGAACAGCTTCCCTTTCCGGTCCGCAGGATCCGTTATGGGTGGTTGACGGTCTTCCGTTAGAAGGAAATGATGTTCCTAATTTCAGCGATAAAGATAATATAGACCAGCTTCAGAACTTTTCTATTGCAGGACTGAACCCTAATGATATTGAGGATATTACCATCCTGAAAGATGCAGCCGCTACAGCCATTTATGGAGCCAGAGCTGCAAACGGTGTGATTTCCATCACCACAAAAAAAGGGAAGAAAGGAACAATGAGGCTGAACTTTTCGGCGGATACTTTCGTGACATCACGCCCTGATTTCAGCAGACTGAATCTGTTGAACGCCTCTGAAAAAGTTGATCTTGAATTAATGCTTGCCAGCCGTGCCGACCTTACATACCGTGCCGATAAAGGAGAGGTGATGAGAATTTTAATGAAAAACGGCCAGCTTGATGCCTACAGAAATGGAGGATTGGGCGCATTGAGTTCAATGACCCGCCAGCAGATTGACGGTTTAAGAGCCAACAACACAGATTGGGGGAAATTATTGTACAGAAACGCCATTAATAAGCAGTATGGAGTAAGCCTTTCAGGAGGCAGCGACCGTTCGGATTATTATTTCTCGCTGGGGTATTATGAAGAAGAAGGAACAACCATAGGGACAGGTTTTGAAAGATATAACCTTACTTTAAAGAACAATTACAAAATAAGCGATAAGTTAAATGCAGGAATCGCTATTTTCGGAACACGCAGCGAGAAAGAGTCGTTTATGACAGATGCAGATGCATCAGCGAGCCCGGTTAATTATTCAAGAAATGCCAATCCGTATATGAAGCCTTTCAATCCGGATGGAAGCTATAACTATGATAAGGATATAGACGGTTTTGCAGATACCTATATTCCTTTCAATTTTCTTGAAGAAAGAGAGAATACCGAGTATACCCTCAAGAATCAGTCATTAAAGGCGATATTGGATTTAGAGTATAAAGCATCCAAAAGCCTGAGGTTTACTTCACAGCTTGGAATTCAGTATGATACCAATAAGACGGAAAAATATGCCGGACAGGAAACATACTTTACCAGAAAGATGAAAGAAGCCACCCGTTACTATAAAGATGGCGCCTACCGTTATTTCCTGCCAGCCGGAGATATCAAGCAAAACTGGAATAATGATTTCTATCAATACAACTGGAAATTACAGGGGTTGTACAGTACGAGAATTAATTCGGTACATGAGATCGATTTAATGGCAGGAACCGAAATCCGTAAAACAGAAGATAATACTACGGTTACCAGAGCTTTTGGTTTTAACAGTCTTACGAAAACAGGAACCCCGATTATATTTCCCAACTCTGATTTCGCCGGAGATAAAAAATACGAAACCTATCGTGAAATGCCTACTGTAGAGAACGCTTATGCTTCTATGTTTGCTACGGCTTCCTATACCTATGATCAGAAATATACGTTTTTCGGAAGTGTGAGATATGATGGGACCAACCTTTTTGGTGTCAATAAAAAGTACAAATACCTGCCAATATGGGCTGTTTCCGGTTCCTGGCTGGTGACAAAGGAAAACTTTATGAAGAATGTACCTCTTATTTCTAATCTGAGATTAAGGACTTCCTATGGTTTACAGGGAAATATTGACCGTAATACATCACCGTTTTTTATCGGGGAATATGGGGAAGCCAACATTCTTCCCGGAACAAAAGAAGAAATTATTAATGTAATCACTGCTCCGAATGATAAGCTCCGTTGGGAAAAAACAACCAATGTGAATGTAGGACTTGATCTGGGATTGTTTAAAAACCGTATCAACCTTACCGCTGATGTATACAGCAGAAAAGGAACAGATATGATCAGTATGAGAGAAACACCCCTTGAAACAGGATTCAATTATACGATGATGAACTGGGGGAGCTTAACAAACAAAGGTTTTGAATTGGCAGTTTCTACCAGAAACATCGATAATGAAAACTTCAAATGGTCTACCACTATCAATTTTGCTCATAATAAAAGCAACGTCATTACTGAGCAGCCCCGTCAAAATTCAATGCTTCCTTCAAGAGAAGGACTTCCTGTAAATGCTGTATTTGCTTTGAAAACAGCAGGAATGGATGAGAATGGAAACCCCATGTTCTGGAAAGGAAATGAAAAGGTAAAAATTGAAGATTTCTTTAAACTCTATGATGTGTATGAAGAATTCCTTCCCGGGCAGCTGGTAGGAACGAAGCTTACCGCTGAAGAAATGAGAGGCCTTTTTACCTACGTTGGAGACAGAGATCCTAAATTTACCGGAGGTATTATAAATACCTTTAAAGTACATAATTTCGATCTGACTGTTTCAGCAGCTTTCAACTTTAAGCAGACGGTGATGAGATCACCTTCTTACAGAGGAATGAATTTAGACAGAGGAAGAAATTATACAAGGGATATCTATGAAGCAGGAGTTTCACTCCCTGCCATAACAAGTCCTGATATGGAAAGTAATCCGGGATGGATGGGAAACAAATGGCTTACCGACAGTCCGAACAACACCTATGGTCTGCTTGATATATGGGCAAAAGAAATCAGTTACCTGAGAATCAGCAGTATCCGTTTAGGATATACACTTCCTAAAGAATTTACCAATCCTATGGGAATCAGCAGTCTGAGACTGAGTGTGGAAGGGCGTAACCTGTTTGTATTCAGTAACGGGTATAAAGGATATTTTGATCCGGAAACCTATGGTAATATTTATGCACAGCCTATTGCCAAATCAGTGACAATTGGCTTTAATGTTTCTTTTTAAAACTTGAAAAAATGAGAAAAATAACTACATTCATTGCTCTGGCAGTAATCAGCTTTACAAGTATTGGCTGTGACCGCTTTCTGGATATACAGCCCGAAGGGAAAGTGATTCCGGTTAGTGTTGAAGATTACAGAAAAATACTGACATCCGCATATTCCAAATATCCTATTCATAAATCCCTGTCTGCACTTCGTACAGATGAGATGGTGATAGACGAAAATACCAGTGATTTCCCTTACTATCGTGAGCTGGCTATGTGGAAGGATAGTAATTATGATGCTGAAACAAAAGAATTTCAGTGGGCAGATTTTTATACGGTCATCTTCTACCTGAACCAGGCGATCAACGAAGGGAGTAAGACCATGAAAGATTCTCCTGAAAAAAATCAGATTCTGGCAGAAGCTTATGCGTTGCGTGCCTATTCCTATTTTGATTTGATTAATTTATATGCAAAACCTTATAATGCTGCTACGGCTTCTGCGGACAGGGGAGTTCCTATCAGTTTAAAAGCTGACATGGAAGCAGTATTAAAACCTTCTACCGTACAGGAAGTCTACAATCAGATTCATGAGGATATGGGAAAAGCAGAGGGTCTTATGGTGGAACAACAGCAGGCTGCCGGTGCCAACTATAAATTCTCTAAAAATGCGCTGATGGCTTTTAATGCAAGACTTGCTCTTTATCAGGGAGACTGGAATAAAGCACTGTATATGGCACAGGCAGTATTAGCCGTAAAAGGGGAACTAAGTAATTTAAATACCAGCAATACTGCCCCCAACCATTATATGTCCGTAGAATCTATCCTGGCATTAGATAATCCGTTGAATACCAATGTGCAAAATGTAATTTTTGCCTCCCCGGAATTGATTTCAAAATATAATTCTGCTACAGACAAAAGATTTGGAATCTATTTTGAAAAAAACAACAGCAGGTATAAAGTTATTAAAGGAGGAAGTAATAATTTCAGGGTATCTTTCAGAACAGCTGAATTATATTTTATAAAATCTGAAGCATTATTAAAACTCAACAGGCTTGATGAAGCTAAAGAAGCATTGCTGAAAGTTTTAGCCAACAGATATACTCCTGCAGGATATACCGCAGTTCAGAACGAGATCAGTCCAATGAATGCTTCACAATTCATGAGCTATCTTCTGGATGAAAGATTCAGGGAGTTTGCTCTCGAAGGCCACAGATGGTTCGATCTGAGAAGAGCAGACCAGAAAAAAATTATTCATATCGTCAACGGTGTGGAATATATTCTTCAGCAGAATGACCCGAGATATACCATAGAATATCCGATGAGTGCCAAGAAGAACAATCCGAATTTATAAAACATTCATATTAACACCCCTGAAACCGCTTGAACATAATAGTTTTAGCGGTTTTTTTGTACTTTTGTAATGTTATGAAAATCGCCATTATAGAAGATGAATTACTGGCTGTTAATTATCTCAAAGATTTATTGGATAAACAAAGCATAGTCCCTGTTACAGAGACTGTGATTCTCCGCTCAAAAAAGCAGGCTATAGACTTCTTCAAAAACCATTCGGCAGATCTTATCTTTATGGATATCCATTTGGGAGACGGAATGAGTCTGGAGATTTTCGAACAGGTGGAACTCTTTACACCCATTATCTTTATCACCGCATTTGATGAATATGCGATACGTGTTTTCAGACATTTTACCATAGATTATCTTCTGAAGCCTTTTGAAGAGAGTGATCTGCATCAGGCGTTACAGAAATTCATTTCCATAAGGTCTAATTTCGATCCGGAACCTGTTTTACAGTCTATTTCCACATTACGTCAGGCAGAAAATCCCGGAAAGATGGATCACTTTATGGTGCGGGAAGGAAATAAGCTGAAGTCAATAGACGAGCATCATACCGCTTATTTTTTTGCCTCGGGAAAATATCTTTTTCTCACAACGATGGACAACCGGACCTATATTTATGATGATACCATTAAAGATATCATCCACAAACTGAATCCGGAACTTTTTTTTAAAATCAACCGTAAGTTTATCATCAATAAAAATGCAATTGTTGAGATCATCAAGCATTCCAGCCAGAAAGTAGAACTGAAACTGTCGCCTGCCCCTGAAATCAATTCCGATGTATTTATCAGCAAAAGACAAATCACGGAATGCTTAAGCTGGCTGAAAAACTAGCTGTTATCAGAACGTCAGCAACTTACCCGTTTCCGGACTGCATAAGTGTCTTTTCCCGTTTTTAGAGGTGCAAAAATCAAAAAACTGGAAGCATGATTGTATCCGAAAAACTGGAATTGTTGATGAAAATATCCTGCTGCAATTTTAAACTTTTTAAACATTTCCGGACCGGATTTCTTTTGAAAGAAATAAATTATTACAAAAACGGTCGTTCTTTTTGCAATCTTAGGTCATTTTTAGGCTCAATCACGTATATATTTGCTGTCATTTAATTAACAGATTGAATGTTTTTCTGAGTATAATAAGTTTTTTGCAATATTTTTTTTAAAAATTGATTTATAAGCCTATATGTGTGGTATGTAGGCGTAAAATGATTAAAAAAATAAATGTTTTTCGAAATTTTGTAAGTATTTTTGGCGGTACTTAAATATAAAATAAACCCCAAGTACTGATTCATCTTATGATCTTAATTGTTGATGATAACCAAAGCAATCTCTATTCATTAAAAAAACTGCTGGAATCTAAAGATTTTCAGGTAGATACAGCCAATTCAGGAGAAGAAGCATTAGGCAAAGCAATAAAAAATAACTATGCACTCATTATTCTGGATGTACAGATGCCAGGCATGGATGGATTTGAAGTGGCTGAAACATTAGCAGACTACAGTAAAACGAAAGAAGTTCCCATCATATTTTTATCCGCAGTCAATACAGAAAAGAAATTTATAACCCGCGGATATGCTTCAGGAGGTAAGGATTACGTGACAAAGCCTGTAGATCCTGAAATTCTTTTGCTTAAAGTGAAAACATTTTATAGTCTCCAGGAGCAGAACCTTGCCATGAAAAAGACCCAGCAGAGTCTGGAGCTCGAGGTCAAAGGCAGACGTGAATCGCAGGTGACCATGAAGTCCCAGATTGATCATTTTCAACTCATGCTTGAATCACTTCCGCAGATTGCATTTACACTCAATGAAGATGGGAATATAGAATTTGTCAACTGCAAGTGGCACCAATACTCGGATACAGATGTGGATTTTCCCGAAGTGCATCCCGATGACCTTAATATCAGAGAAGAATTTAACCGCTGCCGGAAAAAGGGCCAGGCACTCGAGCTCGAGGCCAGAATAAAAAAAGTGGATTCCGGAGAATACAGATATCATCTCTTGCGGATAACCCCGGTGAATGATGGAAACGTCATCAAAAACTGGGTGGGAACCTTCACCGATATTGATGATCAGAAAAAGGTCGAAAAAGAAAAAGATGAATTCCTGAGTATTGCCAGTCATGAACTGAAGACACCTTTAACCAGTATAAAAGCCTATATTCAGCTTCTGGACCGTAAATTAAAACTCGATAAGCAAAGTGCTGAAGCAGGCTTCATGAGCAAGGTTCAGGATCAGATCGAAAAACTGAATAATCTGATTACTGATCTGTTGGATGTTTCGAAAATAGAAAATGGAAAACTTAAAATCAATAAAAAACCAACCAGCCTTGAAAACATCATAAGCAATGCGGTTGAAACCATTATCCAGACTCATGACGAAAATAAAGTTAAGATAAAACGCCATGGTATAAACCCGGATATCCTGATTCCCCTGGATGAAGTACGCATAGAACAGGTTCTTATTAATTTCCTTACCAATGCCATTAAATACTCTCCCCAGAATAACCAGATTATAGTCACTACGTTTGTGGACGAAGAAAAGCAGGAGGTAAAAGTGAGCATCACAGATTTCGGAATAGGAATTCCCGACTTTAAGCAGGATGCCGTATTTCGTAAATTCTACCGTGTAGAAGAATCCTCGCTGCAGTTTCAGGGAATGGGGATCGGATTGTTTATCTGTTCAGAAATCATCAAACAGCACCACGGAACCATAGGAGTATCCAGTAAAGTAGGAGAAGGGTCTACTTTCTATTTCACTTTACCTTTAAACTAATATCTCATGCCGAAAAAAATAATCAGAAATCTTCAGTTTGGGGTCGGGATATCTTTGCTGATCCTGATTGCAAGTTCAGTTGCATCTTATCTGAGCATTCAAAGACAGATGGATCATCGTGAAAGTCTTTCTCAGAGCAGAAGATCCATAACTGCTGTAAAAGACGTTCTTGTTGCCCTGTTAGATGCCGAAACAGGAAACAGAGGTTACCAGCTCACAGGAAGAGAAAGCTTTCTGGAGCCTTATAATCGCAGCTTAAATGAATATGGCAAAGCTATACAACGCGCAAGAGCTCTGGATATTTCAGACAAAAACCAGTTGGAACGTTTAGATGCCTTAGAGAAAAATGTTGAAAGTAACGTTAACAATCTAAAATATTTTGTACAGAACAGAAAGAACGGTATTGTAATGACCCAGCAGCAGATCCTGCAAAGCAAAAGCTATATGGATAAATGCCGCCAGATCGTCGGCGATTTTGTACAGTATGAAGAAAGGCAGCTTGAAATTAAAAATAAAGATCTCAACCGCTCATCCCGTACAACTGTTATGTTTATTGTTGTTTCGGCAATAGCGGCAATAATTGTTACCATATTTTTTTACTTTAAGCTCAGAGCAGATCTTATCCGGAGAGACAAATTAGAAAAAGAATTAAGATCAAAAGATCTGGAAATAAGCAGACGTGTAAGTGCTGTTCAGCAGATTGCAAATAGAGTGGCCAATGGCGATTACAGTCAGAAAGCAGTAGACCATTCGCAGGATGATCTCGGAGATCTGGTAGATTCCCTGAATCATATGACCGATTCCCTTAAGAAATCCTTCGAACAGATTAATAAAAGTGACTGGCGCCAGAAAGGCTTAGCCTTACTTAATGAATCTCTGGTAGGTAATAAGTCTGTGAAAGAAGTCTCTGATGCATCTCTAAACCAGCTTGTAGAATACAGTAAGTGCATCAATGGTGCTTTATACCTGTTTGATGAAGGGATTCTTAAGCTTAGCACAGCTTTCGGCCTGGAAAGTACAATGAAAAAAACTTTCGAACCGGGAGAAGGAATGGTAGGTCAGGCTTTTGTCAATGAAAAAATGCAGGTTTATAACAACCTTCGTGAAGATGATTTTGCCGTAAGTTTTGCCAGCAGCAGGATAAAAATTAACAGCATATTATTAATTCCTGTTCATGCGGACGGCCACTGTATCGGAATACTGGAGTTGGGATCAACCTCAGATTTCGGTGAAGACAAAATTAATTATTTCGCCGAAAGCAGCCGTAATATCGGGATTGCCTTAAATGCAGCCAAAGGTCGCGAAAAAGAACAGCAGCTTCTGGAGGAAACACAGGCTCAGTCGGAAGAATTACAGGTGCAACATGCCGAACTGGAAAATCTGAATACCGAACTGGAAGCCCAGACCCAAAAGCTTCAGGCGTCCGAAGAAGAACTGAAAGTACAGCAGGAAGAACTGATGCAGGCCAATGCCGAACTGGAAGAACGTTCAAGAATGCTCGAAGAAAAAAATCATCTGATTGCAGAAAGAAACAGCGAAATCCAGAAAAAAGTAGAAGAACTTGCCTTAAGTACAAAATACAAATCCGAATTTTTAGCCAATATGTCCCATGAACTCAGGACTCCGCTAAATTCCATTCTTCTCCTTTCAAGATTAATGGCCGAAAATCCTGATGAAAATCTGAATGAAGATCAGATAGAGTCGGCAAAAGTTATTCAGAGCTCCGGAAGCAGCCTTCTTACGCTTATTGATGAGATTCTTGACCTGGCTAAAATAGAATCAGGTAAAATGTCACTGGAATATGAGGACGTTGTGATTGATGATGTGGTGAAAGATCTGAAAAGTCTCTTCAATCCGGTTATTCAGGAGAAGAAGATCAGATTTGATATCCATATAGACGCGGATGTTGAAAAAACAATTGAGACCGACAGGCTTAGGGTAGATCAGGTGCTGCGTAACCTTTTGTCAAATGCTTTAAAATTTACTACAGAAGGAAGCATTGATCTGAACATAGCCAAAGATCCTAACAATAAAGACTTTATTATTTTCACTGTAAAGGATACCGGAATCGGAATCCCGGAAGAAAAGCAGGCCATTATTTTCGAAGCATTCCAGCAGGCAGACGGCTCTACACGCCGAAGATTTGGCGGGACCGGATTGGGACTGTCCATAAGCCGTGAAATTGCAAGACTGCTTGGAGGAGAATTGACCCTGAAAAGTAAAGTGGATGAAGGAAGTGAATTCAGCCTGATTATTCCTGTAAAACCTGTAGCTGAAACACTTCAGCCTGAAACAGACCAACACTTGATGGATATCATTCGTGAAGATGTTGAAGTGATTCAGAATATTTTAGGAGACACAGAATCCCAGACGGCTTTACCTGCAGAGGTATTGCCGATTCCGGACGCTATAGACGATGACCGGGATGCAATAACTGCACAGGATAAGGTAATTTTAATTGTTGAAGATGATATTCATTTCGCAAAAGCGCTCCTTAAATACGCCCGAATGAACCAGTACAAAGGAGTAGTGGTGGTGAGAGGAGATTATGCCTTATCCGCAGCCGTTCAGTATCATCCGCAGGCTATTTTACTCGATGTTCAGTTACCGGTGAAAGATGGGTGGCAGGTGATGGATGAGCTTAAATCGAATGCTTCAACCATGCATATTCCTGTACATATGATGTCCGTATTGCAGCTTGAAAAAGAAAGTCTGATGAAAGGGGCTATTGACTTCATTAATAAGCCTATGGCGCTCGATAAAATGACTGATGTCTTCAGGAAAATTGAAGAAGCCCTTCTGAAATCTCCGCAAAAGGTTTTAATTGTAGAAAACAATGCTAAACATGCCAGCGCGCTGGCCTACTTCCTGAGTAATTTCAATATTTCCTTATCAGTAGAAAATAATGTTGAAGACAGCGTGAAAGCCTTAACGTCATCCCATGTAGACTGCGTTATTTTAGAAACTTCAAAAGGTAATGAATACCAGATTATTGAATCTATTAAAAGCTATGAAGGACTGGAAAACCTGCCGATCATCATTTTTACAGAACACAGTTTATCCAAATCCGAAGAACTTAAGATCAAGCAGTATGCAGATTCCATTGTGGTAAAAACCGCCCATTCTTACGAAAGGATTTTAGATGAAGTAGGTTTATTCCTACATTTGGTGGAAGAAAAAAATAATTATGTTGAAACCGCAAGAAACAAAGTTTTAGGATCATTGACAGAAGTGCTAAGCGGCAAAAAAATCCTGATTACCGATGATGATGTCCGTAATATCTTCTCTTTAACCAAGGCTTTAGAAAAATATAAAGTTGAGGTCGTTGTTGCCATGGATGGTAAGCACGCCCTGCAGCAGATTAAAGAACATAAAGATATAGACGTTATTTTAATGGATATGATGATGCCTGAAATGGATGGCTATGAAACCATAAAAGAGATCAGAAAAATGCCAGCCTTTACAAGGCTTCCTATTATTGCCATTACCGCAAAGTCCATGATTGGAGACCGTGAAAAATGCATCGTGGCAGGTGCTTCAGATTATATCTCGAAACCTGTGGATATCGATCAGTTATTGTCCTTACTGCGTGTCTGGTTATATGAAAGTTAAATGATGAATAAGAAAATTTTAATTGTGGACGATGATCCACGCAATATATTTGCACTCAAACTGACCCTGAAATCCCGTGGATATCAGATTGAAAGTTGTATCAGCGCTCAGGTAGCTATTCAGATTTTAAAAGAAAATGAAATAGATATCGTGCTTATGGATATGATGATGCCTGAAATGGACGGGTATGAAGCCATAAAAATGATCAGAAATACGCCGGTTATCAGCCATGTTCCTGTAATCGCCGTTACAGCACAGGCAATGCCGGAAGACCGTCAGAAATGTCTCGATGCTGGTGCCCAGGATTATGTATCGAAACCGATCGATGTAGATCAGCTGATTGCAGCCATAGAAAAGCTTCCATAATGTTAGAGCCCAGTATTGTAAAAGATGAAGAAGTAGAATACCTCATAAAAGATGTTTATGAGATGTACGGCTATGACTTTTCCCAGTACAGCAGAGCTTCTTTTAAGCGTCGCGTAAACCGCATCTGCCTGATCGACAGATTTACCAGCTTTGCAGAGCTCAGGTATACCATTCTTAATGATCCGGAATACCTGAAGCGCTTTGTAGAAGAAATAACGGTGAATGTTACAGAAATGTTCCGCGATCCGCATTTCTTTAAATCTCTCAGGGAAAAGATCTTGCCGCAGCTCGGAACCTATCCGCTGATCAGGATTTGGGTGGCCGGATGCTCTACCGGTGAAGAAGCTTATTCCATGGCCATCCTGCTTAAAGAAGCTAATCTTTACCATAAGTCGCTGATCTACGGTACGGATCTCAACCCATCTGTTCTGGAAACCGCCCGTTCAGGAGTTTTTCCGTTACAGCAGATGAAAACCTATTCAGAGAACTACATCTTGTCCGGCGGCAAAAAAGATTTTTCAGATTATTATACCGCGAACTATGACAGTGTAAGATTTGATAAAAGTTTACAGGAAAAACTGATTTTATCTACCCACAACCTGGTTTCGGACAGCTCTTTTAACAGCTTTCAGCTGATCATCTGCAGAAATGTACTGATCTATTTTGACAGGGAACTGCAGGAGCGTGTTTTTAAGCTTTTTGATAACAGTCTTGAAAATTTAGGCTATCTCGCACTGGGAGCAAAAGAAACCATCAGGTTTTCCAAACTGGACAGGAATTACCATCAGGTAGATGACCAGCGCATCTGGAAGAAGGCAGAGCATATGTAATACACTGATTATGGAAACAGAAAACACAAAGACAGAATTAGTTGTGATAGGAGGATCTGCAGGAAGCCTGCAGGTTATTCTTGAGATGCTTAAAAAATTAAAAAACGGGCTGGGTATTCCCATTGTTCTGGTACTGCATCGCAAGGCCTATTCAAACAATATCCTGCAGACGCTGCTGCAGCAGTTCATTTCCATAGAGGTCGTGGAAATTGATGATAAAACGGAAATTCAGAACAATAAGGTCTATGTAGTTCCTGCAGATTATCACCTGCTGTTCGAAAACAAAAATATGATGTCGCTGGATTTTTCTGAAAAAATGAACTATTCACGCCCATCTATTGATGTGACCTTCAAATCTGCTGCGGAAGTATATGGTGAAAACCTGGTAGGCGTTCTGCTGTCAGGCGCCAACGCTGATGGAGTGGAGGGTTTAGGATTTATCAAAAAAAATAAAGGAAAAGTCTGGATCCAGGAGCCGGAAACAGCCGAGGTAGATTATATGCCTAAGCATGCGCTGCTGGAAGTTGCCTGTGATCTGATCATTACACCGGATAATCTGGCAGGCTATATCAATCAATTATAAAAATACAGTATAACAACCCTAAGATTTAAATAGAAAGAATATGAGCGCAAAGAAGATTTTGATTTTTGATGATGATACTACTATTTTAGAGATCATTACCATCATTTTTGAGGAGAATGGGTATCAGGTCGAAATTTCAGAAACATCTCATGATATTTTAGAAAAAGTTTCGCAGTTTCAGCCAGATGTTATTCTCATGGATAACTGGATTCCAAAAATCGGAGGTGTTCAGGCCACCCAGCTTCTGAAAAGTCATGAAGAGTTCAGGACAATCCCGGTTATTTATGTAACCGCTAACAATGACATTGTGAGACTGGCGGAAGAAGCTCAGGCTGATGATTATGTGGCTAAGCCATTTAACCTTGATGATCTGGAAGATAAAGTAGCTAAATATTTAGAAGCATAGAAAATGTTTTCTCATGCATCTTATAGAGTAAATTTCATTTTTATTTTGGACAATTAAACGAATTGGAATCCATATAAAAATTTAATAGCATCGTAGTAAACAAAACAATCCTTACATCATCTGTAAGGATTTTCTGATTTAAATAATCCTTCTGACAGGCAGATACCTGGTTTCCTCAAAATGTCTGATTCTTTCACGGATAAGATCAACAGTGCATTTTCCGTTGTTAATTTCGGTAATCAGTGCTGATAAAAATAATTTCAGTTGAGGATAAAGTAATATTTTGTTTGTAAATGTAGCAACAATGATGGTCTTTTTAGATACGATATTCTGTGTAAAAGTATATTCACCTTCTAAATCAACGGTTGAGTAAAACTGGTCCGTTATACTGATAGACAAATACCGGTGTATCAGTTCTATATTTTGTAACATGTTTTCCATCTGGCGTGTTTATATGATATACAATAATATTTATGCCAGAATTGCTTTTTAGCAATTTTTTTATTGATTATCAGCTGAAACAAAGATGATCATTGAATATTTTAAAATAAACATTATCTTGCTGTTTCAGGGAATTGCAGAAAATTCTATAAACCGATAAAATTATACCTGCTTTTGACATGTTGAAAGATATCATCGCCAAAAATCTTACCGTTATTTTTTGTGGAATCAATCCAGGGTTGAAATCTGCCGAAGACGGCCATCATTTTTCCGGCAGAAGTAACCGCTTCTGGAAAGTAATGCACAAAGCCGGGTTTACACCATACCAGATTGAAGCTGAAAACGACAGGGAGATTTTAGATTTCGGATACGGGCTCACGACTGCTGTCGCAAGGGCAACATCCCGGGCCGATGAGCTTTCAAAAGATGAATTCGATAGCTCGCTGGAGCTTTTTAAAACAAAAATGACAGCATTTCAGCCCAGATATATCGTATTTCTCGGTAAGGCAGCATATCAGGCTTTCTCCAAAAAGAAACAGATCCTGTGGGGCCCGCAGCCTGAAGATTTTTGTGGGGCCAGGGTCTGGGTTTTACCCAATACAAGTGGTTTAAACCGCGGATTTACCTTAGATAATCTGATTGAATCCTATAGCGCGTTTTATACTGAAATTCAAAATGATCAAATGCAGTAAGAGAAAGCAGCCGGATCTTCCGCACTAATTTGAAAATGTATTCACCAGATTTCCTATTTTTGCCAAAAACCTACCATCCATGAAGAATGTCCTGAGCTGGATATTAATTGCATTTCTTACGGTTTCTCTTTTGAATAACTGTTTCAGCAGTAGCGTTCAAAAGGAAATCAGGGAGAAATCCTCATTCCTTGCTGAGCTGAGGAAATTATATTCTTCCGGAGACTCTTCCAAATGGCCGAAACCTATCCTTGATCCCCAAGCTCTCCCTTACTTTTCTGAAATAGGACACCTGCCGGAAATTCAGTTTCCTGCGGATAATCCCTATTCCGAAGATAAAGCACTGTTGGGGAAAACACTTTTCTTTGATCCGCGTCTTTCCCAATCCAATCAGATTGCATGCGCTTCCTGCCATGATCCCGAATTGGGATGGTGTGATAACCGGACTTTTTCTTTTGGGCACGACAGGCAGCTTGGTACCAGAAACGCGATGAGCATTCTGAATGTAGCATATGCAAAGTCATTATTTTGGGACGGCCGAGCTGCATCTCTTGAAGAGCAGTCCGAAATGCCGATTCGTGATGAAAGAGAAATGAACGGGCACATTGATCTTGCAGCAGGAAAAATGGCAAAGATTAAAGGCTATGAAATATTATTTGAAAAAGCATTTGGAGATAAAATCGTTTCAAAGGACAGAATTTCCAAAGCAATAGCCGCTTTTGAAAGAACCATAAAAAGCCGAACTTCTAAATTTGATCAGTTTATTGATGGGAAAGCAGAAGTTTATTCTGATGATGAACTGATGGGCTTACATCTTTTCCGGACCAAAGCACAGTGTATGAACTGCCATAGCTCCGGTTATTTTTCCAATAATCAGTTCGAAAATGTAGGAACCTCTTTATTGGGCTCAAAAGAAGAGGATCTGGGCAGGTATCTGGTGACGAAAAATCCGGAAGATGCCGGAAAATTCCGTGTACCCGGATTGCGTGAAGTGTCAAGAACCGGACCCTGGATGCATAACGGCTCTATGACAACCCTCACGGAAGTGATCCGGTTTTACAGCAAAGGAAATCCTGAACATTCTCAAAAACGGTCAACCGTTCATCAGGGAATAGCACTTGCTTCTGAAAAGTCAGGCTTTGTAAGGCTGCTTGATCTTACGGATGAAGAAATTGCCCAGTTGGAAGCATTTCTAAGGACTTTATCTACAAAGCCGGAAAGAGTGCTGCCTCCTGAGTTACCCAGATAAGATACTCCTCGCATAAATGGTAATTAACGCTCTGTCGGTTTAGGATGTCAAGCTTTTTTGCTACATTTATATATCCATAATCCTCAATAATGATCCACTTATGAATATTGAACTTTTTTCAAAAAATGCTTTGGTAGGGGCAGCTACCCAGGGAATAGGCGCAGGAATAGCATTGGAGCTGGCCAAATGTGGTGCTAATGTAACGGTAATGGCCCGCAATGAAGTAAAACTTAAAAAGATGATGTCTTCATTACCTGTTATCAATTCCGGTCAGAAACATCAGTACCTGGTGGCCGATTTTTCCAACTTTGAAGAGTACAGAGCCATTATTTCCGGATATTTTAAGAGCAGCTCTATCGATATTCTGGTCAACAATACCAATGGTCCGGAACCGGGAATGGCGCTGGACAAAAATGTTGATGATTACCAGAAAGCATTTGATCTGCTTTTTAAAACGGTTTGTGAAACAACTTTACTGGCTTTACCGCATATGATCAAGCAGAAAAGCGGACGGATCATCAATGTTTCTTCACTGTCTGTAAAAGAACCGATCAATAATTTATCCCTTTCCAATTCCATCCGTTCAGCGGTAATCGCCTGGGCAAAGACATTATCCAATGAAGTGGCACAGCACCAGATCACTGTTAACAATATTCTGACAGGATATTTTGATACGGAACGTATCCAGAACCTGATCAGCCATGAATCCCGGCAGACGGGCAAATCCCAAGAGGAAATAAAAAAAGCCAGAGAAAATAAAATCCCGATGAAAAGGCTGGGTAAAACTGAAGAATATGGTCATCTGGCTGCTTTTCTGGCTTCAGAATATTCATCTTACCTTACCGGAGCCAGTATTCCTTTGGATGGAGGACTGAACAATACTTATTGATAAGTACTATAAGATTTTCATTTAAAATGAAATGTATAGTCTTTAAAATGAATAACCAAAATGAAAAATAAGGTTAAAATTTTACGAGAAGAATATGACCCAGGCTGAACTTGCTGAAAAATCCGGCCTTTCATTACGGACGGTTCAGCGTATTGAGGGCGGAAATACTCTTAAAGGATTTACTCTGAAGTCTATTGCCGGGAATTTGGAAACAGAATGACCATGTAATAATTACCCAGTCTGGGTTGTCTTACTATGTATTGAAACCACATAGTATATGAAGAACTGGTCTTTTAAAAAATGGAATACCGTTTTAGGATGGGTGATTTTCGTTATCGCACTGATTACTTATTTCTCCACCATGGAACATTATCTCAGTTTCTGGGACTGCGGCGAGTACATTTCCTCAGCTGTAAAACTCGAAGTAACGCACGCTCCCGGAGCCGCTTTATTCCAGATTATGGGGGCTATGGCCAGTATATTTGCATTGGGAAATGAACAGAATTATTCTATTGTGATCAATGCGATGTCTGCACTGTTCAGTGCATTGACGATTTTATTCTTATTCTGGACGATTACCCATTTTGTAAGACGACTGTTGAACAAGGATTTTGATGAAATTACAAAACACCAGGAAATCTCCATTCTTTTTGCGGGAGCAGTAGGAGCTTTATGCTTTACCTTCTCGGATACCTTTTGGTTTTCTGCAGTAGAAGGAGAGGTATATTCCATGGCTTCCCTATTTATTGCCCTGCTGGTATGGCTCATTACCAAATGGGAAAACGAATACCTGGCAAAAGACAGTGAAAGATGGATCATCCTTATTTTCTTTGTATTGGGACTTTCTGTAGGAGTACACATGATGTGTATGCTTGCGGTGCCGGCCGTTTGTCTGGTATATTATGCAAGAAACTACAAATTCACCTGGAAAAACTTTATCTGGGCCAATGCGATCACACTGGGAATCCT